>JAFGSR010000218.1 GCA_016934515.1 Sedimentisphaerales bacterium
CAGGTTTGCCACAACCGAAAGAAGAAAAATGCAAAAAGTACGATGAAAGTGATTGACAGGCTCCGGTTCATAGGATTACACGGATTTCATAAGATGCTAAAAACCTGCAAGATATTTTACCATGAAGGGCATGAAGAGAAATCCTGAATTCCAGGGTCCCGGGTTCAGGGTTCAGGGTAAATGACGAATGACGACACCGAGCGGAGCGGAGAGGCCGGCACGGAAAATCAAAACAAATCTGGATGCCCGCTTCCGCGGGCATGACAAGTCGTTACGGTGGTTGATATGATATCGGCCACCCCCAAGAGCACTTGGCGTTGCCACCGGCCGCAATAGCTGAGTCATTTGCTCAGAAGGAATGGCGGGGACGGCCCGCTCTATGGCAGATAAATAATTTTGTTTAGTTCTCCAGCAGGGCGGGACCGACGAGTTCTCCGCGGTGTTGGTTTTCGGAATCGAGGGACTGGGCGATGAGGTTGGCATTGAGGCAGAGCCAGGCTAGTTTGAGCTGGGTGTCGGTTTCCATGAGTTCTTTTGCGGTGTAGAATTTTCTATGGTTCAGTTCGGAGTCTTCCTCGGTGTTGGATTCTTCGGTTTCATTGTAATCCTGGTCATCAGGAGAAGCAGAGTTTTCGGGATCGAGGTTTTGGCCGTTGCTGTGGAGGATGCCGGCCTGGCGTTTGGCGGTGAGCCAGTCGAGATTTTGTTGTCCGGTGAGTTCGAGGGTAAGGTTGGGCTCGACGCCGTAATCTTTGCTGAGTTTGTCTTTGGGGTCGCGGTGCACGCGGCGGCCGCTGGGGAGGTAGTAATAGGCGACGGTCATTTTGAGTTGGGCGAGGGTGGGCCGGAGGTTGTGGATTTCCTGGACGCTTCCTTTGCCGAAGGTTCGAGTGCCGATGATGAGGGCCCGGTGGTGGTCTTTGAGGGCGCCAGAGACAATTTCGGAGGCGCTGGCGGAGTTGGAATTGACCAGGACGATCAGGGGAAGTTTTTCGTCGAGGGTGTTTTCGGGTCGGGCGTAATCGGCTTTTTCGTTGATACCGCCGCGGTTGCGGGTGCTGACGATGACGCCCTGGGAGATGAAGGTGTCAACCATCTGGATGGCAGCGCTGAGGAACCCGCCGCTGTTGTTGCGGAGGTCGAGAACGAGGGAGGTCATGTTTTGCGATTTTAATTTGCGGAGAGTTTCGCGGAGGCTGAGGGCGGTTTCGCCGTAGAAGTTGGTGACCTGGACGTAAGCGATGCCCTGGTCTTTGTCGAGGAAGTACTGCCACCGGCCGGACGGATCGCGGTAGAGGCCCTTGATGGTGTGGACGACGATGCGTTGGCGGGTGATGGTGAAGTCTTTTGGTTTTTTGAAGCTGTCGCGGTCGATGGTGAGGGTGACGTCGGTGCCGGATTTACCGGTGATTAACTGGACGGCCATTTCGAGGGTGATGTTGGTGGTGCTTTTACCGTCAACGGCGATGATTTTGTCACCGGCATCAAGTCCGGCTTTTTCGGCGGGAGAGCCTTCGAGTAGCGAGTTGACGGTGAGGAAGCCTTCGGGTTTGGTGATTTCGACGCCGATGCCGGAGAATTCGCCGGTCATGTCTTTGTTGAAGGTTTGTACGTCTCCGGGCCAGATGACGTAAGAATAGCCATCAAGTGCAGCGAAAGAACCTTCGGCGAAATCGGCGGTGATGACCTCCAGGGGCAGTTGCAAAGTTTGCTGGTTGATGTCCTGGACCTGTCGGAGCAGGCCGAGCAGGTGAGAAAAACCAAGTTCGTCTTGCGGCGTGGAGTCAAGCTGATTGTGTAGTTCGGCGAGCTTTTTGAGGTAGGATTCTGTAATTTGTTGGTCCTGCATCTGAGTGAAAGTTTGGGAAAGTTTTCCGGTTTCGGCAAGCAAGGTGCAATATTCCAGCGCTTTATTGGCCATTTCGCGGAAGTCCGGTTGATCTACGTAATTGTCCACGATTCTGCGTAAGGCAGCGGAATAAATGGTGTAGGAGACGCCGTCGCGCCTTTTTTGCCAGGGAATGGCTTCCTGGTTGGGATCGGGGACGTACATGTCAGAGATGATGGCCTGGCGGACGAGGCGGGAGCCAGTCTGGTCGTAATTGTCGGATTGTTTATCGAGCAGGGCGAGAGGGCGATAGACGCGGGCGTAGGCATCGAGCCATTTTTCCTGATCGATGTATTCATGGGCGATCTGCAGGGCCTGGGAGAAAATCAGGTCGCGGGTTTCGTTGTTGACGGTGGGTTTGATGTTCATGCGGTCGGCAAGAAAGGAAGAGGAGCCGTACTGGCTGAGGGAGTCAAGCCAAGCCTGTTGGACCTGATCTTTTAGTTCGGTTTCGGCTTCGGTTTTTTCCTTGCTGTCGAATTCGATGGTTTGGCTGGCCTGGAGCATGGTTTGACGCCAGTTGGCGGTGTCGATGGCTTTTTGCATGTTTTGGAGGTATTCGTCGTAAGCCTGCTGAGAAGCCTGGAAGGACTGATCGGTTAACTGTTGGTTCTGGGTGAGTAGGTTGCGGAGTTTTTGGGCGAAGAGCTGTGCGGATTCGTTGTTTTGGAGTTGGTCGATGATCTGTTGGGCCTGGTCGAAATGTCCGTGAGCGATGGCTTGAGCGGCAGAAATTAATTGCTGATGGGCTTGTGTGGGGTCAGTTGGGGCGGCGTTTTCGGTTGGAGCGGCGTTTTCGGTTGGGGTGGTGTTTTCGTTGACAGAGGGATCAGGTTGAGCAGTGATTTCGAGGGGAGTGGAATCTGTTTGTTGGATAGCTGTCAGGGAAGTGGAAGATGCTTGTTGAGTCAGTTGGGTGGTTTGAGTGATTTGGGGGAGGGAAGGATTGATGGATTTGTTTTTTTCGGGCGGGACAGAAACAGCGGTGAGTTGGTTAGAAAAGAGGAGTGCCCCGGCGGCGGCAATGAGGATTAGCAGGATTAAGAGGGCGGACCATCTGTCTAAATTGGTATTTATAAGTGCTTGATTTTTCATGTATTTATGACCTTTGGGGGCGGGTGATCCCGACAATAATACAACTGTAAAAGTTGCTTAATTTTAGTTTCGCTACTGCACTGTATTATAGCAATCCAGCTGAGATAGTCTCGAAAAATCTAATTCGTGGGGAGGGTATGTTGCCGGTGGATGTCGAGGGGATGTCTGGGTGGTTGGATTGGGAAGGTTGGTATGTTTTGTGTGGGGGTGACGTATTGACTCATCGGTTAGCGAGGCAATTGTTTAGCGGGTCATGGGGACTAATTTTGTTGGTGCAGTCTTGATTAGAACTCCTGGAGGAGTACATCGGCGGTACCGGTGAAGATTCGTCGGCCGCTGCGGATCAGGTCGATGCCGTCGGCAGCGCTGATAGCGTAAGTTTCGCCGGGCAAGTTGGTGCTGGCGATGTCGCCGCGGACGATTATGCGATTTATTCGAGCAGTACCGATGTCTCCGGCGGTGGGTTCGTCGTCACCGTCGCCGTAGAATGGTCCCCGGGGGCTGACTCCGGCAGCGATGCTGGAATCGATCATGTCGCGTCCGATCGTGATTTTTTCGATGGTAACGTTTCCCCATTCGAAATCGTCACCGCCGCCGGTGCTTTCGAGGGTGAAGTTTGCGCCGATGTCGATACCACCCAAGATGAGAGAGCCGTTAAGTTCCTCGCCGATGCGAATGGTGCCGATGCCGTTGAGGGCGGAGATGAGGGCGTCGTCCATATCCTGACGGATGGACAAGTTTTCGAGAGTGCCGCTGACACGGAGGGTCAAGCCCTGGGAGTCATCGGCCTGAAGTTGGCTGAGGTCGTCGGTGACACCGATTTGAGTGTTATTGAGGTCGTCGCGGACGAGCAGGTTGTCCAAGGCGCTGCAAAGGAGGGTGGAATTGCGAAGGTCGGCGAAGATGGTTGCTTTGCGCAGTGTTTGCCCGATGGTGATGTTGGTGTTATTGACGCTGTTTTTGGCAATGAAAATTCTCAGGTTGTTGTCCAGGTCGATGGTGCTGTTACTGATGACGCCGTCAACCATGAATTTGGTTACGTCGTCGGTGGCTTGAACAGTGCTGTTGACGAGGGCACCATTGATGTCGATGACTTTCAGTGTTCCATCAACGCTAATAGTGGAACCGGCGGTGAGATCCTGGCAGAGAATGAATTTATTGAGGTTGCCGTCGATGTCGATGGAACTGTTGCTGATGTTTGAGGTTTCGTCGCGGCGTTGACCGACCTGAATGGTGTTGACGGGGCCATCGATGTCAAGGGTGGAATCCAGGATGGAGCCGGAGATGTTAATCTGTTTGACCGGTCCGTTGATGTCGAAGAAATCGCTGCTGTCTGCGATGTTGCCGAGGCTTTGGGCCTGGAGTTTACCGATTCGGGCGGCTTGGAGTCCGCCGAGATCTCCCTGAACCAGAAGCTGACCCAGGGAATCGAGTCCGGCGTCAACCTTGGCGACGTCAACCTGACCGTTGCCGTCTGGGGCATCAACGGTGATGGTCAGTTTTGAGGCCATGGTCGTTCCGGAGAGGGTGAGGTTTGCCAGACTGGGATCGACGATAGTTCCGGGCCCGGCGAGCAGAATTTTGTAACCATCCCCGTCGGCATCGACGCCAACGGCGACAGTGGAGAGCAGGCGGCGTGGTTCGAGTGTTTCGAGGTTAAGGAAAGTGGATTTTTTATACTGAGAATGACGCCGGTTTTGTGATTTTCGGTTCAGTGTGAAAGCTGATCGGAAAAATTTTTTATTATCAGTTAAGTTTTTTTTTCGGTTGATCATGTTCAGAGGCTCCCTTCTGCGCGCAAAAACGCACTGTTCTGTGTCTATCATCGACAGAAGGAGGTGTTTTGCTCCACCAATATGGGAAAGGAATTAGAAGTGCCCTAAAGTTTTAAGCCGAGTCCTCCGGCGGCATCGTTGCCGTGGTCCCAGGACAAACCGCCACGGTGGGGACGGTCTTTGGATTTTTTGGAATCGACGAAAGAATCGGTAGCGGGCGATTGTTCCGGAGGGGCATGGTCTTCGGCGGCGGTTAAGCCCTTCAGAGAGAGGGAAATTTTCTGGTTTTCGGTGTCCACGTTGAGAACGCGAACCTGGATTTCATCGCCGACGCTGACAACGTCGCCGGGTTTGCCAATGTGTTTATCAGACATTTGTGAGATGTGAACCAGGCCGTCGATACCCTCTTCGAGATTGACGAACGCGCCAAAATCGGTGAGCTTGACGACTTTGCCAGTGAAAGTTTCGTTGACCTGATATTTCTGACCAATGTTACTCCAGGGATTGGTCTGGAGTTGTTTCATGCTGAGCGACAATCGGCGTTTGTTGGTGTCGAGGGTTAAGACTTCGACTTCGACCATCATACCTTTGCTGACGACGTCCCGGGGATGGTGGATTCTGCCGGCCCAACTCATTTCGCTGATGGGAATGAGCCCCTCAATGCCGGGTTCCAGTTGAGCGAAAGCGCCAAAGTCCATCAGGCTGACGATCTGGGCCTGGCAGCGAGTGCCGGGTGGATAGTTGAGTTCGACGGAGGTCCAGGGGTCGCCGCCGGCTTTTTTCAGGCTGAGGGAGATGCGTTGTTTATCCGGGTCGAGAGCAATGATAACGACGTCGATTTCCTGGCCGGTCTGGAGAATTTCGCTGGGGTCTTTGACACGGGCCCAACTCATTTCGCTGACATGTAGCAGACCGTCCACGCCGCCGAGATCGATGAAGGCGCCGAAATCGGTTAATCTACTGACGACGCCGTGTCGAGTCTGGCCTTTTTCCATTTCCTGCCAGAGCAGCTCTTTTTGTTTCCGACGTTCTTTGGCGAGGATGTTGCGCCGGCTGAGAACGATATTTTTGTCGCCGCGTTCGACTTCAACAACTTCGCAGGTGAAGAGTTCGCCGATAAGGGTGTCGAGGTTTTCGATCCTTTGGAAACTGATCTGAGAGGCAGGCATGAAGGCTTTGAGACCTTTGATATCCATTTCCAATCCGCCTTTGTTGGAACCGGTTACGCGGGCTTCAACAAGGACGCCTTTTTTGAGATTTCGGCGAAGCAGTTGTTGTTCGGCGGTTTTTTTGGAGAGCATAACCAAGCCGTCTTTTTTATCGTAACCGACAATGGCGACGTTCATCGTGGAACCAATTTCGACCTGTTCGTCGGGAGCAAGTTCGTTGCGGGGCAGGAGTGCCTGGCTTTTGCCGCCCAGGTCGATGAAGATGTCGTCGCCACTGATGCCGACAACTTTGCCTCGGATGACACCGGGAGGTGGATCAGATTCATCGACGGCCGGTCCGCTGGAAGCAGCGGTGGCGGCGGAATCATCCATTGCGTAAATGTCCATGATGCTGGCGTCGCCAAGGGCAGCTTCAATTTCCCGTTCCAGATCGGGATCCAGTTCAGGGCCGGGAAGGGGAGGTGCTGAAGGGTGAGGTTTCGAAGGCTGTGGTGCGGAAGGCTTAGGTGCGGAAGGCTGTGGTGTCGAAGGCTGAGGTGTCGAAGGCTGAGGTGAGGAAGGCTGAGGTGAGGAAGGTTGTGGTGCGGAAGTCTGAGGTGTGGGCGATTGGGCGGGTTGAATTGCGGCGGGGTGAACGTCGGGGGCGTGTTCGATTATTGAAGGGCCGTCGGAATTGGCGGGCTTATTATCGGGAGATGCGAAAGAGCTATCTATTGAACCTGAACCTACAGAATCTGTAGCTGCGGAATCGGCAGGAACAAACTGTGCTGGTTGGGGGGGATTAATGTTTTCGCGGTTATCAAAAGGTTTGTTGTTTTCGCCAACCGGCAGAATGTTCTGTTCGTCGCCGGTACGATCTTGAGGGGTGTGTTCGTTCATATTTTATGTTCTCGTGAATACTTCCTTTTCTTCAGGTTAATGTCAGCATGGTTAAAAACTGCAAAAATACAAAGGATTAATACTAACCACATGAGTTTAATTTGTCCAGAGGCAATCTAAAACCGAATTCGAATTTCAAAACAGTGAGGTAAAAGGTGATATTTCATGTTGTTTGCGAATTTTGGTAACGAGCTGGTGTGCCAATCTGGCGGGTTCGGGAAGTCGATATTTTCGGCAACAGGATAAGGTGATTTTAACGGCGTCAACGAGGGTGATGCGATGGCCGATGGAGATGAATAGGCAATTGACGTTATAGCGGCTGCGGAGGACTTTTCCGATAATCTCTGGGCCATCCATTAAACGGCATGAGGCCCCTTTTTGAGGGGCTGGTTCACGGTAAGTGCCGAGGAGTCTGCTCTTGGCACAGCCGATGGTGGGCCAATCCAGCTCAACGCCAACGTGGCAAGCAAGTCCGAAACGGCGAGGATGGGCGAGGCCCTGGCCGTCAACGAGCAGGACATCGGGTTTTATAGGCAGTTTTTGGGCGGCGGCGATAACAACGGGAGCTTCGCGGAAGGACAAAAAGCCTGGTATGTAGGGTATGGTGACCTTTTGAATTGCCTGGGTTATGGAGAGAATCTCCAATTTTGGCAGGGAAAGGGCCACTACAGCGGCCATGGAGAAGTTTCCGTCGGAACTAAAGGCGACATCAGCACCGGCGACGACACGGATGGGGTGATTGATGGGTTCCGGACGGACTTTTTTTGCCCAGGCTTGCTGTTGGCGGGTGAGTTCGGATAAATTTGTGCCCTGGAGTTTCATGGAAAATCTCATGTAAACTGTTTAACTGCAATGCTTTAATGCTATCTAAAGCCCTGTGCGCAGACAAATCAGTGAATTTTTTGTTAAATCCTCGGTAAATGGTACTCAAACAAAGATGTTTTTCGCATTGTGACGTATGAAAATCAACGCAAATCCTTTGAAAAACGGCGCTTGACAATCAAAGGAAGATTGCTAAACTACCAATTCTGTAAAATTATTGGCTCTATGTCCGGCTTTTATTAGGAATCGGTGCAAGAATGCAAAAACAAAGCCTTTACATCACTAAGCTGGCGCTTGCGGGATTGTTTTTGATCACGGTGGCAGGTTTGGACAATTTTGTGCATTCTGCGGTACCCCAACCGGCGTTAGTAGCCCCGGCGGGTACCTGGCAGCTGGATTTGACGTTGCATGGGAATCCGCAAAAAATTTCGATAAAGTTGCCTGGAGCGGAAAAAACCAAGTCATTTTGGTATTTGCTGTATTCGGTGACGAATAATACCGCACGGGAAGTTGATTTTTATCCGAGATTTGAGCTGTTTACGAATACATTCCGTTTGAGTTATGCGGGTGAGTCGGTGCGTAGGCCGGTTTTTGAGGCGATAAGAGAGCTTTACGCCGATACGCTGCCACTGCTGGAGCCTGAGTATCTGGTTTCGGGACGAATATTGGTTGGTCAGGACAACACGCGTGATTCGGTGGCGATTTTTGAGGATTTTGATTACGGCGCGACGGCGACGACGATATTTGTTTCGGGGCTGAGCAATGAGACGGTGAATGTTAAATATGATTCGCTGGTCGAGTCTGATACGGAGACGTCGCAAGCGTTGGTGGCACACTGGGGATTCGATCAGAGCCAGGGCAGTAGCGCACTAGACAGTGTGGGCGGCAATAACGGAGATTTGAACGAACAGCCGCTCTGGCGAGCCGGTTTGGGAAAGATCGGTGGAGCTTTGGAGTTCAACGGCAGCAGTGATTGTGTGTCGGTGGCGAATGAGGCGGTTTTTGATCTTCGTGATCAGATAGCGGTTGCGGCGTGGGTGAAAGTCAGGGCGTTTGACACTGACGGGGTGATTATCGCTAAGGGCAGTGACGGATGGGGCCTGAGATGCGACAGTGCAAACCGGACATTTCGGTTTGCATGTGGAGCGGGACCGGAGATGTCCGTGGCAGGGACCGGCAGCGTTGGTGTTGATCAATGGCATCACGTTGTGGGAGTTTATGACGGGCAGGAGATTCGACTTTATGTGGACGGCTTTTTGAATAACAGCCGGGAAGCATCCGGCGAAATCGGTACTAATGACATTGGGGTTTGCATCGGTGGTGATCAGCAGATGAGCGGGTGCAGCTTTAATGGGATGATCGATGATGTTCGGATTTACAATCGCGGACTGAATCTGGCGGAAGTCAGATCGGTGATGGATTACGCCATGCCCGCGGAAGTTTTGTTACGTAAAACCCTGGCGCTGAAATATCAAGTTCCGGGCGACGCTTTTAATCCCGAGCAGCGGGTGATGCTCTACCGCGATCGGGAATGGATAATGAGATAATTAATTAATTCAAAAATCAAAGATGAAAAATTAAAATTTTAAATTGAGAATATGGAGTAATACGAAGTGGCACACAAAAAAGGACAAGGATCATCACGAAACGGTCGCGACAGTAATCCGCAGCATCGCGGTTTGAAAGCTTTCGGCGGGCAGGCGGTTAAGGCTGGAGCTATAATTGTGCGGCAGTGCGGCACTCCCTTTAAACCGGGCAAGAACGTGGGTATCGGGCGTGACAATACGCTGTTTGCGTTGTCGGCCGGCACGGTTAGTTTTAAAGGCCGCAAAGTCGAAGTATTATAATTGCCTGGTGACGCTGCGGCGGACCGAGACTGTTATGATGCGCGGAGAAAAAACGAAAAGAGAGTGGTTAGCCGCCACTCTTTTTTTTATGGTATTGACTGAAGTATTTGGAGCGGATCGGAAGTTGGCAGGCGATTGATAAGGACTGAATTGTTTTTATGTTTATAGATGAAGCGGAAATTTTTGTGGAAGCTGGTGACGGTGGTAACGGATGTGTCAGTTTCCGCCGGGAGAAGTATATTCCGCGTGGTGGTCCGAACGGGGGTGACGGCGGTCATGGCGGGAGTGTTTTTATTACTGCCAAGGCGGGCGTTGATACGTTGCTGGATTTTACCGGTAAGCATCACTGGCGTGCCGGTCGCGGCGAGGATGGGATGGGCAAGGAATGTTCGGGCAAAAAGGGTGAGGATTTGCATATTATGGTGCCGCCGGGGACGATTATCCATGATATGGATTTGGATATGGTGCTTAAGGATTTGAGTGAGCCGGATCAGACGGTTTGTGTGGCACGAGGCGGCCTGGGTGGGTACGGCAACGCACGATTTGCCAGTGCCACCAATCAGACGCCCCGATTTGCGAAACCCGGCAAACCGGGTCAGCAGCGTCATTTGCGTCTGGAGCTGAAGCTGATAGCTGACATTGGGTTGGTGGGATTGCCAAATGCGGGCAAAAGTACTTTGTTGTCGCGGATTTCCGCGGCGCGGCCGAAGATAGCTTCTTATCCGTTTACCACGCTCAAACCGAATCTGGGGATTATCGAGCTTAGCGATTACCGTCGATTTGTGGTGGCGGACATTCCGGGACTGATTGAAGGATCGCACGCCGGGCAGGGACTGGGGCATGATTTTTTGAAACATATCGAACGAACGCGGATAATTGTTCACATGGTGGATGTTTCGTCGTTGGACGGGGCGGATCCGGTGCAGAATTATCACACGATTCGCAGTGAACTGGCACAATACAGTGAGGTGCTGGCGGATAAGCCGGAGATTATTGTGGTATCGAAAATGGACCTTGACCCGGAGCGGGAAAAGCTGGAAGAGTTCAAGGAGGAGCTGGATTGTGAGGTTATGGATATTTCGGCGGTAACAGGTGCGAATCTGAACCAGTTGTGCGAGAGGTTATGGCAGGAAGTTCAGCAGGTTCGCAAAGCTGAGCAGGAATCCGAACAAAAGCAGGAAAACAAGGATGAAACTGATGGATCTGATAGCGATTGACATAGGCAACAGTACAATATCGCTGGGCGTTTTTGTTAACCAGGAACTGGTGCGTACGGAGCGCGTGTCGGTGGCGGCGCCGGAGAAGCTGGTTGAGGTGATTGGTTCTATGCGGCAATTGTGCGGTGCGCAGCCTTTGGGTGCGCGAACGGTACCGGTGGTAGCGTGTTCGGTGAACGCTAAAGCTTTGCAGGTGGTGGAGCAGGCGACCGAAAAGGCTTTGGACCAGAAGGTGCTGGTGGCGGGCAAGGACATTACACTGAGCATTAAGTTGGGAATCGAAGATCCGGAAAAAGTTGGGGCCGACCGTTTGTTGACGGCGTTGGCGGCTTACGAAGTGGTGGGAAGTGCGGTTGCGGTTGCCGATTTTGGTACAGCGACGACGATAGATTGTGTGAACCAGAACGGGATTTTTGTGGGCGGGACGATTATGCCGGGGCTGGGGTTGGCGTGTCAGGCGTTGCATGAGCACACGTCGGCATTGCCGGAGGTAGCACCGGAAATACCGCAAGGTGATTACGGAACCAACACCCGATTGGCGATTCAGCACGGGGTGTTTTATGGGGCGATGGGGGCGATGCGGGAGATTGTGGAGCGCTATGCTACGCTGCTGGGTCAGTGGCCTCAACTGGTGATTACAGGCGGTTACGGCAAAATTATTGCGCAGAAATGTGATTTTGCGGATTCGTTTGTGCCGGACTTGTGCCTGGACGGGATTTATCTGGCTTACCGGAAGTTCCATGAACATCTGGAAGATGAGATCCAGAGCAATCTTTCTCAACTGGAAAGTGAATTGAATGGTTTGGATGGGGCAGATGGCTCAAGCAATTCGAAAGATGTTAACGGTTTGAATGGTATTAAAGGTCATCAGGACTTGAACTAATGGCAACCAAAGCGGCACTGATTACTCCCGTCGGGGCAAGTGCAATTGCAACGATTCAGATTGTCGGGGGGGAAGCTGGGGCGGTTCTGGGGAAAATTTTCGTACCGGCTGGAAGTGGATTAACGCCTGAGTTAGTTTCGGATCGACCTGAGATGTTGCCGGATAAACTTTATTACGGCAGCATTTTCGATGGTGATGAAGTTGTTGATAAGGTGGTGGCGGTCGCTGATGGAGGGGGCGAAACTGTCGATATCAATTGTCACGGCGGGCCGCGGATTACCCAGCGGATTCTGATGCTGCTGAATGAGCTTGGTGTTGAGGTGACCAGTTGGCGGGAACTGCATGAGGCGGATTCGATGGCAGATGAAATTGAACAGGTTCTACCGGGAGCGAAGACCCGGATGGCGGTTCTGGCGTTGACGGCGCAATGTCCCGGTGGATTGACCGGCAGGATCAAGGAACTGGCGACGAGACTGGAGAAGGACTCCGGGGAGGAACAATCGATTCGAGCAATGCAATCGGTCCGGACGGCGATTAAGCAACTGCTATCGAGTTATGCATTGGCGAAGAAATTGCTTAGCCCCCCTACCGTGGTTTTGGCTGGGCCGGTGAACGTGGGCAAGAGCACGTTGGCCAATGCGTTGACGGGAAAAACCCAGAGCATCACGGCGGATCTGCCGGGGACGACGCGGGATTGGACGGTGCAACTGGTGGAGATTAACGGTTTGGGGGTGAATCTGATTGATACCGCGGGGCGACGGGCTGCGGACGACCGGATTGAGGAACAAGCTCTCGCCAGGGCGGATGAAAAGCTTGGTCAAGCCGATCTGGTTATTCTGGTGCTGGACAATGAACGTCTGAGAGACAGCAGGCTTGAGGATTACTCAGGAAAACTGCCTGAACCAGAAAAGGTGCTGACCGTCGTCAATAAATCCGACCTGATGGGTACGGCTGAGAGAGATTCGGATTATCTTTATATTTCCGCGTTAAAGAATGAAAATCTGGACCGGCTGCGCGAAGCGGTGGCGGGGCGGCTGGGATTTGCTAATTTTGATCCGACAGAGCCGTTGGTTTTTACCGAACGGCAGCAACGGTTGCTGAACAGCGCCCTTGGCGAAAATTCGGCAAAGGCAATGAGCAATTTTCTGGGAAAAATAGTGGGCCGTTAAATTTTTATAAATGATTTTTTTCGGTACATCCACCAGAGAATCAGCCAGATGATGGCAAAAGCGACCAATCCCTGCGTTAATTCATACCAGTTTCCCATCCAGTCGGCAAGCCCGGCAACCAGGATGTCCGCCAGAATCCGGAAATCGAACAATCTGGTCACCATATAAACGGCGATAGCATTCATACCGATAACCGTGAAGACGAAGGCCCATTTACGGAAGCCCAAAACATCAATCACCAGGTAAAACAGGGCGAGCAATAAATAACACATTCCTCCCGAATAGAGAACGAAGGAACTGGTCCACAGGTGCTTGACAATGGGAAAGATTTTGTCCCAACACCAGCCCAGCAGTAAGGTTCCGACGCCGGCGGCGAGGAGGATTAAAACCCGGTCCCTCTGGCTGCGGTTCGAGCGTAACAATTTTCCGGCAAAGACCCCCAGCATGGTGGTGGCGCCAAAGGTAAGGCCGCTCAATATCCAGGAATAATTTGTTCCATCCTGAAAATGCCCGAAAATTTTGTGATCGAGCCAAATTGCCAGGTTAGCGTCCGGAGTCATAACCCCGGCTCCATGACCGGGGACCGGCACCCAAGCCATCAAGGCCCAGAACAAAAGCAGCAAGATTCCGGTAACGATAAGCTGTCCGCGAGTTTTGAGGTGCAGGATAAGAATGGCGGCGATGAGATAACCAACGGCAATGGCCTGAAGGGTGTTGCTGAACAGGTAAAGTCGGGAGAGGTCAAATTCCAACAGATGCCCCTGAGCGACCATGCCCAAGATATACAGAATGATGAAACGAACGATAATATGGCGATAGAGCTTGGCGGTGCTGTCGCCTCGTTTGATGCGTTTGCTGAACGAGAAGGGCATCGCGACACCGACAATAAACAAAAACAAGGGCATGATTAAATCGATGAAATGAAAACCTTGCCATTCTACGTGATTCATTTGCTCATGGAGAGATAATGTGGTGGGGCAATTTAAGGCTTTATGCAATCCGGCTACCAGCCACTCCCCCCCTATTATCCAGAACATGTCAAAACCCCGTAAAGCGTCCAGTGATACAAGTCGTCCATCAGATTTTAAGAGCTGTTCTTTTGTTTCCATAATCAATTCCTAAATTGTTTAACGGTTTTCGAGTTCAGTTTTTATTTCGTTTAGCAGGTTGATAGCCTGGAGAGGAGTGAGGTTGTTGAGGTCTACTTCGCGGAGTTTTTCGAGCATAGGGTCGGGCGGAGCGGCATCGAAGAGCAGTAGTTGACCATCGGATTGATCGGCCAATGGTCCGGCTAGTTGAGGAGCGTGAGCTTCGCGGGCAAAAGTGCTTTCCAGTTCCTGGAGGATTTCGTTGGAGCGTTTGACGATACCGTTGGGAATGCCGGCCAGGCGGGCGACGTGAATGCCGTAACTTTTGTCGGTGCGGCCGGGTATGATTTTGTGCAGGAAAACCACTTCGTCTTTCCATTCGCGGACGGCGACGTTGAAATTTTCGACGTTTTTGAGTAGATCGGCCAGCTCGGTGATTTCGTGGTAATGGGTGGCGAAAAGTGTGCAGCATTTGATACCGGTGGCGATGTATTCGGTGATGGCCCAGGCCAGAGCCAGGCCGTCGTAAGTGCTGGTGCCGCGACCGACCTCGTCGAGAATAACCAGGGATCGCTCGGTGGCGTTGTTGACGATGTTGGCGGTTTCGATCATTTCGACCATGAAGGTGCTCTGGCCGCGGGATAATTCGTCGGAGGCACCGATGCGGGTGAAGATTCGGTCCACCAGTCCCAGGCAGGCACTTTTGGCGGGGATGAAAGAGCCCATCTGAGCCATGATGACCAGCAGAGCGGTCTGGCGGATGTAGGTGCTTTTGCCGGACATGTTAGGACCGGTTATAATGGCCAGGTCAGCGTGGTTGTTGCCTAACTGCACGTCGTTGGGAACGAACTGGCTGGCGAGGGAGAAATCAAGCACAGGATGGCGGCCGTCGATGATTTCCAGGGATTTTTCCTGTTGCATTTGCGGTCGGCAGTAATTGTGGTGGCGGGCGTTGTGAGCCAGAGCCACCAACACGTCAATCCGGGCGACGGCGTCAGCGACCTGCTGTAAGTGAAGGATTTGGGCGGCAACCTTGGTACGGATTTCCTGAAAAAGGGTATCCTCCAGTTCGCGGGCACGTTGCTGGGCGGTGAGCACTTCGCTTTCGTAGCGTTTGAGCTCTTCGGTGATGTAACGTTCGGCGTTTTTGAGGGTTTGTTTGCGAACGAAATCGGGGGGGACTTTTTCGGTCTGGGCGTGGGTGACTTCGACGTAATAGCCGAACACTTTGTTGAAGCCGACTTTGAGGGTGGGAATCCGGGTTTGTTCGACAAGTTGTTTTTGGTACTGTGCGAGCCAGCTTTGGCCGTCATGGCAGAGGCTGCGCAGGTGATCTACCTGTTCATGGTAACCGGTGCGAATGACGCCGCCGTCACGACAGGTCAGCGGTGCATCCGGATTGATGGCGGATTCGATCAGGTCGGCAATTTTTTCCAAGCAGTCCGTTTGCTGGGCCAAGCGAACCAGCATGTCGGCGGTGCAGCGGTCGAGAGCGGTTTTCAGCCGGGGCAGTTGGCGTAAGGCCTGCCCCAGCGAAAGCAGGTCACGAGGCGAGGCCCGGCCGGTGCTGACGCGGGCGGTGATGCGTTCGATATCGGTGATGTTGGACAGAAGGCGACGCAATTCGTCACGAATATCATCGGCGGCGACCAGTTCGGCAACGGCGTCCTGGCGAAACTCGATCTGGGCCAGATCGTTGAGTGGATAACAAAGCCAGTTGCGTAATTTGCGGGCGCCCATGGCGGTGAGGGTTTTGTCCAGGCTGTGCAACAGAGAGCCGGCGGTGGTGTTGTCGCGGATGGTGCGTTCGATTTCGAGGCTGCGCAGGGTGGTTTGATCCAGTTGCAGAAATTTTTCGCGGGAGATTTTTCGCAACTGGGAGATGTGACCCAGGGCGGTTTTTTGGGTTTCGATAAGATATTCGAGAACGGCACCGGCGGCGGCGATACCACAATCGGCATCGTCAAAACCAAAACCTTCCAGAGTGGTGGTGCCAAAATGTTTTTTCAGCGTCTGGTGCCCCTGGTGGGGATCGAACACCCAGCCGGGTCGTTTGGTAACGATGGCACCGGTAAGCTCGTCGAGCTGATCGGCAAAATTTTTGGGGATGGATTCGGGTTCTTCGCTGACAAGGCACTCGGCGGGGCGGAGTCGGACCAGTTCGTCCATGAGGAAGCGGGCTTCAACCTGTTGAGCGTAAAACTGTCCCGTCGAAAGCTCCACCCAGGCAATCCCGGCAAATTCCTTGCGAATTTTGCCCCGGGTGGATTTTCCGGAAAGGGATCGGCCCAGGCAAACGGCGGCCAGGAAATTTCCCGAGCGTTCATCGAGCAGGGCTTCTTCGGTAAGGGTACCCGGGGTAACCAGGCGAACTACATCGCGTTTGACGATGCCTTTGGCTTGAGAGGCGTCCTCGACCTGCTCACAAATGGCAACTTTGAAGCCGGCCTTAATCATTTTATTGAGATAACTGTTCACGGCGTGATAAGGAACGCCGGCCAGGGCAATGGCACTGTCGCCTTTGGATCGACTGGTCAGGGCAATGCCCAGCACACGGGAACAGGTTTTGGCGTCATCGTAGAAAGTTTCGTAGAAATCCCCCATGCGGAAGAACAGGATCGAATCGGGATACTGAGACTTGAAATAATGATACTGCCGCATGGCGGGGGTCAGTTTCTGGTTATTTTTTTCGTCTGCCATGTCAACTGTGTGCATTGGGCCAAATCTACCCGGCCAAATTGATAGTGCCGGAGTGCCGGGACCACCAATTTTAAAAAGTACCGAAAGTATTTATTCAGAAAAATGCAGGATAACTGTTCGAAATACCCCTGTCAAGAAACATTGCCGGGGGTACATCGTGGCAACACCCTGTCCAGGCGGAAAGGCCCCATGGCTGATATTTCAGGCAATGCCAGTTCCTATCGACAGAAGAAATATTCTTTGGCTAAGGCACGATAGGACTTTATTTGCGAGTTGACCCAGTTTTCGTCCCGGCCCAGTTCCTCGGCAAGAATAGCTGCTATTTGGGGAGCGATTTCCATGCTGGCTTGAGCATCTAAAATCAAAGCTCTTTGCCTGCGGGCGAGAATGTCCTCAACGGTCCTGGCCATTTCATGACGAATCGACCAAATGACCTCGGCTTTGATAAAGGGCAGATTTTTATGCAGAGGTTCTGCCAATGACGGATTTTCTTCGATTAGTTTATTGATCCCGATAATATCGCTGCCGTACAAATACATATGGTTTTCATGATTTGCCTGCTCACTCCAACCATGTATCTTTAATTCCTTTGTACAACAAGGTTCCGATTGTAATTTGGCTACGACAATTGCCTTATCGACCATGTCCTGGGCCATTTTCCTATAGGTAGTCCACTTGCCCCCGAGCACGGTTATTAACCCGGAATCAGAAACGGTAATTTTATGATTTCGTGATATCTCTTTGGTCTTTTTTCCTGAACCCTGGGGAGCCGCCAGCGGCCTTAATCCGGCATAGATACAACGTACATCGGCTCTTGTAGGAGCCTCGGTAAGATATTCTTTTGTGTTATTCAGTATAAATTCGACCTCTTCATCGAGAGCCCGGGGTTCAAGCGATATATCATCCAGTTGAGTATCGGTAGTTCCGACTAAAGCAACTCCCTGCCAGGGCAACACAAACAAAACACGACCATCTGAAGTTTTTGGAATCATAATTCCGGTATCGCTGGCAAGAAATTTTTTATCCAGCATCAAGTGTACTCCCTGGCTGGGTTTAATCCTGAGAGGCGCCGAGGGATCGTCCATATGCATAATCTTGTCAGCAAAGACTCCGGTGCAGTTTAAAACCGCTTTGGTTTTAAAATTATACTCCGTCTGGGTTTCTAAATCCGTTGCATTAACTGACTCCAACCGACCGTCCGACGATTTGCCCAGACTATCCACTCTGAAATAGTTCAGCGGTGATCCCCCATAATCAACACAAGTCTGGGCTAGGTTGATTGCCAATCGTGCATCATCGAATTGCCCGTCATAATAGCGAATGCCCCCGCGCAACCCCTTCTGGCGGATTGTGGGCAGTGCTTTTACAGTATTCTTGGGCGAGAGCCGCCGGGAAGCACCGAAACTTAACCTGCCGGACAGAATATCATACATCTTCAACCCGATCAGATACATCGGGATATCCAACCATTTGTATATGGGGATAACAAAAGCTTGTTTCCTGACCATATGGGCGGCATTTTTCAGCATTAATCCCCGTTCTCTCAGGGCTTCAATAACCAGCGCTATATCACCCTGTTTGAGGTAGCGCACTCCACCATGGGCAAGTTTGGTGCTCCGGCTGGAAGTTCCTTTGGCGAAATCATCCTGTTCCAACAAGAGAGTTTTATACCCGCGCGAGGCGGCATCTACGGCACAGCCCATCCCGGTCGCCCCGCCGCCAATAACCACTATATCCCACAGGGGAACACATTCAATTTCAGCTATTATATCATCTCTGAGCATTTAGTTTATTTCACCTACGCTTTCGGTTTACGCTTTCGGTTTAGTTTTCCAGGTCAGACAAAGCAGTAATATCGCCAGAATCGTGCAGCCTTGGATAGAATATAGCACTATCCGCCAACTGGTTTCAACGTCGTATACTTCACTAAAATATTTAAGCATGGCACCAAAACCCTTGGCTTGTACGGCACGTCCGATGTATCCGAACAGTCCGATAAAACCGGCAGCAGTGCCGATGGCTTTTTTGGAGGTTAAATCCAACGCGCTAATAGTAATCAGATTAATCACCGGGTAAATAAAGCAACCGATGACCGCCAGCATAGTCATATCCAGCCAAAGTCTTCCGGGGGGATTAAAAATTATGCACCCAAAAGCAATGAAAATCGGAATCATACATAAAGCGCTTACCATGCCGCGGCGGCCGCCCAGCTTATCGGAAATCCAGCCAAATAAAATGGTCGAGGGTATGCCCCCGAAATTTTGCACCATCACCGCGATGCCACCCCCGGTAAGCGAGGCTTCCTTCATTTCCCTAAGGTAGGTCGGCCCCCAGTCCCACATGCTGTAGCGAACTACATAGCAGAAAAAGTTGGCAAAAGCCAAAATCCAGATGTATTTATTTTTTAAAACATAATCGAAAAGCAGTTCTTTGGTACCCAGTTCCCGCTCGAGCGTACCGTGCTCCTTTTCGTGTTCGGTATAATCGTTTTTGTATTCCTCAATGGAAGGCAGCCCCACCGATTGAGGTGTATCGCGCAATCTCCACAAAAGATAAATTGCCCCGATAATCGCCAACAAAGCCGGGAAATAGAAAGCATATTGCCACCCATATCTAACCGCTGCCTCGGCGGCAATCACCCCGGCTACACCGCCGCCGAAATTATGCGAAGTGTTCCAAATGCTGAATTTAACCCCCCTCTCGCGTACACTAAACCAATGCCCCATTGAACGACCGCAGGGAGGCCAACCCATACCCTGAAAAAAACCATTCAAGCCCCAGAGAAACAGATGCATGTGATAGTTTCCCACAGCACCGAAAGCTAGGTTGCACGCCGCCGTCATGAGCAAACCAAAGGCCATGAATTTTCTCGGGTTGCTCCGGTCCGAAATCGAACCCATAAAAAACTTGCCCAAGCCATAAGTGATAGCAGTAACCGCCAGGATACTGCCGATCATTGAATGGTCGTATCCCAGCGATCCTTCTATGTCTTTGGCCACCACGGAAAGGTTGTTGCGTACCAGATAAAAAGTGCCATAACCCAAAAAAGTTGATTCCAGGATACGCCAACGATACCGAGGATACTGCTGCGCGATTTGTTCTTCCGGCAAACGGGGAATATGAGGTGCGGCGGCAAAGAACTTGCGAATTTTTGAAAAAATCATAGTTTGTTACCCAAATTATTTAATCTTCTAGTGCTTTCTCCATTATAATTAAAATAAAGAGGCTGTTTCACCATGTTACGTATATTTATAACCGTTTTGCGCAAGCCGCCGGTTATAATTGGACCAGTATCAAATCAAACGACTACTTTTGCCCATATTTTGTTCGGTAAGCCAGCAGACTCATCCCCTTTTGTTGTTGAAAGTACCGGGCAATATGCGCCTCACTAGTGTATCCTAACGCTAACGATATTTGCAATATAGAAAGGTTGGTTTCAACGAGCATCCGGGCAATTAAGTCTGTCCGGACCCGCTGAATTTCGTTCAAAACCGATTTTCCAAGTTCCTTACGAAACCGCAGTTCCAAACTTCGTCGAGAGATACCGACGGCATCAACCACGTCATTTACCTGAATCGGTTTTTTTCGTTTTATACGGATAAAACGTACTGCCTCAGCAACTTCCCGGTCCTTAATCGCTAAAATGTCGGTGGAATGACGAGTAACAACGTGCAGAGGCTGAACTATGATTCGCTGATCAGCCATCTTTTCCCCGGCCATCAGCTTGTCCAGTAATTCAGCTATCTCATACCCGGCACGCTCATGATTTCGAGCAATGCTCGATAGCGGCGGATTCGACAAATCGCAAATCATGTCGTCATTGCCGACGCCCAGAATGGTAATATCTTCCGGAACAGGTAAACCCATTATTTTGCATGCCTCGATCACGTGTCGGCCCCGATCGTCATTGCAGGCCATTATTGCCACTGGTTTGGGAAGAGACTTGAGCCAGTTCATCATAAAGGGCTGCTCCTTCTCCCAGGAGAGCATTATATGCCTTTCCGGCAAATTGTAGTTATGAACCTCATAACCCGCTTTATTGATATGTTGAGTGAAACTTTCCCCGCGATCTCTCGACCAGAACATATTATTAAATCCGCAAAAAGCATAATGCTGAAAACCCCGGTTCAGCAAATGCTCCGCCGCCATTCGCCCCACCGCATCACAATCCACCAAGAACTTTGGTATCTCCGGAAACTGCTCTGTCGTAAATGGTGACATTATTGTCGGCAGTCCCAGCGCCAGGATTTCCCGGGATTCTTTAGGCTCGCGCATAACAATCCCGTCGGCATCCCATTTTTTTAGCCGAGACAGCAAACTCCTGTTGCTGGATTTACGATAAAATAATTCTTCATCCCGATAAAAGGACCACGGTCCGTGAAGATTGGCATATTTAGCGATCCCCCGTAAAAGTCCCCGTCCATACCCTCGAGAAGTCTCCAGTAACAAAATGACTTTGGGAATTCGCACCATATTCTACAGCCATCCGAGTTTACCGAACCAATATTTATTGGTAAGCTCTGAAACTGAATCAACTACAAGATCCGATTTTACCCGGGATTTTTTAACATCGGAAGATTTCGTAACGCCGCTTAGCACCAGTACGGATTTCATTTTGAACCGGCGTGCCATCCGCATATCGGTTTGCAATCGGTCTCCGACCATCACAATTTCACCCGCTTTGACGTTAAAATGCTTTTTGACAACTTCAATTATCCAGCGATTGGGTTTGCCGGCTATGGCTTGGGGAGTTACTCCCGTGCCGGCCTTGATCGCCGCAAGCAGCATACCCGCATCCGGCAAAGGCCCATCGACGGTGGGACATACAGCATCCGGATGCGAAGCCACCAGAGGAACACCACTGTTGATCAAGCGGGTAGCCTGGGTAAAACTTTGATAGGTTAATTCCAGGTCGAACCCAACCAGCACCGCACTGGGGGTTTTTTCCTCATGATGATAACCTTTTTCAGCCAGGTATTTTTTGAACCGCCCGGTGCCCAGAACGAAAATTTTTGGTCCCAGGTTTAAATCAGATAACATCAAACATGTTGCTTCACAACTGGTAATAATATTTTTAGGCTCAGCATTCAATCCTAAATTGTTTAGCTTCTTCAGATAATCATCCGGATTAACCGAGCTGTTATTGGTCATAAAAGCACAATTCAGCCCTGATCGCGAAATTTTTTGCAACAGTTCTTGAACACCGGGAAGAAGTTTGCCGCTAAGATAGATAGTCCCGTCCAGATCGAATAAAACCAGCTTCAATAACATTTGCACAGTTTCCATTCATTCCAACAGTTGAAGTACTCTAGTAAATAAAACAATCTGATTTCTATTTTTGTGCTGACTTCAGTTGCTCCCGCAACCATCCCGGCCGATTTGTTGTTATTCCTGCAACTCCCAAATCAACCAGCCTTTGAGCTTCTATCGGATCATCCACCGTCCAGACATATAATTTTTGACCGCATTCTTTCACCGCCTGCATAAATTCCGGTGTGACACCGGCGTTATGAACATCCAGCCCGTCCAGACCCCGGTCCTGGGCAATCTGCAGATTTTTCGGATCATGAGGCAGGTACTGCTTGGTTTCCTTGTCCTTTTTGGTGCTGAGCAACCAGTAGGCGGGTACTTGCGGCATCGCCTGTTTGGCTTGAGCCACTGCTTCAAGATTAAAAGAGATTATTACAATTCGTTCTATTTTGCCGCTTTCCACAATCGTCTTTTTCAACAGGGGCACAATCTCCGGACCGCACTTTATTTCTATAAACAACTTCTTTTTCGGGGGGATGGTTTCAATGATTTCCTCAAGAAAGGGTATCTTTTCGCCGGCGTACTTGGGATCTTTCCAACTGCCCACCTCCAGTTTGCGTAGTTCCTGCGACGTTGCCTGAGCCACCATTAAATCAACACCCGAGGTTCGCTTGGTGCTTTTATCGTGCCTGACTACGATACGATTGTCTGCTGACAGATATACATCTATTTCAACGCCGTCGGTACCCTTCTCCCAAGCTAACAATGCTGACGCTCTGGTATTTTCCGGGGCCAAATAGGACGCCCCACGATGAGCAATGATCTCCACATTATTACTAGTTCCACAACCGGAAACCATTACGCCCAGAAGCATGGTTATCAAAATTTTCTTCATACTGAAAACTCCTCACCTAAAATAGGCGGTTAATAGCCTTACCGAGTCTCTAAAAACTACAAATAACAGGTTTTCCAAAGTTTCATAGTTAATGATATATATTGATTCACCTCTGAAGTCCAGGTAAAAACCGCGTTGTATCAGGCAAATCCTCACGGCAAGCCCATTATCAGGGAATTTGTCACCATGGAAAAATGCTCGATACACGACCTGAGAGGGTTCGCAATAACCAACCGGGCTCAATGCCTGCCGATCCTGGTTATTCAGCAATTTACGGAACATTCGGATAACACCACCACCCGCCAGTAATACCTATCGGTACAGCCGGAAAATATGAAATCCATAAGCAAAATCATGAACCAAAGGCTTGAAGGCGTGAATTCATTACTGATGCAAAAATGACGCAAAAGGGCTTTTGGGCGAAAAAAAGCCTCAAAATCGCTATGTCCAGCGAATTTAAGGCGTTAAGGAATACGCCACCAGGGACTTGAACCCCGAACCCACGGATTAAGAGTCCGTTGCTCTACCAATTGAGCTAGTGGCGCAAAATCTGAGGAACCAGCCCCAAAAGAGCCCGCTCAACAGGAAGGGCAATTTAGCGACTGATGAGTACTTTATCAAGAAAATTTTGCCTGATAACGCTAATTTATACTGAAATCGGCGGGGGCAATATCATAATTATTGAAAATCGCCTTACTAAGCCTTTCGCCACATGCAATCGGGGATTTCACGGTTGATCTAACCGGTTCTAAAAAGCCAAAAAATGTCCGGTCAAAAAGCTGGAAATCAGCAACCGGATGTGCTAAAGTCATTTACCTGTTTAATTTTATAAAATTGTTATGGCAAAACAGGTTAACTGAAATGAAAAACAAAAAAATCAAAAAAATCGTTCTGGCATATAGCGGTGGATTGGACACCAGCGTAATTTTACCTTGGCTGAGAGAAAAGTATGACTGTGAAGTGGTCGCCTTCGCCGCTGATCTGGGACAGGCAGAGGAACTCTCCGGCCTCAAAACCAAGGCACTCAACAGCGGGGCCTGTAAATGTATTGTTTCGGACCTGCGCCGGGAGTTTGTTGAGGACTATCTCTGGCCGATGCTCAAGTCCGGAGCGGTTTACGAAAATGGTTACCTGCTCGGCACCAGCATCGCCCGGCCGTTGATCGCCAAGGAACAGGTGCGAATCGCCCACCAGGAAAATGCCGATGCAGTTGCTCACGGTGCGACCGGCAAGGGCAACGATCAGGTTCGCTTTGAGTTGACCTTTATGGCGCTGGATCCGTCGCTGACGATCATCGCTCCGTGGAAAGATCCAACTTTCGAATTGACCAGCCGCGAAGCTGCCGTTGATTACGCCAAAAAACGCAACATTCCTATCGTCCAGTCGAAAAAAAGCATTTACAGCCGAGACCGCAACCTCTGGCACATTAGCCACGAAGGTGCCGATCTGGAAGACCCGGCAAATGAACCTCAGGAAGGGATTTTCACGATCTCCCGGCCGATTTCCAAAGCACCCGATCAGGCGGAATACGTTGAAGTCGGTTTCGAAAAAGGCATCCCGGTCAGTCTCAATGGTAAAAAAACGGCATCGGTCAAGTTGGTTGAACAGCTCAATAAAATCGGCGGCAAACACGCTATCGGTCAGGTTGATCTGGTGGAAAACCGGCTGGTCGGCATGAAAAGTCGGGGGGTTTACGAAACACCGGGCGGTACGATCCTGAGCACCGCTCACCGGGCAATGGAAATGCTTTGCCTGGACCGGGACACTTTGCACTACAAACAACAACTTGCCCTCCGTTACGCCGATCTGGTTTATGACGGCAAATGGTTCACCCCGCTACGTGAGGCACTGGACGCCTTTTTTGACTCAACCCAGCAATGCGTAACCGGCAGCGTTCGTTTGAAACTCTACAAGGGCAACTGCATTCTGGCGGGCATGAAAAGCCCCAACAGTCTTTACGCGGTAGATTTGGCCAGTTTTACCATGGGTGCCGAATACGACAGTACCGACGCAACCGGATTTATCCGCCTGCTGGGGCTGCCGATGAAAGTTCGGGCGATTAAGAACAGAAAACCGGCCAAAAAATCCAGGAAAAAGTAAACACAATAAGCCTATGAAACTGCTTTATACCTCAGACCTGCACGGCTCGAAAATTCATTATCAGCAAGTGCTCGACGCCTTGCGAGAAGAATCGGCTGATGTATTGATTCTCGGCGGTGACCTGCTGCCGGATGGTGATCGCGGGATACCTTATTACCGTGTGGTGCGTTACATTCAGGATGACTTCAAAACTTTCCTGCAAGATGTCCGTAAAATTAATCCGGACATCCGGATTCTGACGGTTTTCGGTAATCATGACTGGATTTTCAGTATTGATGAATTTGCCGAGCTTCAGAAAAACCACCTGCTGCAGATGATTGAATATGATCGGCAGGTTACGTTTGACAACCTGACCTTTTTGGGTCTTTCCTATTGTCCACCGGCACCCTACTGGATCAAAGATTTTGAAAGACGGGACCGTGAAAACGACCACCCAACCGAATTTGGTGGCTACACCTGGAGTATCCGGGAGCGAAAAATTGTCTCGGTAACGGGGCGTGAATTTTTTTCCGAGCATCCCAGCATTGAGCAGATGCTGGGGCAATGCGGCGATATCGAGGCCGGCTTTGTTTTTGTCAGCCATGCCCCCCCGGCTAATAGCAACCTTGATCTGCTGCTGGATGGTAATCCGGTCGGGTCCCATGCGGTTCGCGAGTTCATTGAAACCAAAAAGCCCATAATTTCGCTTCATGGTCACCTGCACGAATCGCCCATTGTCAGCGGACACTGCTCTGACAAAATCGGCGAAACCCTGGCAATCAATCCCGGACAAAACCATGATAAGCTTTGTGCCGTCCGCTGGAACAGCCAAGAACCCGACCGGATTCGACATACGCAAAACTGGTCAGTTTAAAACTGCGTGGATTAGCAGTCTTTAAGTCGGCAAAACACTGGTTTTGTTAGAATAATTTTATAATTAACGGATTTTCTTCTGACAGGGACGTTGGAATTGATTTTACCTCAAGCTGTAATACTGATTTTCCTTTTTGCCCTGGGGATTTCGACGGGCAGTTTTTTGAATGTGGTGGTTTACCGCCTGCCGCGGGAGATGTCTCTGGTGCAGCCGGGCAGCCACTGCACCAGTTGCGGCAAACCAATCGCCTGGTACGACAATATTCCGGTATTCGCCTGGTTTTTTCTCAGAGGCCGATGCCGTCATTGCGGTGCAGCTTTTTCGTTCCGTTACCCGCTGGTCGAACTTTTAACAGGTTTACTGTTTATTACCCTGTATTGGGGCTACTTTTCGCAAAATCTACGTCAGCCGATGCCGGAATTTTTCGATAGCGGCTGGTTGATCTATCTGGGGCATATCGCGCTGCTTAGCGCCCTGTTGGCGGCAACGCTGATCGATGCCGAGCACTGGATAATTCCCCTGTCACTCTGCTACATAATCGTTGGCCTGGCACTGTTTTTGAGCCTGTTTTGGCCTTATGCGCTCGATGTTCCAGCCAATCAACTTTGGCGGCTGGTTCCCTATGCCGGTCCGAAATCTGCGGCACTAGCTGGCGGTGCTGCCCTCGGCCTGGCTATCAGCCTACTGCTCATCAGGCTAAAAATCCTCAAACGCAGTTTCCACGAGCTGATCGAAGCGGAAATCGCCGCTGAAAATCAGCAAAAAAACCATAAAATCACTAATCAAGCCCAGACAATGCAATCCGACAGTCGATCTTCGCCGCAAAATACCGAAAAACAACCCGCAAATCCGCCCCCAACCGAGCCACCCACCGATTTACCTGAAATTCCCGAAAATATCCGCCGTGAAATGTTCCGCGAAATACTGTTTCTCGCTCCGATCCTCATTTTGGCACTGGGGGCAAATTATCTGCTCACCAGCCAAACCTCGCTCGGATCGGCCTGGGAAAAATTTTTACTTGACCAAAAATGGGCATCGGGCTTGCTTGGCTGTGTTTTTGGGTTTATGATAGGCGGAGGAGTGGTCTGGGTAACGCGGATTTTGGGTTCGCTGGCTTTCGGTAAAGAAGCCATGGGCCTGGGCGATGTGCACCTGATGGCGGCTGTCGGAGCCATGCTGGGCTGGACCAGCCCGGTAATCGCTTTTTTTATGGCACCGTTTATGGCTCTGGGTTGGGCACTGGCCCGGCTGGTGATCTATCGCAGCAGGGAAATCCCCTACGGGCCGTTTTTGTCCGCCGCCACTTTTTTGGTGATGCTGTTTCATGATCCCATAGTGGAATATTTCGCAGTTATTCTGATTCCGCCGTGATTTGTGCCGTAATCCGGTGGTCAGCGGGATTATCTGGTTAGGGTGAGCAATCGAAGGCTTTGTCAGGATTTCTCAGAACAGCGAGGTTATTATGCCGATAAGCTGGAACAAATTTAAGGTTTATGCGAAACTTACCCTGGTAGTTATTCTCTTTTTGCTGGTAATTATCTTTCTGATTCAGAATCGCAACCGGGTCTCCATAAATTTCCTTTTTTGGCAGACCCCGCCCGTACCTAAGTTCCTGTTTATTCTGTCGGTGGCGGGTTTTAGCCTACTGATTTTCAAGATTTCTACCAAGATCGGCAAAGTAATGCACGATTTCAAGCAAATACGCCGGGAAGAAAAAGATCGACAGCAGCTCATCGAGCAGGTAAAAAGGGAATCTGTAACCGATAAACCAAATAAACCAGAAAACTAAAAGTCCTTTAAGAAAGCCATCAAAAATCAAATTACCCACTAGTAGATTTTGTGGTTTTAACCGGACCAAACCTGCGTTGGAACCGCAGGCTAAATATTTAGCCCCGCGTTCTACGCGGGGTTTGGACCAACGAATTCAAATGTTATGCGGTACTAGCGTGGGTAACTTGTAAAAAAAAATAAACTCATTTTGTAAGAGTAAACAATCGAAACTGAAAATTCATTGTAAGTAAGGAGACTGCAAATGAAAAAAATCAACCTGTTATTGGCCTTGGCTGTCCTTTGTGCCGTTGTTATTTCCGGCGGCTGTCAGCCCTGGGAGAAAAAGTACAATACCTGCGTACAGGAAAAGGAAAACCTCGAGGGTCTTTTCGAAAGCTCTCAGCAATCACTGCAACAATGCGACGCCGAGCGCGCCCGGCTGGCTCAGCAGATTGCCAGCCTGAACCAGCAACTCAGAGATGCACAGGCATCCCAGGCATCCAAACCCGTGGAAACCGGTCTGGAAGCTGAAGGTGGAGTTTATGATCCGTCCAAGGGGACCATTACCGTTCCGCTGGCCAGTGATGTTTTATTCGATTCCGGCAATGCCACTTTGAAATCCGAACCAAAAGCCAAGCTCAATCGAATAGCCGGAATCATCAATCAGCGTTACAGCGGCAAAGAGGTCTGGGTCGTCGGCCACACCGACACCGATCCCATCCGCAAGAGCAAATGGAAAGATAACTGGGAACTTTCCGCCCAGCGGTCTCTAGCAGTTACCCGCTATCTCATTGGGCAGGGCATTCCCGCCAAACAGCTCGCCGCCGCCGGTCGGGGTGAATTCCATCCCATAGGCTCACGCAAAGCTGACAACCGACGCGTTGAAGTTATCGTACACATGTATTAATCGGCCGGCAGCGTCAGTTTTTTGTGTTTTGGCAGTTCAGTGCCATCTCTGCTTGACCTGACGTCTCTGGCATAATAGAATAAAGCTCCGCAAACAGCCCCTGGCAAATGCTGGGGGTTGTTTTTTGGAAAATAGTCATTAATTTAGGTTCTCATCCAAAACAGTTGGTTGAAAGAGAAGAATTTTAGACAGAGCCTGCCCTGAGCGGAGTCGAATGGGATAACGTGATTGACTTGATATAAAATCATGTTTATCAAAGATTTACAGACCATGACGGTTTTATCCGGGTTGTTTTGGTATTAAAGCAACCTCTGAAAAAACGAATTCTTCATTAACTTCCTGCCGCGACGGGCGCAGGCACGGCAGGCAAGCTCTTCATGGTTAAATTAAAATCCTGTGCATCCTGTTATCCTGTCAAAAAAATTTAATAGTGAAATATCGATAACGTAAAAAATACTAATTACCGAGATTAAACATGATAGCTATTGTTGACTACGGCATGGGTAACCTGCACAGCGTGAAAAAAGCCTTCGACTTTATCGGCGCCGAGTCGGAAATCGTCACCGAACCCGCTGCTATCGACGCCGCGGAAAAAATCGTCCTGCCCGGCGTGGGTGCTTTCGCGGACGCTATTGATACGCTGCAAAAAAAACAACTGGTTAATCCTCTCAAACAGGCCATCGAGGACGGTCGTTATTTCCTGGGCATCTGCCTGGGCCTGCAGATGCTTTTCGATATCAGCTACGAAGATGGCCAATTCCCCGGCCTCGGCGTCATCCCCGGCCAGGTGGTTCGCTTCGATCTTTCCGATCTGCCTGATCACGCCGAGTTGAAAATCCCCCACATGGGATGGAACGCCCTGAACATCAAAGGCGACATCCCCATCTACCAGGGCATCGAAAATGGCTCTTACGTTTACTTCGTCCACTCTTACTACGTCACGCCCACCGACAATGCGGTAATCGCCACCACCACCACCCATGGCTGCGAGTTCGTCTCCAGCATCGCCCGCAACAATCTCTTCGCCACCCAGTTCCACCCCGAAAAATCACAACGCATCGGCCTACAAATCCTGAAAAACTTCGCCAATTTATAATCTATAATTAATAATTTCGTATCCGTTCACAAAGTTTTTAATCTCCGCCGAAAGCGGATTGCTTAAAACTGCCCTGAAGGGGCAAAATATCAAAGCCCGGGGCATCGCCCTGGGTAAACGTCCGCAACTGTTTCTGAAGCCCTGAAAGGGCGAAAGAAAGTTATTTTTCGTCATTCTTCATTTTATTCTTGTAGGGTGGGTAACTTGTTACCCACGCAGTTTCCGCCGTTGACCAATCACCATGATCACCGCCAAAGGGCTTACCCCCCGTCCATTCATGCCCATTAAGTCCATCTAATATCTATAATTTATAATTTATAATTGCAACCGTTCACGGGTTCTTTTTCTTATCAGGCCCGAAGGGCCGTAAGAGCGCATAGCCGGGGGCGTAAGCCCCCGGATAAATCACGACAACCAATATGAAGCCCTGAAAGGGCGAAAGAAAGTTATTTTTCGTCATTCTTCATTTTATTCTTGTAGGATGGGTAACTTGTTACCCACGCGGTCATCTGTCATGCCCAACTTGACCTGCCGCGACGTGGCTTCGGCACGGCGGGTCGGGCATCCAACCTTTTTTCGTCATTCGGACTTCGTTATTAACTCGTCATTCTGGCTTCGTCATTCGTCATTTATAATGTAGTAATTTCCCCCGTTGACCAATCACCCTGCACCTTACCCCTCTATTCTCCCACCGGCCAAAACACCCGATCGCAACCGCCGACATCATCTTGGCCCCAAATATCTCTCGGATTATGAACCCCGCCGTCATCTTCAAAATCCGCTCCCACGCTGTACAACACAAAATCCTCACCCCGCTTCTCGTACCGCAGCAACCCCGCACCATACGGATCGTTCGGCAAATCCTCTTCCAGACAATACCCATCAACAACCAACTCCTCCAACTCCTCCGGATACACCCCCTTCGCCAACTCCCACCGACGCAACGCCAACACCGTTAACGTCGCCTCATACTCCGCCTTACCCCTATACGCCAGATCACCCGCCCTCCCCATCGCCGGCACAAGATAGCGTAGCAGAAAATATCGAATCCTTGGCAAACTATTTATTACATCATTAATATCAATCTCCTTCTCTCGTTTCTGATAAGGACTCAACTTTATAGCCCTGCCTATCTGCCCATATATCTCTAACGCCTTAGCCACGGTCGCGTCCCGTCGGGCATGCACAATACATAAGCCACTACTAACAAAAATTGGTTCCTCTGCACTACCAACCATATCAGTAAGCAACATAAGTTGCCGCGGTATCAGATGCCCGCCTCCCGGCCCGCCTTCCGTAAACATTTGTTGAATCGCGTCCAAAAAGAACAACTTCTCTCCCTCAATATCCATCAATGGATAACCCCCTTCGTACACCTGTTTTAACTGCTGCTGCACCAACTCCAATTGCTCCGCACGAATCTGCTCCCGCTGAACTATACGAACAATTTCTCCCTGACCCATCCTGAATATCGCCAAACCCACCAACTGCTCGATCAAACTTGATTTCTCCCGCCGCCAGTGTCGTCCCGCCCGCACTACCGTCAAGCAATCTTCCAATGCCTGGTCAATTTCCCCACGCTCCGCCGCCAGCCGCGCCCGCCAGATACCCACCCGCGAAATATTCCGCAAATGTCCCAAATGAGGCAATAACACACTTATCAACCATCGTTCTTCCTCTGTAGCATCCTCGCCATACCCATACTCCCGCCAGCAATATCTTTTCAAACTGCCCACCTTAAAATCCCGCCATGCCGCCTCATTTTGCCTGACCCAGTTCTGCAATGATTCAAATTCCGATTTCGTAAATCCTTCAAATACGCTCTCTTCCTTCTGTCCCGTACGCTTCATCCATTTCCGCACCATCGCCACCGCGACCGCCTCATCGAAATTTTCCGGCACCCGATTGTCCCGTTTCCATTCAAACAGTTTATCTGTCGGTACCTTTTCGCTATCGACCCATGGTTTTCTTTCCCTCGTTCTCAAAGGTACCCACTTGTTATATAAAATACCCTTTACCCGACAACCAATCTCACGGTCGAAATTCCCATAATAAGGCAGGGCCTTTCGGGTTTCCAAATTCAAAAATGGAACCAGATCGTTCCCAATGCACTGTTGAATAACTTCCTGCTGCTCAGTCGTTAAGTTTTTCCAGGCTTCTTCATGTTGTCTAAGCCATTCCAGAATTTTTTCTTGATCTTCCGCCTTTAATCCCCCAAATCGAACCCACTCTTTCCGCTCCTTCTGGTTCTTTTTAATAAGGTCTTCGATGGCCGCATCGGCTTCTACATACTTTTCGATCGCCTTTTCATAATCCAGCCACGCATTCTCCTCATCTACCACCGCCGGACGGGTTATATCACTCCACACCTTCGCATAATCCACCCGCACCGTTGGCTGACCCGTCATAAACCAAACCGTGTACAGTATAAACAAAAGCATCGACACCCCCACCGTCTGCAGGATGCGGACCATCGCTTTTCTCCACCACGGACGACACCGCTTCTTTCCCCGCCGAATCAATTTCGCCAACACCTTAGCCTCACCAAATTGCTCGATCAGCTTTCTCGCTGCATATTCCCGCTGTCCTTCCTCCTCAATATCCTTCAACGCATCGACAAAATGACCCTCAAGCTCATCCCGAACCTCCTGCCGCACTTTTTTACGATACCTCATCCGCCGTATCACTTCACCCAGATACTCTGTTACTACTTCAGGCAAAGACGATTGCGAGTCCTGTTTGTTTGCCATTATAACTTCCTCACAATTACGACGTTGCTAATCCCGTCACCCCAATCCCGAATACCATGTTCGCCCCCGCCTGCAACTGTTGCCACTGTTCCTTTCGGCTGACCAACTCACCTTTGCCCTTACTGGTGATCGAGTAATATCGACGCTTACGTTTGTTTTCGCTCTCCTGCCATGCCGCCTTCACCAACCCCTTGGCTTCGAGATTATACAATAACGGGTATAGCGTCCCCCGCCCCAACGTCAAAATCCCCCCGCTGCGTTCCTCTATTGCTTCGCTTAGCTCGTAACCGTACATTGCACCCCGCGACAAAATCTCCAGCACCACCACCGGAGCAACACCCTTCAATAACTCTCGTTCAATTTTCATAATTCATCTCCCGTTACATGTATTACTATACTTAATATGTAACACATACTATGTATAGTCAAATATATTCTGCAAAAAAATCAAAATTCCCGTCAAAAATTCTTATTTTTCGCCCATGGCTAAATTATTCGTGAAAATTCGCGTTAATTCGTTGCTAAATAAAGATTTACATCATTTTCCCCCTGCAAAGTCCCACCGAATCAAAAACCGACAGCTAATATCCATATTCCATAATTTGTTTCATTCGGAGAAAATATTCGTAAGTGATTGCCAGTGAGTACCTTACGCGCATTTTTCCCGTAAATAAATGTGCCCAAAAGCGCGACAAGCCATTTTCAAAAATTGCAAGTTTCTGCAAAAAAACCCTAAGTTTCGTTAAATTTCGTTAAAAAACCTTCAAAAACCACCCAACTTTCACCCCGGTTTTTTGACAAAATTTAATCTTTTCTCATTTTTGGCCCACTTTTAGCGCCTCATTTTCGGCCACATAATGGATGCCGGACATCCTGTAATCCGCCCGATTGGGCCGTTCATTTTCGGCCCATTCCCCTGTTCAAAATCGGCCCGTTTCGGCATTCATTTTCGTCGTATTTTGAATCAATTTTCGATAGCTAAAACAAACTCAGTTTTCATCGATAAATTTTTCAACCACTAATCCCTCCGGTAACAATTGAACCTGCACGGCCCCATTTTGAAACGTGTGCAATACCTCTCTTGCCGGAATTGCCGTTTTCAATCGTTCACAGAGGTATTCCCGGCCGCGGCCACAACTGTTAAGGCACAACTGCGGATCGACCCGGGCCACAAATTCCGGCAGGGTATCCCTAACTGCCCCGTGGTGCGGCATTAACAGAACGTCGGCTTTTAGATTGTTTTCGCTTTCCATTTCCATCAGCATTCGCTGCGGCTGCTCCCCGATATCGCCGCACAGCAGAATCGAGCCGAATTCGTCCCTGAATCGCACCACCAGCGAACTGTCATTGCTGTTAAGAGTGCTGCTGTCCAAATCCCCCGGCGGCCACAACACCTCAACCAAACAGGAGCTCTCTTTAGTTATTCCGAAAGCCTTGAGACTTCTATCCCTGCTTAAATACTGCACGGCAACACCCAGTTCGGACAATTTCGTTAATAGTTTATTGCTGGTGTTGTCCCCGGTTTTTTCGAAATAATCGCAGATATAAATCCGCCCGACATCGAAACATCGACACAATTCCAGCACGCCACTATAGTGATCCAGGTTTGGATGCGAAATAAACAACCCATCAAGCTTTTGCACACCGACGCTACGCAGGAAAGGCACAATCGTGAAAGTTCCCACGTTGGACTTTGTCATGCTGCCGGCGTCGTAGCAGAATATTCTACCATCGCTGAGCCTGATTACTGTGGAACAGCCGTGACCGACGTCGAGAACATCGATCCGGGTGGTGCCGGCTTGTTTATCAAAAGGCACCGACCAGGCAAACCAAATAAACCAAGCCGTCAGACCAATCCAAACTAATCTGTTGCCCCCCCTGCTCTGCTGAAAAGTTTTCCCCCGTCCAGACCAACCACTCCTTCCAACGAAAGCGGCGGTGCCGACTAATGCGTTGTCGGTTAATGATCTAGTTCGCCCAAGCGACCAGCCGGCCAGAATCAGCAAGCCGCAATAAATCAGAATCAGCCAGACCGGCGGTGAAGCGGTGTTGATACAACAAAACGGCAATTCCCCCATCAATCGTGCAGCGGAAATTGTCCCACCGCTAAGCAGTTCCATCGGGCCGTTCAGTAATCCCGCAGCGGTGGGTAATATCGCGGCGATCAATAACTTCGCAAATCCCACAAACATCGTCAGGCAGATCAACGGAAAAATCACCACCGCCGCCAAAGGCGCCCACGGGGTTATTCGGTTGAAATGATACGCCACCAGCGGCATTCCCACCAGCCAGGCCACCACCGCAACCAACACCAGCGATACAACAAACCGACCTGTCCGACTCAATGCCACCTGCCAAAAAGTTTTCTCCGGATCATCGATTATTATCTCACCTTCAGGATGGTAAATCCGGTGATAGAAATCCCGCACAAAAACCAATATTCCCAGCACCACCACAAAAGATAACTGAAACCCGGCTGAAAACAGATCCAGCGGACGCCACAACAACAATACCAACGCTGCCAGCGTCAGTAAATTTACAGCATCAACCTTGCGTCTCAGAATGTAGCCGAGACAAAACAACATGCAGATCAGCCCCGCCCGCAAAATCGGCGGCCGCTCCGGCACTACAAAAATAAACCAGGCAACCGCCGCCAAAGCGAGCAATCCCTGCCCGGTGCGCCCCAAACGAATCAGCCGGGCCAGCCACCAGACGAAACCCGCCAGCAAACCAACATGAAAACCCGACACGCTTAAATAATGCATGGTGCCGGTCCGCATGAATATCTCGCTCAGATCGCCCTGCAGGTGTTGCCGCCGCCCCAGCAGCAGCGCCTCCAGAAACGCCACTTTAGCTTTAGCATCAACAAGCTGTGAATCGTCCCGGCCCGGCTGATAAAAATCATCCGGCTCAATCAATGTCGAATGAGCCATATCCGCCAACCGATAACGAAATCTACCAAACCACCCCTCCCGTGATTTTTCCGGGCTGAGCACCCGGATCGCCTCGGCATAATTGACCCGGCACAAAACCAGCGTACGAGCGGCATGGTAGCTGTCCCGTCGATCCGGCTGGCCGGGATTGCCCGGTCCTTGCGGCCGACTCAACCAGCCGTCCACCTCAATTTGCCGGCCCTGCTGTAAATTAACACAAGGCTGATCAATCACTACCCGAACCAGGCCACTGATCGGTTTCCATCCGTCGGGTGCCCTGACCTGTTCGCAACGAATCGAAAAAATGGTTTGCGGCGTACACAAAAAATCCGCAATACCGAAATCGTCACGACTTTTTGCTAAATATGGTTTAGTAACAATCACCCCCCGCAGCGAAGCTAACCGTCTTTGGGGACCACAGCAGTGTACGATGTGATCGGCGGGGTACAAATTATTCACCTGAAAATAACGCAGCCCGCCCAGACAGGCAAAACCCAGGTACAAACTAAAAATTCCCAGCCAACGGATTATTCCAGTCTTTTTCTTTTCCCACCGAACTGCGTCGTAATTTTTGTTGAACTTTGCATCTGAGAATCGCAACCCCCAAAGCAGCCCGCCCGAAACCACCACACACACCGCCAAAATCGCCCCCAGCCATCTGACGCCAACCAACTCAACCCGAGCGGTAAGAATTCCCGCTATTACCGCCATCGTAGCTACTACCAGCGTCACCGACCTATAGCCAACCATAGCGTACTTCCCCACTCTTATTTACAATTATGCATTTCCAATTTTCGACTATATTACTTACCTAGCGAATTTATTATATATTCTATATATTCATTTTTTTTATCGATGTTTGCAGCAGTTTCACGTACAATATATTTGCATCGCTCATTTTTTTTCGCAATGCTCAAAATGGTTTTTGCCGCCCAATCGACATTTGCGGAGATTTTATTTTCATTAATTATGTCAAACAAATACGGGGCACTAACACTACCGCTGGCCTCGAATACCCGGCAAGCTGTTTCTATGATATTTTTCGGCAATTTGCTTGCCATGAGTTGTCGCACGACCCGGCAGAAATCGCTGGTGATGTTTTGAAACCCAAGCACTTTTTTCAGGGCATATAATTTTTGCTCATTATTCCCCTTTTCGAGTTCATATATCCATACTTCAGATAGAACAATATTAAAATGATTGCATATACTACTTATAACATCATCCGATATCGGTGCGAGTTTCCAATCGAAAGCAGAGCTTCGGAAAATAGGGTAACTCCTAATCACATTTCCATCGGCATCAACCTGTTCAATGCGTACCATTGACAAGGTCATTTCAGGAATTGATATTGGATAAGGGCCTGCATTTCGGGTTTCAGATCTTCGTTGGATAAATTCAAAGAATTGATGATAGGTCAGCATAAAAATATCCCTCCGCCACTCAAAAAGATTTTCTACTATCTGCAAAAGAGCAGATGTACAGATATAGAGGAATATATTTATGACGCCATACTAACAGCCAATCCCGTATCGTAAGGAGTGGCAGAAAAATACGGACTATCCCGGTTGAACGCCATTTCGGCTATTATTTGTTTTGCTTTTGTCAGTAAGAGTTTCTGTTCTGAAATTTCAATACGTTGAATATTTTTGTTATTTCTCAGTTTTTCAATTTGTTTTTTCACATCCGTATTTAATTCCCGCCTGGCCATTTCTCTGTTAGGATCCGTGTCGATACATAATTTCCATTCGCAGGCAATATGTACAATAAGATATATATATGCTGACTGGTAATCGTCACCTTCCTGAACCAGTCCAGTTGTAACAGATTTAGCAACATATTGTTTTACGTCTTCGTTCCAATATATATGGCAATGATCGGTTAGAGCTTCCATTTCAAATGTTATCGTGGTACCCGCACGCATATTAATCGCATCCATTTTTTTTTATAACCTCCTTTGAAAATTTACGCCCCTGGGCATTATGTACCACCTTATTTTGAACATCGAATGATTAAATAAACACCGTTGAAACGTTTTAAATAAGCAGTTATTAAAAAATAGTCAAAGAAACTCCCGGTCACTTCGTATAAAAAAAACGCAGCTTATATATAAATATATATGAGTAAGTATCGGAAAACAAACGATTTATCTATAAAAAACAAATACCGCAACTTTTCATTATACCAAAGTTATAGCTGAAACATAAGCCATAATGTTTTGTGCTACTCCTGTTTACTGACTTTTGCGAAGCTTGACGCCTGCGTCAAAAGTCGTTCGCCACAAAAACCATTATAATATATTGTAAATTAAGGTATTTATGGCAATTTTAGGGTTGAC
>JAFGSR010000219.1 GCA_016934515.1 Sedimentisphaerales bacterium
ATCTTTACAACCCGATGGTGCGGGTGCCAGGTTTATTATGTTGGCGTCGGGGATAAATTTGTCGATGACGGCAGCAGTCAGGTTGAACCATCGGTCACAGCGGTTCAGGACAACGCTGTCGGCGGTGATAATTACTTCCGGTGCGGCAGCCAGGATATCATCAGGATTATAGGCCAGTTCGACGGGCCAGGAGCAATTATTTTTTTGGGCGATTTGCTGGATGAGAATTTTGAGTCGGCCGCTGTTGGAGACGGGTTGGTCGAGGAGCCATTTAGCGGTGTTGATTTGAGCCAGGGTGAGGAATTTTCCGATGATTTCCAGAGCGGGGGCGGTTTCGTTGACTTTACGGAAGGTGCCGTGGATGGAGGCAAGGTCGCGGAGGCAACCGTCGCGGCAGATGATTATGACACCGCCGGCGAGGGCGGCTTCGATGGTGGTGAGGATGTTGTAGCCGTCGATTAGCAGATGTTGGTTTTTCAGGTCATCGAAGGTGAGTTGCTTTTCCTGGCGGGTGGCAAGTTCCGGATCGGAGCAACTGGAACGCATGACAGCGGTTCTTTGACGTTGGGTGAGGGCAAAATGATCGCCGACGAGTTTCAGGGAGGATTTGTCGGAGTAACCTTTGGTGCGGAGCATGGAGTAGTCAGCGATGGCCTGACGAATAATGGGCAACTGATCAGGCGCGAAGAGGTGGTGATCTTCGGGGTGGGGACCTCGATGTTTGCGTTTGTCGGGCAAATTATACTCCAATCAGGTGAGGAATCCCGATAGTGCGAATTTTTATGCAAGTTTCTACCTTTTATAAGTTCCAATCAGTTCGGCCTGGGCGAGGATGTGGTTTTTCATGGCGGCGAGGAGTTGATTTTTAGATAGGCCGGGCTTGAGGTCGAGGGGCTGATCGAGAGCGAAGAGTTTGAAATGGTAATGGTGGACACCGTGGCCGGGCGGGGGCATGGGGCCGCGGTAGCCGATGTTGTTGCTGGGCCAGGAATTGAGGCCCTGTAAAGCTCCGGCGGGTTCGGACATTTGCGGAGTGGGGGCCATGGCCTGGCCTAGGGCGGTGGTGGTGGCGGGGATTTTGTAAATTACCCAGTGGACCCAGGGTTCGGGGGTAGGAGCGTCAGGATCGTCGCAGATCAGGGCGAGTTCCCCGGTGCCCTCGGGCAGGTTGGTGAAGGTCAGGGGTGGAGAGATGTCGTCACCTTCACCGGTGAATTTTTTGGGGATGGGCTGGTTGGCAGCAAAGGCGGTGCTTTCGATTTTCATGGGGAGTTCTCCTTTCATTTGGTCAATTTTGGGGATTTGGGACGGTTGCGTTGGCGGATTGGATTTTTGGGGGGTGGCTTGGGGAGTATTGTTTTCGCATCCGATGGTCAGGGTGATAACAGTGATTTGGGCTAAAACGAAACCCGTTTTCAGGATTTTGCTGAAGTATTTTTTCATGGCGATTACCTCCGGATATTGATTATACGGGGTTTATTATACCGATGTATGGGTAGCAGGTTCAAGCGGGATTGTTGTGTGTGCGGGGAATAAAATTGCTTGCCAGAAGGATTAAGTCAAGCTAAAAGGGGTATCGAAGCAGTTTTAGTGAAATGAGGAAAATTTTATGGAAGAATTGCGATTAAAACGGGGATTTATCTGTGATATGGACGGAGTAATATATCACGGCAACAAGCTGCTGGACGGTGCTAAGGAATTTGTGCAATGGCTTAAAGACGAGGGCAAAGAGTATATATTTCTGACCAATTCATCTGATCGTTCTCCCAAAGAGCTTAAGCAGAAAATGTACCGTATGGGTATTGAAGTCGGTGAGGAGCATTATATTACGGCGGGAATGGCGACGGCTAGTTTTCTGGCGTCGCAGTGTCCGGGCGGGACGTGTTATGTGATTGGGGATGCGGGATTGTTTCAGGCTTTGTATGAGGCGGGGCTTAGCATGGATGATAATTCTCCGGATTATGTCGTGGTGGGTGAGACGACGGGTTACAATTATGAGAAGATTGAGTTGGCAATTCAGTTGGTGCTCAAGGGGGCGCGGCTGATTGGGACAAATAGTGATTTGACGGGTCCGACGGAGAAGGGGATTTCGCCGGCGTGTCGGGCCTTGATTGCGCCGATTGAGATGGTTACGGGTCGGGAGGCGTATTATATTGGTAAGCCGAATCCGCTGATCATGCGTCATGCTTTGAAACGGCTGGGGTGTCAGCGTGAGGAATCGGTAATTATCGGGGACCGGATGGATACGGATATTGTGGCGGGATTGCAGAGTGAGATAGATACGGTGTTGGTGCTCAGCGGGATTACGACGCGGGAAGATCTGAAGCAGATTCCCTATAAGCCTCATTATATACTGGAGAATGTGGGGGAGATTTCGGGTTGAGGGTGGTTTAAAGCCTTTTTTTTGTTTTGGCAGTAAATTTCGATTTTTCTGTCCCCAAGCCGGGGCCGATCAGCGTAATGGTTTTAACAGCGGTTTTAGGTGGAGGGTCCGTCTGTTTTATTGAGAAGCGCTATTGAGCCGGTGCTCTTGGAATTTCTTAAATCATTATGTAAAAGTCTGAAAAATCAGAGGTGATAAAGTAAATCAGACCTGTAACTTTCGCCTTCTGCAGGGTCTGTTGCCCTGTTTACTATCGTTGTTAGGTGAACTTAAAAGAAAGGATTTTTCAAAAGGAAGGATTTAATGAAAATTACAATCAACCCCCGTTTTTTTGTCAATATTGCCGTTCTGGCAATTATTTTGTTTCTCATTCCCACCATGGTTTCTGCAGAAGAAGCAGAAAAGCCAGAGGATCAAGTTGCTGATTCAAGTTTGCCTGTCGGCACCTATACCTTGGAAGATGTCGTCATAACCGCCAGTCGCCATGAGGCCCTTCTGAAGAACACGCCGGATACTGTACAAATAATCACCCGGCAAGACATCGAGGAAATCAATCCCACCTCAACCGGAGAACTTTTCAGATATATCACGGGAGCGTCTATTGAATCCGGAACCGGCAGCGGACTGCCGAGCCGCAGTGTCATCGGCCTGGACGGTCTTTCGGCAGACCGTACTCTGGTGATGATCGATGGTGTGAAACTGCTGACCGAGCATATTCATTCCGGTCAAAATGTCGATTTCATCCCGCCGAAAAGCATCGAGAGAATAGAGATTCTGCGCGGTGCGGCATCGGCTCAGTACGGTTCTGATGCCATTGGCGGGGTGATTAACATCATCACCCGCAAAGCTAAAGCCGGGGACCCGGTTGAAATGGATTTCGGTTTCACTACAGGCAGCTATGGCTATTTTGATTCGGGGATGGGTTTATTGGCTCCTATCGGGGAAAAAATCAGGTTGTCGCACTTTTTGTCCTGGGAGCAATGTGACGGCGTTGATATTGAAGCGCCCGCTCACCGTAAAGGGTACATGGGTTATGACCGGTTCAACAACTATAACCGGGTTGATGTCGATTACAGTGAGGATACCAGTCTGTTCGGTGTCTGGAATTATACTCGTTACAGCATGGACTGGTCTCGGAGTCCGCACCGCGTGGACGGTCGTCTCGGATCGCAGGTGCTGGGTATGAATCACAGAATAACCGATGATCTCGACTTAACAGTCCATGCTGCCTATTCATCCTGGAAGGCCGATCAGAGTCTCGAGGAGAATAATTTCTTTGAGCCGCAGATTTTTCTGAACTGGCGAGGTCTCCAAAATCATACCATGGTGACGGGATTTGATTACAAGTATAATGAATTTGACCGTTCAGGTCTGTCTTCTGCTTACGAACAGTCTGCGTATGCCTGGTTTTTTCTTGATACCTGGAACCTTACCGAGGAATGGACCCTTGCCAGTGCTGTTCGCGGGGATAAATATGAGGGCATTGATGGTGCTGTATCGCCCAAGGTTTCGTTGATGTATAAACCTTCCTGGCTGGACAATAACTATATAGTTCGAGCATCGGTCGGCCGGTCCTTTCATGCACCTTCGCTGCAGGAACTTTATGAAGAGGGTTATGGGCACGGCGGCCGAGCCCGCCGATACGGAAACCCGAACCTCGATCCGGAGTACGCTATGACCTACTCTTTGGGTTTGGATGTTACCCCGGACAAGCCGTTTTCCACAACATGGCGGGTATTCCGGACCGATTTTGATGACATGATTGTCCCCTATTACACAGGTCCGGTCCCCGGCGATCCGGCCCACGATGTGTGGCGACGGATGAATATTGCCGAGGCAAGGGTCTATGGAGCCGAAGCCAGTTTGAGATTGAAGATAACCGACCGGCTGAAGTTTGACGCCGGCTGCACTTACACCGAAAACGAGAGGATGGACACCGGCGGACAACTTCCGTACACCGCGGGCACTACAATATTTACTAAATTAACCATGACCCAGCCGATTACCACCGGTCTCAGGGTGCGGGCTTTTGTCGGCGCCTATGAAGCTTTAAAACGTGAGTCCTGGTCCTGGCAGCCTGCCGCCGGGGCGTCTCCGGATGATCCCAGCGGGCTGGTTACTCCGCTCGATGATTATATTAACCTGTCAACGGGAGTTAGCTTCTTTCTTGGAGAAAATCTTGAACTGTTTGTCCGGGCGGAAAATCTGCTCGGCGATGAAATTGCAACACTCGATGATGTGTACACGGTACGCCAGGGCGATCCTGCATACTATGGTGGATTTAACTATCGTATTCTCTTCTAAATTACTTTGCTTTTTGGAAAATGCAGAACAGGTTTAGAACCAGGGGGCGGAGGTGGCGCGGCGGATGCGGATTTCGTCGATGATGCCGTTGCCCTGATGGGTGGCGAGGTAGCGGACCAGTTCGGCGATTTCGGCGGGCTGGATGAGTTCGTCGGTGTTGATGTCGGGGCGGACCTGCTGGACCATGTCGGTGGCAACACCGCCGGGGCAGATGACGTGGACGCGGATGTTTTGGGATTTCAGTTCCTCTGCCAGGGCTATTGACATTCCGCGCAGGGCGTGTTTGCTGGCGGTGTAGGCGATCTGGTTGGGGTAGCCTTTGACACCGACGACGGAACTGATGTTGACGATGTGGCTGGGTGCGGCGCGACGGAGCAGGTCGAGCAGTTCACGGCAAAGGATGAACGGGGCACGGGCATTGACGGCCATCAGGCGGTTCCATTCAGCGGTGGCAGTTTGTTCGAGTGGTTTTCCCAGGGTGATGCCGGCGTTGTTGACGAGGATGTCCAGTTGATTGGTGGTGTTTTTGATCTGTTCGACCGCTTCGCCAATGGCGGTTTCGTCGGTCAGGTCCAGGGGGATGACCAGGGGCGGACAGCAGCCGGCGGAAGTGATTTGTTCGGCGAGTTTTTGCAGGGCGCTGTGGTCGCGGGCGGTCAGAATCAATTGGGCGTGGGCGTCGGCCAATTCGAGAGCAATAGCGCGGCCGATGCCTCGGCTGGCACCGGTGATCAGGGCGACTTTACCGTCGAGAATCTTATCGGTCATTTTATAATTTCCTCAATCGTAAGGGAGACAATGTAATCGGGCAGTTTTTGGGTGTCGGGATCGCTTTGATAATCTTTGATGATGCTCTGGTCGGGGTACGCTCCGCACTGAGCGATTATTTTGTCGGCGAGTTGGGGCAGTTGATCATCGGATTGCAATTCGGAAGTTAGTTTTTTGGCCAAAAGCTGCAGGGTGGTGAATTCGGCCCGGCTGTCGTACCAGTTCAGTTGCAGGTCGATTTCAAAAGCTTCCTGGCTGGTGATGCCGTCGAAAGAGTATTGCTGGCCGATGGGATTGTAGCTTTCGATGCGTTCGATGATAAAGGCCTGGACAGCGTCGTGATAGGCCTGGAATTTGTCCCGGTCGGCCAAGGGGAAAATGTTCTGTTCGCGGACGATATTTTCGAGCAACTCGGTGGCGCGTTGGCAAAGCCGGGACTTTTTTTGCTCGAGCAATTCGTAAAGTCGTTCAAAATAACAATTCAATAGTAAACGTGCGGTACTCATCGATTCAGGTCGCCATTAGCAGTGTTCCGAAAAGGACAGAATAAGTTATTTCTTGCGATTGCACAAGGGGCGAAAAGCCGAGAATCTTTTGGGGTAATTTTCCCGGGAAAGGGAGCTTGACAAGCATTGTGGGGCGGGGGAAAATTCAGGGGCGTTTCTTGCATCTGGTGCTTCACCGAAAATCGTTCTGGTGCGAAAATTTGGTTTCACTGTTTTTTTTACAGGAGGATCAGTTATGAAACTGACGATTGCGAAAGAAGATGTTTGGGCTGCGACGATTAAGGATCAACCGGGCAGCCTGGCTGGTAAACTGGAAGTGCTGGCGGCAGGCGGGGTGGACCTGGGATTTGTGATAGCCCGCCGAAATCCAGCCAAAAAGGGTACGGGAGTGGTGTTTGTTACACCCATAAAAGGAGCTAATCAACTGGCGGCGGCAAAAAAAGCGGGCTTCAGGAAAACTAACAGCCTGCACTCGCTACAGGTGGAGGCTACGGACAAACCAGGCTTGGGGGCTTTGCTGACGGGCGCTTTGGCGGCAGCAGGGGTGAATTTGCGTGGTCTGTCGGCGGCGGCGATGGGCAGGAAATGTGTTTGCCATATGGCTTTTGACAAATCGGCGGACGTCGGCAAGGCGACGCAGATTTTGAAGAAGTTATAAGAAGCTGGTTGATTTTGACCGCTGCAAGAGCTGTGATGGACCAGGTTTGGGACCGAATTGAGTTGTGACAGGGTTGATTTGGCTGCTGTGATTAGGGCTGTAACGGGCTGCGATGGCTAAGAGTGGATTTTTTGGTTCACATTGGAAATTGCTGCGGTTACAATTTTCCCATGATGCTAATCTCTGATCGGTCCAGCCGAGCAAATGTCAGCAACCCGGAAGTTTTAGAGAATCAGCAGCTTACCGAGCAGGCTGAGTGGGGCAGGATGTCTATCTCGGCAGCGGGATCATGTGCTTTACCGGGGGCAGGAAGAGGGATTGGGCGTCGAAAAAGCGTCCTGCAAGAGCCGGTTTTTGTGGGGTGGGCAATTTCGGTGATGGTTCATGTCTTTATCGCATCGGTTTTTTTGCTGGTTACCTTCAGTGGATCTTCGGATCGGTTGGCCGAGAAGCAAACGCCCGCAGCTCAGGTTCAACCGGAGTTAGAAGCTTTGCTGTCTGAGCCGATGATCCAGGATTTGCAGGTCGAGCCGGTCGAGGTGGAGAAATTGTTTGCAGAAAAATTACCATTGCCCGCGGTCACTGAAGTTGAAGTAGCCGAGCCGTTCGGCGGGATTGAAAAAGCGACGCGGTTTGGGGGTGAGTCGGTTGGCACAGGTTTAGCTGACGTTTCTCTGGGAGGGGATTCATTTTTGCGTAGTCGCTTTTGTGGAACGGGCAGTCTGGCCCGACGGATTTGTTATGTGGTGGATAATTCGGGCTCGATGATTATGGCGCGGGATTATGTACGCCGGGAGTTGAAGCGGGCGGTGGCGAATTTGACGCCGGCGCAGTATTTTTACATCATTTTTTATGCCGGGTCAGATCCTCAGGAACTGGGTTCGGGGCGGTTGATTCGAGCGGCGGCGCACAACCGGCGCAAGGCACAATCGTTTGTGGAGCAGACCGAGTTGGTCAGCGTCGCTAATGCCGAGGTGGCTACCGAAGCGGTGGTGAAAGCGCTGACCAGGGCGTTAACCATCAGTGCCGACGACGGCAACGGGGCGGAGGTGGTTTATCTGTTGACGGATGGTCAGTACGATCAGCAGGTTGTCAAAGCCGAAGTGAAAAAGCTGCAGAGTCAAAGAACCCAGCCGGCGCGGATCAATGTGATTTCCTGCGGCGTCAGAGATAACGAGAAGTTTTTAAGGACGCTGGCGGCGATGTACGGCGGTCAATATCGGTTTGTCAGTGATGAACAATTGTCCTTGGGCGCAAGCGACCGCGGGCCGGAATAATTAATATTTAAAGCGAATTAGCTTTTTCAGGTTTCATAGAAAAAGGTGAATAAGATGAGGTTGCGGTTTCTAATTAATATTATTGTCGTTGTAATTGTGGTTTTGTTCCATTGCAACCGGGCGGCGGCTGGGGAAGCGGCAGGAAGCGGGACGAGTTATTTTCAGCGATTTTTTGTTGATGGCGGGCCGATTGTGTGGTTTGTGTTGGGCCCTTTGTCGTTGGCGACGATGAGTTTGATTGTGCAGAATTTTCTGGTGATTCGCAGGGTAAACCTGATGGGCACGGGGACGCAGGGGCGTTTACAGCGTTTTTTCCCGGGTGGTGATCTGGGGCAGTTACGGCAGGAGTTGGCCCGGGAGAATAATCTGCTGGCGGGAACGTTATTTGCCGGACTGGCTCGAGTTAGGGACGGCGCTACTGCGATGGAGAACGCGATCTATGATTCATTGGAGCAGCAAAGCACCGCGCTGTTGCGGAAGATCGAGTGGCTGAATATTATCGGAAACGTAGCACCGATGATCGGCTTGTTCGGAACGGTTTGGGGGATGATCGAGGCGTTCAACCGGATAGTCAAGGCACAGGGGCAGCCGGAACCGGATCAGCTAGCTGGGGCGATTTCGATTGCCCTGGTTACGACACTTTGGGGATTGTTCACTGCCATTCCGGCGCTGGCGGCTTACGGATCGCTGCGGAACCGGATTGACGCACTGGCGGCGGAAATTGTAGTTACGGCGGAAAATTTCCTGGAAAATCTCAGTAGCACCCACCAGAGCGAAAAACCATAGCAAGAGCCCAGGCATGAAAAAAATCAGTGCTATTAAAAAATCTCCGCGATCAATTCAGTTTAATCTGACAGCCATGATCGATGTGGTTTTTATTCTAATCACTTTTTTCATGCTGATTTGTCGCTCTATCGGTCAGGAGAACTACAAATTGTCGGTTCCGGATGAATGTTCGACTGCGCAAGTGGTTGATCAGTCCGAGCAGGGTGGATTGACAGTTTCGGTTTTTCCGCGGGTGCCGAAGGTACCGGTACCGGCGACAGCGGCTCAGGGATTGGGGCATGGCCAGGCAGGTATTGCACAGGCGGTTTACGCAGTTCGGTCACGGACCTTTGATCCGCAAAGCGTCGATTACATTGGGAACCGGCAGTTGTTGCTGGCGGAGATGACATCTGAAATAAAGCAGGCTGTTCAGCAAAAAGGCGAATCGGTGGTTCATCTGCGGGTTGATAAGAATCTCAGTTACGCCGAGGTGCAGCCGATATTGCAGGCGTTGGCGCTTGCTAAGGTGAAAACGGTGCATCTGGCGGCGTATCGGGTTGATCAGCCGGATGAGGTTGCTGCTCAGCGGCCAACGGATTAGCGATAATGACAATTGTAACAGCAACAGCCAAGGTAATGATGCCGGCGATATTGTCGGAAACGGTAGCGAAATAATGGGTGAACAAAAAGAGCGAAAAAACGAAGAAGTTCAGCATCGACGTTATCGTTCGCATCGCGAGCGGCCCAGGATTCAGTTGCTGTTGGTGCCGATGATTGATGTCGTGTTTTTGTTGTTGACGTTTTTTTTGCTGACAGCTAGTTTTCGGCCCGCGGAGGCATTTTTGCCGGCGGAGCTGCCCGGTGGTTCCGCCGCGGATGTCGAAGTAATGGAACTGGAGCCGTTGCTGATTTTTCTGGAAAGTCGCCCGGATGGTGGATGTCTGGTCCAGATCGGCAATGACGTTGAGTTTGAGGTAGTGGATTCCTCGACAAAGGCCCTGACAGGTCAGTCGGCAAAGGCCGGACGAATGAGGATTGAGCAATTACCTGAGCAGGTCGGTTTTGAACATTGGCCCGAGCAGATTAGTTTTGAACAGTTACCCGGGAAAATTGAGCTGGTGTTAAAGCAGCAGCATCGCAGCAGTGACGATCCGGTCAAGCTGATTCCGCAGCGACAAACCAACTGGGATCATGTTTTGAAAACTTATCATGCGCTTTGGCGGTTGAATCTGACGAATATCATTTTCGCGATAGTTGAATGATAAATAGTTGGAGAGATAGTTAAATAAAGAGCTGATTCAACGAGGTGTTGATCAGCCAGGGTGCCAACTTGATAATCATGAGAAATGCATTTTTCATTAACAAAACCATAATGTTTTTGGGGGTGGTATTTTTGTTTTGGCAGGCGGTGATTCTTGCCGGCGAGGCGGAAACACTGGTTAGTATTGAATCAGCCGGGCTGCCGACGAAAGAGCAATTGTTTGAATATTATTTGGGGCGAGCGGATCGGGTGGAACAAGCAGGTGGATTACAGGGGACGAACAGTCTGCCGGCGGGTGAGTTGCCGACGGTGTTGGAGGGGATGGTACAAAACAACAATTGTGAGGTTCTGGAGAGGATTCTAGTCGGGACCGGAGTGAATCTTTTTGGGCGGGCGGAAAATCTGGAACTTTCGATGGATTTATTTTTGTCTCGGCACTGGAATCCGTCTTTGGACGAACTGGATGACTTGCTGAATGAGGCGGATGATGAATTGTTGGTGGTTGAAGGCGGCGTCAAGGATTTGCTGACGTGGCTGGACAATTATGGCGGTAAGGACTGGGGCCGACGCTTCGGACAGACGGGTTTTTATGAAAGATTGCTGAAGATTCGTCACAATGTTCAGGTCAACAGAGCAGCGTGGCTGTTTTTTCGGGCGAGTGTGGATCATTACGATTCAATTGGTGCGACAGGGTCAACTGGTGCGATAGGGTCAGTTGGTACGGTAGAGACAACTTTGAAAAGTCAGAATCGTTGCCGAGAAAAGTTGTATGGACGGATGACAGAGGCGGTTCAACGGCTAAGCGAAATGATTGACAGTGCGGATCAATCCGATGCCGCCCGGGAGACCGTGCAATTTTTGTATCTTTGGCAGATCAGGATGTTTCGGAAGATGTCTTTTTACCAGGAGCAGTTTCTGCAGGAGGCGCAGCGACAGGGGCAGTTCGCTTTGAAAAATCAGCCGGGGTCGGATATCGAATTCACGTTACGGTTTGAAATGTTGCGCTGCGATTTGCACAATCCACCGAAAGCCCCGGGTGATTACGAAGCTGTTTTCGGTAAAATTGAACAGTTGCGGAGCTGGTTGCGGAACAGCCTGGTGAAAGATTCATCGGCGGGATTATTTCGGCTGGCGGTGCTGGAGTCGGTGTTGCTGCAGCGTCAGCAGAGTCGGGCAATGTTAGCAGAGGGTTTGGACACGCGGGGATATTTGTCGAACCGCCGCTATTTGTTGCCGCTGATCGAGCTGGCAGACCGTGATGAGCAACTGAGAGGTTCGGTTGCCCAGTTGGTTTGTCGCCGGCTGGCAGTGCTGATTGGGCAACTTGACCAGCCGGGTGTTCATTCGCAGTGGGTGGTGTGTCTGAGGACGGCCACTGATTTCGAATTGCTGAATCTGGCGCAGTATTACAGCGGGGCCGAGCCGGTGAGCGATTATCGCAAGGCGATTTTAATATTCGAGATTTTTCTACAGCAAAGACCGGCGAATCACGAAAATTTTCCGGACGTGCTTTATGAGATTGGCCTGTGCAGTCGTAAACTGGCGGACGAATTGGAACTTTCTGATGCGCAAATGTGCCAGATGCAGAAAATCAAAACTATTGAATACTGGAATCGGCTGACCAGAGATTTCCCCCAGTGGCAAAGTGAAAAAAATGGTGTTGAGGTTTCGTCGGGCACTGTCCTGAGCTGTTCAGCGGGACTGGCCTGGGAACTTTTCTGTGCGGACGAGAAGCAGTTTACGAAGCTGGCGTTGCAGACGCTGGAACTGCTGGTCGGGGATTACGAACCGAAAAGCGGCACTTTGAAGGGCGATTTTTGTCAGTTGGCTGATTCGCGGTGTTATCGTTATCATTACGGATTAGTGCTGTGGTCGACAGGTCGGCTTAAGCAGGTGGTGGGGATTTTCAAGTTGGTCCCGGCAACGGATCCGCACAAACCGGCGGCACGTTATTACGCGGCGGTTTGTCAATTGAAGCTTTGCTCGGCGGAGGATTTGCCCGATGCGGACCGTGACAAACTGCGGGCGGAGACAACTGCGGAACTAGCTAACCTGGTGGGTGATGAACAAAGTCAGGCTGCTTTTTTCTATCGTTCTGCGGTTCTGCAGTTGGTCCAATTGTATCAGGAAGACGGCCAAGCGGGCAAGGCAATGCAGCTTTTGTGCCGAGTGCTTTCAGCAAGTCAACAAAACGATCAATTAATTAATCTGGGTTTTACTTTGGTAAGCGAACAGCGGCAGCGTTGGTTGGATTATCACAGCAATCATCAGAGGGCGGAACTGCTCGATTTGTTGGCCGATACGCTGGCACTGTCGCAGGTAATTTTCGACCGGCTTAATGTCACAACCGGCAGGTCTGAATCCGAAGGGATTCTGCTAAAGTCAGTCATGCGAACTTTGCTGGATCAACATGCTTTGGCCGCTGCGGTTTTGGCGGATTGTTCGGCGGATCAATTGGGTCAGGCGGTTCAGTCGGAAAGTTCGTTTCAGTCAGGTGATTCCGTTCAGTTGGATCGGTCCGGGCTGGATTATGATGATGCAGTTGAGTCGGCAGGTGAACTGCTGATGCTGGCGGCTGCGGATCAGGTTAACCAAAAGCAGCTTTGGTTTGTTCGTTGTCATGCTTTGTTTGCGTACGCTGTGGGTGATTACCCCAAGTCTCAGCAGTTGTGGTATCGGTTGCGAACCGGGACCGCCCCCGATCATGAGGATGAAGAGTTGCGCTATTACTGGTGGGAGGGCCGCTATTATGGTTTGCGTTGTCTGGCCAAGCGAGGCCAGGTTGACCAGGCGGCACATTCGCTGGAAGTGTTTTTGAATTCACGCGAGTATCCCGATAATCCCTGGCTCAAACGTATGCGGCAACTGCAGGGGAAATTGGCAAATTTGCAGGGCAATTCAGTTGAGCTTCAGAGCGATTCAGCAAAATTGCCGAGCACAGCAAAATTCTGAAGCAACTCACCTTTTTGAGACAATCGCTTTTAAAAGACAACCGACTGCTATTTTTTCCATTCGGTTGTTACTTCATCCTTTTCAAGAACATCTTCCAAATCGCTATGCGCCTGACTGATAACCTGGGCAATTTCACCGGGGCCGGGGATGTTCTGCCGAGCATTTTGCTTCAAATGCCGATTCGGATTGGCTTCGCAAGACCCAGGGTCGTCACTCTTGATTTGTTGACCGACCTTGGCCAGATTGGCATTAGTGCAGAGCAACTGTTTCCAGCATTTTTCCAGCTCTTCACGCTGCTTTTGTTCCTGTTGGATTCGAATTTGCATTTGCTGCAGTTTTTGCTCAGCGGTTTCACGTTGCAGATTAGCTTGGGCCAGTTGTCGAAGCAATTCTTCTTTTTGACGAGCCCATTTTTCAGTGCGTTTTTTAAGTTCCAGGTGAGTCTGCCTGATGGCTTTCTTGATTTCCTGACATCTGGCGGCCCACTCTTGAATGTTCTCTTCCAGATAATTCTGTTGAGTTTGAGTGCTGTTTTGATCCTGCTGGTGTTGGTCGAGTAGTTCCTGGAGTTTTTGCTGGGTTTGATGTCGTTCAACTTCCCATTGCTTTTGTTGGGCTTCCAGTTCGCAATGGAGCTGATCAAGTTGTTTCTGGGCCTGGTTGCGGTTACTGATGGCTTGGCTCAATTGTTCACGGGTATTGTCGTTTTCTTCGGTCCAGAGCTGTTCACGATGAGATAATTCTTGTTGTGCCTGGGCGAGAGTTTGTTCGATTTTTTCGCGTACGGTCATTTCCCGCTGGAGCTGATCGGTTATGTTACTGCGCTCCTGCTCAAGTTCGGTCACTTGCTTAAGCAGGTTGGATTTGGTGGATTCGAGGTTTTGCTCCGTTTGGAATTGCTGTTGGTTTTGCTGCTGTAATTTTGTGTTCAGCGTTTCCACCTGCTGGGTCAATTCATTTTTTTGCCGGGTGAGTTCTTGAATCTGCTTTTCCAGCGATTCGCGGTGCTGCTGCGATTTTTCGTTCTTTTCGGCAAGCAGGTTTTGGGAATTTTTCAGTTCCATTTCAATTTTTTCAATTTTTTCATTCCAGGATTGAGCTTGTTCTTCTTGTTGATTCTGCACGATTAACAATTGCTGCTGAGCTTCATCGCGATCGGATTGTGCCTGTTGAGTTTCAGCTTCGAGATTGGCCTGGGCAACTTCGTATTCTTTTTGTTTGCTTTCGAGCACTTCGAAGGAGTTCTGAACAAAACCTTCCAGTTCCTCACGCTGTGATTGCCATTTTCGGGATTGGGTTTCCAACTCACGTCGGGCACAACTCAGTTCCTGTTTCATCTCATCATATTTAATGGATCGGCCGCGCAGCAGGGTTGTAAGGCGGAACCGCTGGGCTTTCCCGCGATTCTGAAGGCTGATATATTCGTCTTGAGTTCGTGACAGTAAGGTTTTTAAGGTTTCGCACTGAGCGGTAGTCTGCTCCAGTTGCTCCTTCAGGCCGTTCCGTTCAGCAGCCCAGTCTTGAACACGTTGTTCAAAAACGCTATGGACGTTATCCAGGTCAGCTAGGGCTTTTTCTTTAGCGGAAATTTCCTGCTGCAGGTCCAGTTCCATTTGCTGACGCGCTTGGGTCCATTCCTGGTTACGCTGTTCGAGTTCTTCGCGGGCTTGATGGATCGACTGTTGAGCCGATTCGCTTTCGGATTTCCACTGCTCTTTTTGCTGCTGAAATTCCTCGCACGTTTGAGTCAGAGATCGTTCGAGTTCGCTGCGGACGACTTCTTTCTCCTGCAGTTGGATGCTCAGGCGGTTTTGTTTGGCAAGCAACTCTTCACTTTGCTCCTGGGCATCGCGGCGAAGCTGATCCAGTGAATTTTCAAGCTCCTTCTTCTCCGTGTTCTCGCGGTGAATTTCGCTTTGCAGCCCGTTTCGTTCTGCGGTCCATTCCTGAGTTTGCTGGGCCATTAGATTTTGGGCTTGCGCCAATGCAGCTTCCACATTTTTACGTTGTTCGATTTCCTGTTGGATTTCCAACGAAATTTTATTCCGGTCAGCAGCCCAGTTTTGTTGGATATCACTGATTTTTTGCTGAGCCTGTTCCAGGTTCTTTTGGGTCTGCTCGTGTTCGGATTTCTCGGTTCGAATTTGACAGTTAAGTTCGGACCGCTCGGTAGCCCATTGCTGGGATCGTTCGGACAGCTCCTTGCGGGCCAATTCCAGCGATTGTTCAGCTTGCTGGCGGGAGGTTTCTTCCTCAAGCACCCGCGCATCTTTAGCGATCAGTTTTTCCTGCCACTGTTTTTGCTGATGCTGCCATTCGCTTTCCAGTTGTTCGAGCTTGTCCTCAAAAACCTTGCGCTCGGTGATGGCTTGTTGCAGTTCGGCATTGGCGCGGGCCTGTTGCTTGGCCCACTGCTGGGTTTGCTGTTCCATTTTTTCGAACGCAGCCTCGAGTTCAGCTTCCACGTCAGCCAGTTCATCGATTTTGCTTTGCAATTGAGCCTGGATCTGAGCACGCTCAGCCGCCCAGTCACAGCTTCGCTGTTTGATGTCTTCGCGGGACCGTTCCAGGGAAGCTTCCAGTTGTTTTCGCCGGACAATTTCCTGTTGGAGTTCGTTTTTGGCTTGGAGGTGTTCCTGTTGGTAAGCTTGTTCACTGTCGGCCAGGTACTGATGGGCTTTTTCGATGTCCTGTTCAAGCCTTTTTTGCTCGGAGATTTTTTGCTCGAGCAGCCGATGGGTCTTGGTCAACTCTTCGGTGCATTGGGTAAGTTTATCCCGGCTCTGCTGGTTCTCATCTATCAGTGCTTCTTCGACGTGTTTACGCTTAATAATTTCTTCACTAATTTGCTTCCAGTCCATGTCAATCGTCCTTCGTTATGCCAACTGAAATTTTGGCGTTCTTTTCCCGAAAATCAAATTTTCCGGGTATCTTTTGCGATTTCAATTTAGGCCGCTCTTTTGGGCTGCCATTATCGTTATTATCGTTATAATAATCACTAAACTTGCAAATCCCCGGCCTGATAATGCTGTTGAGGTGTAAATCCGCCGATCAGGTGGCTGTGGTAGGTGTGTTTTTGGCGTTGGATTACCGATTCTGGCAGGATAGAAGGTCGACGGCATTGGAAATTGACCTGAAACACCTGATAAACCCGACAAGTACCACGGAAATATTTTTCCTGAACAATTTGACAGACCAAATTTTATCGGACCAATACCGAAATATTAATGCGGCAAGGTGGTAAAAGGTGGTAAAAAGGGGAAAGCTTCTGTTATATTATTGCCAGAGGAAAGTAGTCACAGTATCGGAGGTTGAGCAATGTACATAAATTACTCACGTCGGGATTTTTTGAAAACGACTGCTCTTGGAGTTTGGGCGGCTTCGACAGGAGGGTGTTTGCAGCCGAGAAAGATCGCCGGCAAGCACCCCAATCTGGTTTTTGTGTTTCCCGATCAAATGCGTGGCCAGGCAATGGGTTTTCTCAATGAAGAGCCCGTAATCACTCCAAACTTGGATCGATTTGCTCAACAGGCTCTGGTGCTGCCCCAGGCGGTGAGCAATTATCCCGTCTGCAGTCCCTTTCGGGCGATGTTGATGACCGGCAGATATCCCCACTCGAATAAGGTTACCAGCAACTGCAACAGCAATAGTGCTCCTTTTAACTGTGAATTACAGGAAACCGACCGCTGCTGGTCCGACGTGCTCAAGGACCAGGGCTACAGTCTGGGCTATATCGGGAAATGGCATCTGGATTCGCCCCATCGCCCTTTTATTAAATGCCGCAATAACAGCGATAAATTGGCCTGGAACGAATGGTGCCCACCCCGTCGCAGGCATGGATTCGATTTCTGGTACGCTTATGGCACTTATGATTTTCATGATCGGCCCATGTATTGGAAAACCGACGCCCAAAGGAATGGATTCCATTATGTCGATCAGTGGGGACCGATACATGAAGCTGACCAGGCGATTAAATATATCAAAAATGAAGGTGGACAATTCCGTCAGTCCGGACACCCTTTTGCCTTGGTGGTTTCGATGAATCCCCCCCACATGCCTTACAAACTGGTACCTCAGCGGTATGTAGATATGTATAAAGACAAAACTCTGGACGAACTTTGTCAGCGGGCAAATATCCCCGCGGCGGACACTCAATTGGGTAAATATTATCGCAATAACATTCGCTATTATTTTGCTATGATTACCGGTGTGGATGAACAGTTCGGCAGGATCATTGACACTCTCAAAGAACAAGGCCTCGACGACAACACCATAGTGATCTTTACTTCGGATCACGGCAATTGCCTGGGGATTCATAATGAGATTTCCAAAAACAATCACTATGAAGAATCGATGCGGGTGCCGTTTATGATTCGCTTCCCGGGAAAAATTCCCGCCCGTCGAGATGATTTCCTGCTCTCGTCACCGGATATCTATCCCACCCTGCTGGATTTAATGGGGCTAAAACGCGAAATCCCCACCCTGGTCGAAGGTAATAGTTATGCACAATGGTTCCAGACCAGCCGCGGCGATCACCCTGATTCGCAGTTATATATGTGGTGCCCGGTAGGTAAGCCCGAATGGGGACGACGAGGCTTGCGAACGCACCGCTACACCCTGATGATCAGCAAAATGCCCGATAAACCCGAAGAAATTCTTCTGCACGACAACGTCGATGATCATTGGCAGTTGAAAAACATTGCCGAGCAGCAACCGCAGCTAGTCAATCAAATGACCGCTGAATTGAAGGCTTTATTACGAAAAAACCGCGATCCCTGGCTGGAAAGTTAATTCTTAATCCCTGCGGACACGCTGAAAAGTTAAATTATGAAAATTACTTGGCAATGTACACCATTTATGGTATAAGTACTTGTTTGGTAATTACTTGAAGATTTGCCGGAAAAACAACTGCTTTCCTGAACAAAACATTGGGTTTTGTGAAGAAATTTGTCCATAAAGCAGCAGATTATTTGTTACTTGGAAACAATTATTTGACTAAGGAGATTATGATGTGGAATAAGATTGTCGTCGGTTTGACATTAGCTTCTTTGCTGGTGGGTTCGAGTTTGTTTGCTATTGAAGAACCGCAGGTGGATATTAACGCAAAAGATCCTGCCCAAAACAAACCGCCGGTGAATAGTGCCTTTAAAACTGAACAGGAGCAAATCAGCTACTGTATGGGGATTCAGGTCGGGCAACAGCTCAAAAAGATGGAGTTGGATCTGAACATAGATATTTTCACTAAAGGCATCCAGGATGTTATTTCTGATAAAAAACTTCTGTTGACTGAGGAGGAAATTTCTGCGGTATTGAGTGATTTCTATGAACAAATGCAGGCCAAACGACAACAGGAATGGAATGATTTGGGAATCAAGAACGAAAAAGAAGGCAAAGTTTTTCTGGAGGCAAACAAGGAAAAAGAGGGCGTAACCGTTTTGCCCAGCGGCTTGCAGTATAAAGTGCTCCGCGACGGCACCGGTAAAAAGCCGATAATATCTGATCAGGTCAAGGTGCATTATAAGGGAACGCTGCTCGATGGAACCGTATTTGACAGCTCTTATGAACGGAATCAGCCGGCTGATTTTGTATTGAAGCCCGGCGGCCTGATTCAAGGCTGGATCGAAGCACTACCTTTGATGTCCGAAGGCGCCAAGTGGAAGTTGTTTGTTCCTGCTGATTTGGCTTATGGCCCGCGCGGCCGACCAAAACTCGGACCAAACGCAACTCTGATTTTTGAGGTGGAATTGCTTGAAGTATCAAAACCACAACCTCCACAAACCAATCCCGCAGCCGCACCGCCTATAAAGATTAATCCGAAATAAGACTGCTGGGCGAAAGTAAATTTTCCCGCAAAAATTAACTGAAACGAAATGTTTTCAACGGGTTAGCGGCCTGGCATCCGGACTCTGTCCAGCTTGCCATGCCGCTAACCAAAATCCCATTGAATTAACTCGCCACGAATAACTTGATTTAATCCCAATCATCCATATCTTGCTTCGGATCGCTTCTGCTATAAAATATTCTTATAGGTGGAGTCGTCAAGTGGAATTTGATGAAAGCATCGGCGGGGGTTGTTTTATTGATTTGAGTCTCTTTTTCGTGCGGAAAGGAGGATCATGTTTCTGATGCCTTCGGGGTTTCTGGCGGAGAGCCATTTTTGGTCGAATTGTTTTGTCATTGCTACTTGTGCGATAGCGGAGAGAGTTCGGAGGTGTAGGTTTCGGAGGTCGGCGGTACCGAGGAGGATGAAAATGGAATGGATGTTTTGGGCGTTTTGGGAAAATTCGATGCCTTTGGGGGCACGGGCGATGAGCATGTGGAAGTTTTTTTGGCCTTCGATGACGACGTGAGGGATGGCGAGGGTTGAATTTAAGACGGTGCTGCTTTGTTTTTCTCGGTCAAGAAGGAGGGTGACGAGTGAGGCGGCATCCATATTCAGTTGGGTAGAAAGTTTTTCGGCGGCAATTGATACGAACTGTTTTAAAGTCATGTGCTGATCGAGGTCGAGGATAATGCTTTTTTCGATCATTTTGTCAAATTCGTCGGTGACAATGTCATCTCGCTCTCTGACGATGTCTCTCAATTCGTCATCTAAGGAACTGGTGACAAGTTCTTTGGCGGTGATTCTGCGGACAAGATGAATGAGTGCGGATTCTGACTGGGATCTTTTCCGGCCATAGAACCAGTAGAGGCAGAAACCGAGGATGATTAATACGACGCTGATGAAAAATGCTTCGATGCCCATTTCCATGATGACAAAGACGAGTCCGAAGATACCGATTATCTGGAGCCAAGGATAGAGCGGAGCGTGGAACTGAGGGCGGTAGGATTGCAGACGACTTTCGCGGAGGACGATTACGGAAAGATTTGAGAGGATGAAACTCAACATGAAAACGAGGGAGGCGGCTTCGACAAGGATATTGATTTTGACAAAAATGGCGCAGAGGACGGCCACACCGGTAATTATGACGGCGATGTAGGGTGTGTTTGTTTTTTTGCCGATGCGGTGGACGACCGGGGGTAATTGTCGGTCGCGGCTGAGTGCGAGGAGATATCTTGATGAAGACATGATGCCGGCATTGGCGGTGGTGAGGAAGGCAAGGGCTGCGGCGGTAATGAGTGCGATGCGGCCTGGGCGCCCCATGAAGACAGCGGCGCCATCGGAGATTGGGGTCATGGAGTTATCGAGTTGCTCTGCGGGTAAGACGCCACTGGTAATAAAGACCATGAGTGTGTAGAAGACGGTAACAACCAGAAGTGAGAGGATCATGCCGAGTGGGATTGTTCGGCCCGGTTGTTTAATTTCTTCGGCGACGCTGACGATTTTGAGCACGCCGCCATAGGAGACAAAAACAAAACCAACGGTAGAGAAGGTGGCGACGAGGCCATTTGGGGCGAAGGGTTGGAAATGGGTAACATTGACTTGTGGGAGGCCTTGGATAATGTAGAGGAGCATCAGGAGCATCAGGGCAATGACGAGTAGGATTTGTAATCGAGCGGCTTCTTTGGCACCGATGATGTTGAGAGCGATGAATATAAGTGCCAGGATAATGGCAACGAGGTGGCCATTGATGGGCATGATCAGTTGGGCGAAGGTGGCCATACCTACGAGGGCAAAGGCACTTTTTAAGGACAGAGAAAACCAGCTTAGCAGGCCAGCGATGGTGCCGACAGCGGTTCCCATACTGCGTGAGATGAAGAAGTAATCGCCGCCTGCTTTGGGCATGGCGGTGGCGAGTTCGGCCATACTTAAGACGCCGATGGAGGCGAGGACGCCGGCCAGGAAGTATGAGACAATGACCGAAGGGCCGGCTTTGAAGTGGGCAAATCCGGGGAGAATAAAGAGGCCTGAACTGATCATTGCACCGGTCGCGATGGCGAAAACGGCGAGTAAACCAAGATCTTTCTTTAAACCAGATTTCCCATTTACACGTTTATAGAACATAACTCTGCCCTCTCAATGCTAATAATTTTACCAAATTTTGTCAAATCAAGTTTTTCAGCGATTCTTGGCATTAACCGAAGGTCTTTATTCCTATACCGTTGGTACTCCAAATCAGAACAGCAAAACAGTCTTAAACAGCATCCACAGACTCTATACTATCATTTTTTCACTTTTTTGTACAGATTTATCTGGGTTAACTTTCGCACTTTTATGTTACATCAATTGCCCACCAGCAGGGCCTTTAGGACGGATTTAATTAAAATGCACTTTCCGTACCGGGCTCTCCGCAAGGCTCCGTGTCGCAAAACATACCGAACCTGCTTAAAATTAACACCCTATTAGCCAAAAAAGGCCCTGTCGAACCGCAATCCAATAATCCAACTTAAGAAAAAGTGCGACACGTAGAGCCGCATTAGCGAAAACGCACTCTGGAAAATCCGGGTTTTAATAAGGGCAATAGACCGTTTACTATTCTGTGGGATATTCAAATACATTTTCATGCTTGTCAACGCATCCAATTGCCTGAATAACCGCTTTGGGATTCAAAAGCGTAATCGGCTTATCGGAAACGTAATCTCGCATCCGACAGCCGACCATGGTTATCGTGAGCTTCTCATTGCCCCTCACCAGAAGATAATCCTGCGATTTGCCCACCGTTGTCAACGCGCCATTGTGCCCGGAAAATGACTCCACACTAATCAGCGAAGTGTGCCCCCGTCCTTCAATAATCAGCGGGTGAATCTCCTGCTGATCTGCTGCTATATTGGCAATTATCGATCCCTGGCCGATTTGCCAATTGCGGTTGAATGAACTGTCTCCGAGTTTATGTATTCCCACGGTAACACAGTCAAGATTGAAATTGGTCAGTTGTCCGTAAGTAGCCGGTCCTAGGTAAATCCCGCCATACACCCCAAACGTAAAAAGATCGATACATTGAGCATTGTCCGTATGATCGATTCGGTAGGTAAATGTTTTTCTTGCCACCACCGAATCAATTACCGCTCGGCTGTAGCCGCCTTCGATAAACCGCCGATTGGCCGGATTCACATGGCAGTGAAGTATCCGCGGTATGTCGTAACAATAATCAATACGGATAAATTCGCCGCTGAGCGGATAGCCGTAACAGTGCTCGAAGAGAATCTGCTCGACAATCCTGTTGGCCTTGGCGTTAAAGTCCATCGCCAGAAATTCACCATAAAAGGTCAGACATGACAGGGTTACTCCCTGTGCACCTTTTGTCGCAGAAGCCTGGATGGTCGCGGGATATTCGATTATCTTCTCTGGATTTTTAACGGTTTGGTTGGGATACCAAAACTGAATCCCTCGAATCTGGGTCGAATTTTCAACCGTTATAAAAACGTTCTTCTCATCTTCAATAGCAAACACACTCCCAACCGGTTGAATTTTCTCCGGATGACGCGTTCCTCGCCCGACCGGTCCATGTACACCGATCAAAGATACATTTGCTTTAAGAATAATCCCGCCTGCTACAGGGTAGGGATCCTCCGTCGGCTCAACATAAATCGCCGCACCCCGCCGATGCGCCCAATCAATAGCCTTTTGCAGATTCTCTTTATTAACTGCTGCCGTATTGGTCGGTAGCACACCGAATTCCCGAACACTTCTCAGGGAATTATTCAACGTTTTTAATACGCTACCCTGGCCGGTTTCGGCAATACCTGGCCCGCTACAGAAAACGACACCTAGACCGACACATAACATAAATACCGGTGAAATCGTACGTGTTGACATTGTGTTATCCTTAATGAACATAATATTCTCCTGCAATGACAATGAGCTTACAAGCTCCACCTTTAGCGTTCAAGAATTAATTCTTTTAAAGCCGGCTGTGATTGATCGCTTCAACACAGTTTTGCAGACTTCATATTCCTTGACAACTTAGCTGTTCCTGCGGTATATCAGGTGCAAAAGAATGATTATGGACCGGGGATTTATGATACCCGTTGGGTATGGAAAGGGAGTTCTCTGATGCGTGAAGTTCTGGAATATATCGAGCAGAATCAGCAACGTTTTTTGGAAGAATTGAAGGATTTTATCCGGATACCCTCGGTCAGTGCCCAAAGTGCTCATGATACCGATGTGCAAAAGTGCGCCACCTGGCTCAAAGATCACCTGAAAAACCTGGGACTCCACGCCGAAATCATCGAAACCAAAGGGCATCCGATTGTCCGGGCCCAAGGCGGTAACAGCAACAGCCAAAATGACACTCCCCCCAAACGCTTGATAATTTACGGCCATTACGATGTCCAGCCGGACGATCCCCTCGACCAGTGGAAAAGCCCACCGTTTGAGCCGGAAATTCGGGATGGCTTTCTTTATGCCCGCGGCGCCACCGACGACAAAGGACAACTCTTCTGCCATATAAAAGCAGTCGAAGCCCTGCTCCGGACCCGCGGCAAACTGCCCTGCGAAGTGCTCTTTCTCGTCGAAGGCGAAGAAGAAACCAACGGCGATTCGCTGGCCGATTATATTCGTCAGCAAAAGCCCGAATTGGCCCAAAACCTATCCGGCGTAGTGATTTCGGATTGCTCCATGTACGACGAAAACACCCCCGCCATAACCTACGGCTTACGCGGTATCGTAGCGATGGAAGTGCAGGTCAAAGGGCCCATTAAAGATGTTCATTCAGGCACCTATGGCGGTGTCGTGGGCAATCCCGCCACTGCACTGGCGAATATTATTGCCCAGTGCATCTCTGCTGACGGGCGGATTTTGATTCCGGGTTTTTATGATGATGTGCGGCAACTGGAGGACTTCGAAAGAGATAATTACGCCAAACTGAATTTTGACGACCAGAACCTGAAAAAGGAACTTTCACTACGCGGACTTTTCGGCGAACGCAACTTCACCACTCTGGAACGGGCCTGGGCAAGGCCGACTTTTGAAATCAACGGAATCTTTGGCGGATACACCGGCCAAGGCAACAAAACCATCATCCCCGCCACCGCAAATGCCAAAATAACCATGCGACTGGTCGCGGATCAGGACCCCAAAAAAATCGGCAAGCTGGTTAAAGATTACCTGCAAGCTATTTGTCCGGATTATGTCAATATCCAGGTTTCCGAGCCAACCGGAGAAAAACCCGTCTTGATCGACATCCACGATTCTCTGGTCCAGGTCGGTATGGAGGCACTCAAACAGGGTTTCGAGCAAGATGCCGCTTATATCCGGTGCGGTGGCTCAATCCCGGTGGTGGACACCTTCTGGAGGGAACTGCAAAAATGCGTGCTGCTGATGGGCTTTGGACTAGATACCGACGGAGCTCATTCTCCCAATGAACGGTTCCGCGTCCAAAGCTTTTTCAAGGGGATAAAAACCTCTGCCTGGCTATTGGATAACGTTTAGAGATTCCCCCTAAGGCGGTTGTCTGAATATCAAATGATCAGGGCAGGTCCGCATCGGAATCGGACAGCGGATCCATTTCAAATATGGAATCAGGGTCGAACTCGCCCGGAGGTGTCGGAAGGGTTTCGTTTGTCCCCGACGTGTCGGTATGCGAAAATCCGCTTCCCGCAGAGCTTTTTTCAGCCTTTTTACGGGGCCGCGGATGAATATTCTCCGGTATTCCGTCAACCTGGACCGTGAACGTAAGATTGCCAATGGTCAGTCTGTCCCCGGCAGATACTACACCTTCCATGATTTTCTCGCTGTTAAGATAAACCCCGTTCGCTGAACCAAGGTCCTGTACAACGGTTTTCTCGTCCTGGCAAACGATCCTGCAGTGTTTTCGGGATACATACGTGGTCGGAATTCGAATATCGCAATCTGCTCTTCTGCCTACGATTGAGGTGCCGGTTTTTACTCGAACATCTTTGCGGCGGCCATCTTTTTTGAAGAACACGAGATTTACTGACATAGTCCTACCTGCATTTCCCTCATAAAGAGCGTGTTTTGCCCGTGAGTAGTAAAACTTTATTTAATAAAGATTTACAGGTAATTATTCGTACACGATCAATCTTTCTACTCAGTATAATACCAGAATTATACCCCAAAAAACAAAGTTTTGCAAGAATATTCGCTAGGTAATTGGGCCGCCCATAAGTTTTTCGATTTAATTCCTTTTTCACCGATTTAACACAAAAACAACCCTAACAGCACCTTAATAGATTCTAAGTCCATGATAAACATGATTTTATATCAAGTCAATCATGCGTCTTCGTCCCGATCCATCGGGGTTATCCTGTCTAAAAATACTCTCTATAATAGGAGTTTCAGATGGATCGGTTGGGATTATCGAGCACCTGGGACAATTAACACTTATTAATGGGAGTACCTACGGATTTTCCCTGATAGCGAACCTGCTACATAACGCAATATCCCTCCATAACCGCCATAGGCCGAGGATCGAATCACTCCTATATAGCGATACAAAAAGAAAGGGCGCAAAACGCCGTCTGCCGCGGTACCTCTGACGCGAAGTTATTCACAAAACTGCCGCACTCGCTACGGTAAGCAAGTAACAACCGTAATGCTTCATGAAAAACCTGATCAGCTAAAACAGCAAAAAAACACCGTTCTGCACCCTTGGTAAATCGCCTGAACAAAATCTAAAGCACCACAAGCTCACGGCTGCACCCTTTAAAACGGGTAAAAATTGAGCACTTCAGTTCTTGTCAAAGCTCCACGGACGCTACATCATGCAACTTCTAAAAAAAACGTTTAGTCGCAGTGATTAACGACGGGTAGTTTTTTTCCGGGGCTTTCTTTTCGGCGGATTGGTTTCCTTACCTGGACCAAGTTGAGCAACTGTGGTTTTTGATAAGATCTCCGAGGCCTGCTTCGATGCTTTTTTGTAGGCCGCTATTAGCTTTTTGTTGTAGGGCAATAGGGCCTTCGAACCGCAAAGGCGCGGTTCCGCTGTGAAGGGGCCGTCAACAGCTTCTACGATGTCCAGGATGGAAATTTTAGCGGCCGGACGTGCCAGGCTGAACCCGCCGCGCGGGCCTCGAATACTCTGCAGAACATCTGCACGAACCAACTGCTGAAGGATCTTCAGTAAGTAATCCAGGGGAATTTTGTGTTGTTTGGCAATATCCCTGGCCAATACGAGATCTCCACTAAAGTTTCTTGCCACATGGCCGACAGCAACCAATGCATAACCGGAGGAACGAGTCAGTTTCATTACAGCACCTCATAATTACAGGTATATAACTACATACGCCCACTTGCAGCAATACCTAAAATCTACAAGCTTCAGGGCATAACAATAAACATCTTATACCGACGAATTGGCGCCGGTTCAGTCAAAAAAACTCAAATTCCTGAAAATTAACCGCTTCTTAATGTGACTATATACTGATTGGAGCCAAATTCCAAGCTGCTTTTTTTTACGCGGGACCAGAATCTTCATTGTCTTTTTTGACGGGAATATCCTCGTCGCCGGTTTCGTTGGTTTTTTCAGAAGATTCCTGCGAAATATCTTCCGCAGCTTCTTCTTTCTTGATTTCTTTCGAATCAGACGGTGTCGCGTCTGGTTGCTCTGGGGCCTTCATCTCAATAGGATCGCTAAGCAGCGATATTTTTGATGCCAGGTCCGGATCAAGCGCCGGCAACGGTGCGGCCGCAATAGCATCCACCTGAGGATCAAACTGCTGCGGCACATCGGATGACTGATTCTCATGACAGGAGACCAAAAATAGTAAAACCAGGCTTGATAACGTCATAAACTTGATCGTATAGGAATTTGTATTTTGCTGTTTCCGAAAACCGCAGCGACCAACGGGAGCGTCGAAACTACCTGTGGATCGCGGCGAATCCGGTCCAGCCAAAGCTGGTAATCTGATTAATGAACTTTGTGTCATTTCCTTAGTACCTTTTCGAAATCTATTGCTTTTGTGGTACAAATATAAATCATTCTATATTGGCTATTCTATAGAAGCAAGTGGCCTAATCAAGGAAAATAATTCATCTGGTTGATAATTATTTTGGAGATTAAAGGGCAAAAAGCACCCATGCGGGTGGTCACTGGCCAAAATTATCATTCGCTGGTGGTTACAGCAGCAACCTTCGGCCTGCGGTTGGTGACCGCCTATAAAGTAATCAACTTCCCACATCGATCCAAGTTCGTCCAGACATTTCTCGCTGTGGCTGCGGTCCCAGGTCAACGCCCGAAGGGCCGGATTTGACTTAATATCCTCCAAAATCAGCCTTTTTTCGAAAATATCGCTGGTTTTGAAGTACTCCACATGACGCATCGACGGCAGCGAATGGGACATCCAGATCCGGTTCTCGCTCCGGGCTGCGATCGGAAATGACATAATAAAATCGTCTAACGCCTGGGTAACCAACGCTCGGTTTTCATTGAATGTTAATGATATTGCATAATTCAAGGCACGAACCATGGGCTGCCCGCCTTTAAGTATTTCGTCATTCGTTACCTGCGCCATGGCATGATTTCCCATCAAAATATGCACCTGATGGGGAAATTCCGACTTTAATTGGGCTGCCTGGGCCAGCAACTGGTAAGAATGACATTGGTCGGCGGACTGATTCTGAGAACAGTGCAGTATCTCGTGCAGGATTAAGTGCCTATTCGGATTATTGCCCAAATCGGCGTATTTTACCAGTTTAGCGAAGTTTTTCTCGTTTCCATGCAGATCCCCCGTCATTATAACTTCGCCCGGGGAGGAAATTTTTATTAGATTTCCGTACCGACATTTGTCTGCCCGGTTCGCTCGTGATCCCTTTTCAAAAGCGGCTATAATTTCTTTTGTGGTCATTTATGCGGTCTTTCACTCTCTTTTAAAAAAGAATTTTTCGCGATTTTATCTTTTCTGGATTATAAATCGGCTCGACAGATATGTATATTCGGGATTTGTTTGTATTGTAGTTTAAAGCTATAGGAATTTGTATTTCGCTGTTTCCGAAACCTGCAGCGACCAACGGAAGCGGCGAAACTCCATGTGGATCGCGGCGAATCCGGTCCCGCCAAAGCTGGTAATTTAATCGTATAGGAATTTGTATTTCGCTGTTTCCGAAAACCGCAGCGACCAACGGGAGCGGCGGAACTTCCTGGGGATCGCGGCGAATCCGGTCCAGCAAAAGCTGGTAATTTATTCTGATCGGTATGAAATCTGTTCTAGTCTGAAGAACTGTTTTGTTTTTCACTACCGTTACCGTTCGCCGTGGGCCTACCACCTGCGATCATGTGTATCAGTATGTCCAGCCTGGAAATCAGAGTCGGCATATCCGACGGTCGAAATTTCGGCTCAGTTTTAACACAATCCATTATCAGATTGGATACTCCAACCGGTATTTTGGATTTCAACTGATGAGGACTGGGCGTCTTGTTGGGATCTGCCGCCGATGCCAGGTCAACTCGATCAAGCTTCGACGCCGCAGGAATAAGCGTCGGTACATGCTTTCCCGTCAAGGCCCAGTACATAGTCGCCCCCAGATTGAAAACGTCGGTTCTGATGTTCAAAGGCTTCCTTTTTACCTGCTCCGGTGCAATATAATCGGGTGTTCCCTGGATTCTCGGTTTTACCGTGCCGGTGTGACAACTCTGCCCCAGATCGATTATACGAATACCGCCGTTATCGTTGATAATTATGTTGTTCGGTTTCATGTCGCAATGGATAAAACCGTGGGAATGCATCCCGTTAAGGCCGTCCGCAACCATCCGGAAGATTAACAAAACATCCAGAAGGCTTCGGCTCGGACTTTGTTCCAGGCTCACTCCGGGACAATATTCCATCAGCATGAATACTTCTTTGGTTCTCAGCCGCTTTTTCCGACGTTCAATTTCGTATACTTTTCTGATATAAGGATGGTCGATTTTTTTACCCACCCGAAATTCGTTTTCAACCTGCTCAATCAACCGGGCATCCTGATCTTCCGGACGAATTACATGCTTGAGAGCGCATATTTGACCATTTTTCTTGTTCTTAACCGAATATATCACACTGGCCGCACCATATCCCAACCGGCGAATAATCTCATATCCGGGAAATTCCGGTGGCTCAGAGCCTAAAGTTAAATTTGTTGTTCTAAACAACTCTGCCATCTTAAAAACCAAAAACCTCTAGCACTTCATAATTTCAATATTGCAAACCGCTTACTGATGATTGACGCAAAATTCCGGCTTGGATTTCGATAATATTCCCGGTCCTGAGCAACTTTATTACAGACTAAGCACCTGTTCGATAATGAGGCCGTCAGGTGTCCACGTCTCTAACTGTTTGTTAAAGACCGGGTTAGATGGGGTGGGTTAGGGCGGTATGCAAAAAATATCAAATGAATGCTAATTTAATCGCAAGAGTTTTTAGTGCCTTATTCAATAGTTGACGCTTTGTAAAAAACTCTCATAAT
>JAFGSR010000220.1 GCA_016934515.1 Sedimentisphaerales bacterium
CTGAACATCCTGTTATCCTGTCAAAAATAATATTTATTCAGATAGACACCGATCAAAACAACCAACTTTTTCCGAGTTGATCCTTAATATTAGCAAAGGAGAAATTCCGGGTTTTTGAATGATTGCACCTGACAGATCGGGGCGGAGGAGTTGATTGACGGAATATAGTGGATATAATATATTATGATATACCGCATAGCCCGAAGGGCATTCTACGGAGCTACAATTTTAGTGGACGTGAAGGCTGCACAGAGATATCGTACGGTGGAGATTGCCGCGTCGTCTGCTGAGCAGACTCCGCGCAATGACAATTTGTGTGAGTGATAAGCATGCCACCCGGATGACTGATTACAGCTATATGGGTATAATACATCCACATTACGGGACGAGATGTTTTAGTTCAGATAAATATTTTGAGATGTCGTCGCCTTTGCCGTTGTTGTCGTGGCCATCCGGGCCGAATGAGTAAACGGCTCGGTGGGGGGGAGTTGTTGAAACGTCAACCAGGTAAACGAATTCATTTCCCCAGCCATCGTTGAAATAATCGAAATCCAGGTGATTGCCATCGTAAACGTAGGGATATATTGCACCTTTCCATGCTGTCGCGAGGGGCCACGTTTGTTTTTCTGTGTAGTAAGCGTTCATGCAGTTACAAATTTTATTCAGGTGAATTCTGGTTGTGACGTCCGGCCCGGTATTGTTACTCGTGTAGATAAATGAATAAATCAGCAGAAATATTGACGCCAGAACCAGTGCAGCAAGAACGTACCTTAGTATTTTAGGGTTGTTTATCATTAGCAGTACCCATTTAGAATGAATCGGTGGGGCAATGACCACCCTACCCTACTAATAACACATTAAGTTCGTCTTGTCAATTATGCAATTTATGACCGCGTGGTTTTTAGGATTGCACCTCTGGGCGAAGACGCAGAAAGGTGACACCCGGCAAGAGGTTTGTGGAATAGGTAAACCCGTGTTTCCACGCAGGGCTGAATGTTTTTTTTTGGGAGTTGGTTGATTAATGGGAATTGATAGTGTAGTATATTTGTTCGAGTCAGGAATTCGAGATTAAACACGTGGTCAAGGCTATGGAGGTGCAGTATGGGAGGCGCGAGCTAATGGATATTGCGTTCGGGGTATTTGGTTATAGCTGGCTGGAAGTAGTCGTATTTTTGTTAGTGATAGTGGTGATTATCTTTTTAAGGTCGATAGAGGTGGTTTACTTTTCCCAACAGAAATACTACCCCAACCGGCCCAGGCGTTTGGAGGAAGAGGAGATCCCGTCAGATTTCCAGGAGCTGAGCAAGAGGTATGAGAATAAAATTATCGAATTGGGTTTTTATCCCTTTGGTACATACGATTGCAGTAGCACGGACAATGTAGAAATGCCGATTCAGTTTTATGTATCCACCGATATGAACCACATGGCTGCCATTATGGGTCCCAGGTCTTTGGGGAAGATGCAAAAATGCGTGTTGGAATTTTGTACGACCCTTTTGCCGGCTGGGGAAATATGTACTAATAATCACAACTGCCCTAATGTTTTATACCATCCCAAGGAAAAATGTATTGTGAAGTTGCCCTGGGTGGATGATATTTCGATTTTATATGATTACCATCAGGCCTTTTGCCAGGCAATTGAATATCTATCTTTCCGACCTGTCGAAAATTCATCAGAAGATATTGAACGAAATATCGAGGAAGATTTTGTTCGCAGTTATGAATTGCAGGTTGAGAAAGGAAGGATGAAGAAAACCATTGATGGAGGTTATCAAATTACATTATGGGGGGCAATTATTGCGGCGCCGTTGGTTTTAATGAGTAAGATATATGTTTTTTTGTTAAAGATTAATAAGCCCAATAAGGAAGCCTTGGTAAAAAAAGTAAGAGCAAGATACCAACTTGCGTTGGAACGCAGAGAGTGGCTGGGGAAGAAATGAAGGGCGCAGATTACGGTTAAGGCAGACTTGGGTAAGGTTTTGTTTCAGTGAGGTTGATATGAGAAGAATGTTTCTGCTGCCGGCTGCGTTCGTAGTGTTTGTATTAGGTTGCGGGGACAGTGTTGCTCGTCAGATACACGTTTCAAAGGCGGGCAGCGATTCAGCTTCGGGCAGTCGAGCCGAGCCATATCTTACAATTAACAAGGCTGCAGGCGTCGCTCGGCCCGGAGATACGATTACCGTGCACGCCGGGACGTATCGGGAATGGATCAAGCCCCTTCATGGCGGCAGCGATGAGAGTAATCGTATTATCTATCGTGCGGCTCGGGGTGAGAAGGTCATCGTTAAAGGTTCCGAGCGAATAACCGCCTGGAAACAGCAGGATGAGGGTGTGTGGAAAGCTGAATTGCCCAATACATTCTTCGCCCAATACAATCCGTATTCGTTGAAAGTTTCCGGAGGCTGGCTGAATTACGGCAATTGGCATCATCGTGGGGATGTCTATCTCAATGACGAGGCTTTCCAAGAGATGGAGACCGCAGAGGAGGTGAGAGAGACTAAGCACAGTTGGCATTGCGAGGTGGATGAGAAGGTGACAACCATACGGGCCAACTTCGGTACGGCAAATCCGAACACGAAACAAGCTGAGATCAACGTACGCGAATGTCTCTTCATGCCCGAAATCACAGGCCTAAAGTACATCACCATCGACGGTTTTCATTTTATGCATGCTGCCCCGAACTGGGCGCCGCCGGTGATAGAGTTGCAAACCGGCGCGGTCGGGCCGCGAATGGGTAAGCACTGGATCATCGAGAATTGCACGGTCGTTAATTCCCGCTGCGTAGGAATTACTCTCGGGCAGGCGCCGGGCGTAGATTACGAAGACATCGAGGCTTTCGGAGACCACATTGTTCGCAATAATGTGATTCGGCGTTGTGGCCAGGCCGGTATTGCCGGCCAGAAAGGCGCTACTCGCTCGGTCATCAGCGGCAATCTTATCGAAGAGACCAACTACCGCAGGGAGTTCGGCGGGTGGGAAACCGCGGCGATCAAGTTCCACAACAGTGTCGATACCGTCATCAGCGCAAATCTGATTCGAGGAGTATATCATCAGAAGGAGGGTGCTTTCGGGATTTGGATCGATTTTGGCAACCAGGGCATACGTATCACACGCAACATCATCTACAATACCCAGGCAGCCACAATTTTCCTGGAGATGAACCACGGTCCCACTCTCGTCGATAATAACGTGATTGCAGGCAAAGCGATACGAAGCAATTCCGAAGGCACGGTGTTTGCCCACAATCTGTTTGTCGATTGCGGTTACAAATACAATCCTGATACCAAACGGCGCTCACAGTATTTCAAGCCTCATACCACAAAAACGGTCGGCAGCAAAACCGGAACCGCCCAGGATGAGAAATGGTTTAACAATATCTTTGTCAGGACGGGACTGGATGATGTCAAAGATGGGCCGGGATACGTATCGGATTACAATGTCTTTCTGGAAGGGGCCGCCAAAAGCACCTTCGGTGACGATAGCAGCATGGTCAATCCTTATGTTTCAGGGTTTGCAATCAAAGATGAACCTTCCAAAGCCACAGTTAAGTTTTCCGTAAACGAGAATCCACTTCGTCTGAGATGTCCGCAGGTTGATGCCGAGTTGTGCGGTGTGTTTCCAACTGTCGGCCAGACTATTGAAGACCGATATGGCAATCCGGTCAAGGTGAGTTCAGACATCAACGGCACGACGTTTACACGACCTATCGTCGGACCGCTTGCCAACCTCAAAAAAGGGCTAAACACAATCACCTGGCTGCTCAAGCAGGACTAGAAGGACGGATAAACGTGAGATGGTGCCACCGAAAGGCAGGAACAGGTAATGTGCCGGGTTATCGAAATGGGGACAAATGTTGATGACATATAAACAAAAATCTAAAACGAGATCCGCGGTTCATAAGGATTATAATTATTTATGTTTTAGTTATGTAAGGTGGGTAAAAGTTGTCCGCCCCTGGGGGTTAAAAAATATAGCATAATTTCATTATCAGGCCGATATCGTCGCGATATTTCATAGATGAGTCGAGATTGATAACCGGACCGATTTTAAAAGATGCGTCCGGGGTGAATTTCCAGATGATACCGGGTATCAGATCGCTGCATCGTCCTTTACATTCTTTGTAGGTGTAATTGTATTCGATTGCCGGCCAGAAAGTTTTGCAGGGGGTGAAGACGATGGCGGCATTACCTTCGATGATATCATTATCTCGTCCCTGGCTGATACAATAACCGGGATTGATATGGATGTTGAAATCTTTCCAGGCTTTGGAGATTTCGGTGGTGAACTTCCAGGCATAATCGTCGGAGCCAACCTTGCGGATGGAGTTTCCGGTAGGGAAATAATGCCAAACGTCCACGGCTACCGCCGGTGTGGTATTGGTTTCCTGAACGAAGTTCCATTTTTCGAACACGAAAATATTGCCAATACCGTTGTTGTTAAAGGTGTCGCCCTTAATTTTGGAGTTATTCCAGATATAAGGGACGCCCAGAGCCAAGTGATGATTTTTGGCCCAGCCATATTTGGCGATGGTGGTTGCAGTGTAAACCTGTTTATGATCGCCATTTTTGAAATCACGGTAACAACCGGAGGAATCCATGGCTTCGTCAAAATCATTAGCCAGGAATTTTATTGCCAGGGCCAGTCGATCTTTGCCAACCGTTTTAGCGGTTCTGGTTTTGGTAAAAATGCTCATGCAATATTTGCCGATCCAGGGGTCTTTATCCGGTTTTACTTCGGGGGTTTTCTCCTGGGCCCAGAGGCAAGCGGTCCAACACAACACCAATAAAATTGTCCCATAAACAGATTTCTTCATGTTTGCTACTCTTTCGCGGTTAGAACCAGAAATATTTCGTTTGAAAAAACATCCCAGCATTATCCTGAAAGCCACAAATGCTTTAATCCTAAACCACTCAAACTCTCTCTGGAGCCACGATCCTGCAGATTCGTACACCGGGCTCTTTGAATACTAATTTTGGATACGCCCCAGCCCCCAAGCCGGGGACAAATATTTGGAAATGATCAATTATACCAAATGCGGGTTTGGTTGGCGGATGCAGTTTTAGACACGCTAATAGATTAAGTGGGATTTTGCTAGTGCGGCGGTACGTGTTGCCAGCGTTGCTTTTTGTGTGTGGCTGGTTCAAAAGGAGCCGTTTAGAGACCAGTCGAAGGGGAGGTAGATCAGGGAGGTTTCGGGGTGGTTTAATACGTAGGATCGTTCCTGTTCGGAATTGGTGTATTTGGCATAAAAGCCGCGGGGATTATCGTAGAGCCGATCAAAATCCTGGGCGTAATTTTTGAAGACACAGGACAAAAACAAGGTGTTTTTCTGCAGGTCCAATCGATTAGCGGCGGGGTTGTTAATCCATAAACGGCACTGTTGGTCGAGTTGGAAATTCAGCAGATCTGGTCGGTATGCTTCGGGCCTGAGCGGCGGACCTGATTTAATGGGGATCATCAAGGCGGAAAAAATTCGGGGGTCGTTAAAGTTGCGGCGGATAATTTCGTTTTGAATTTCATTGAGGGAGCGTTTTCGTCCGGCGATGAAATAATTTTTTCTGGTGAAGAAGAAGCCGTCCTGGTTGACATATTTGACGTTTGGGCCGCTATCCAGAACCTGTTGGAGGCAAATTGCATTGTAGGCGTTAATCCAAAAAGCTAAACGCTGACGGGAGCGGGGCAGGTGGTCAGGGTCAACGGCGGCGAAATGATCCAATTGTTTTTTTAAGGTGTCGGAGTGGTTTTCCAGGAGGCAGCGATAATTAACCCGGCCTTGGAAATCGACACAATCTGTGAGCAATTGGTCCAGATGAGCGTAATCTACGGACTCAACCGGATTTGTGGCTACGGTGTCGGGCCGGCGATAGAGCAGCACGATGGCAGCGATCGCAAGCATCCATAAAATTGCATCTTTAAGCATAATGTTTTTTAAATATCAACGCGCTGGTCGCGATAGACGAGGCTTACTTTGTTGTTTTCGTTGAGTTGACGCACGCCGTTGAGGAAATTTTGTTCGTCAATTTTTTTCTTAAAGCGAATGTTGTAGGTTAATTCAGTCATAATTCCCTGCTGGACGGTTTCGACGGTTACGAGGGAATAAGAGGTCAGGAATTTGATAAAGTGTTCGGCGAACTGTTTTTCGTAGTCGAATTTTGCGGGGACGCGAACGGTTAGCAATTTGTCAACCGTCCGTTTCAAGCCATAATCGAATTTGCTTAGGAGGATTATGACCAGGCAAATTATCAGGGTCATGGTGATGCCTTCGAGGAAAAACCCCGTTCCGCAGGCCATGCCCGCTGCCATGGCAAAGAAAACGAAGCCGGTGTCGCGAGCATCTTTGACGGCGGTGCGGAAGCGAATGATAGACAAGGCCCCGACAAGTGAGAAGGCGCGGGCGATATTAGAGCCGATGATGATCATGATGATGGAAATGACCATGGCCATGATGATGATGGTTTGGCAAAAGGACTGGGAATAGGTTACCCCTTTGTGGGTTTTGCTGTAGGTGCGAGTGATTATGAGTCCGAGAAAGAACGCGATTAGCAGGGTGACGACTACCTGCCAGAAATTGAGTGTGCGTTCCGGGGTCAGCAAATTGAAAATATCTTCGCCTAATTGTTTGAGTGGGTCTGGCATGGGATCTCCTATCCCGGATAAACCGGAAAAAATATTTTGAATCAAAATTAATATCTCGTGTCCAATTGTAGTACATTTTGTTTGGCGACGGCGTGGCAGTACTTGGAAATCGAGCGTAAATGCAAATTGAACTTTTCAATAATTTGCACGAGCCAGAAAGGAACGGCGTTGTCCACTTTGATTTCCAGCACGGTGATGCCATGGGGAAAGAGCCGATCCGCTTGGTCGGAAAACGCTAAGCCGCAGCGGGGATGCCGGGAGACGACGTCCTGATCGAAAGTTATGCGCAGGCGGTTGTCATTTATGCCGATCAAAGCCTGTCGTCGGTAACAGACCTGAACGGCTGGTCGAATTCTGAGTCTGCGGGCCAAAAGGAGGATTTCATCGACGCCGTCAAAGCACCCATCGCTGCCAAATAAAGAGCCGTTGTCCTGCTGTGGTCCGGGGAGGCGGGAGCATACGTCAGCATAAGGTGCATGGGCACGAACTTTGTAGATGCAATTATTGATTTTCTTTTTCATTTCCAGAAATACTTTGTTTTCTTGTTGTCCGTAACTGCGTAAACGAACTTTGTAGCGGTATTTTTCGCCTTCAATTTTCTGGGAGAAGAAATCGTAGCCGCCGGTGTCGAAATAAAGTGAATTAACCATATAGGCGGAGGCGTCCCGGCAGTACGGATCGGGCTGCATATAAGGCGAGAACTCTTTTTGCAGGTATCCGACGGCCTGGTCGTCGATAAAATATTTTAATTCAAATCGTTTTGCGAGCACCCTATATTCCTGTCGAGAAATAAACCGATGGGGACGGAGGCCAGATCAACGTGAGAAAGCAATTTTTGGGCAAAAACAACATCACCGGCCTGGTACAAGGTTTTGGGGTCGGTATTTATGTCGTAATTGTTTTTTACATCCATTATCTGCCAGTCGAGCGGGCGTCGCATTTTGGTCCGGGCGACGGGGTTATCCGCTATTTCGACGGGCAAAGGATCGATAGATACCGTGGTGGGTAATTGGCAGAAACGAATACTCATGGTCGAATTCAAGTCCGCGGCCAGCGGGCATTGGTTGTTGCGTAAGATGGAATTGCGCAGAGTTATTGTAGATGGGCCGTATTTTATTTTTTTCTGATAGCAAGCCACGCCAACGGAATTATTTTTGAAAATGCAATTGCTAACCAGAGGATTAGATTGGTCTTTTGAGGCCAACCCAACCTTGTTATCCGCGATGAGGTTGTTACAGATGACAGGGTGGGAATTTTCTCCGGAGGAAATTGCTTTGTCACCGCTACGAAGGATAATGTTGTCATATAGCTTTGCCGATGCGGTGCCCAGATCAATGCCGTCGTTGCCGTTGTCCTCGAATAAGCAGTTTTTTACGATGGTATCGGAGAAATCCAGGTCGAGGGCATCGAAGTTGTTTTTTCTGAAAATGCAGTTGGTAATCAATGAGTTTTTAGATAATTTCAGGTTGACGCCGTCATCGCCATGGGCATTTTCGAACGTGCAGTTATGCAGGGTGACCCGGCAATTATATACATTGAGCATTCCGGAGTAGAATATATGTTTTAGGCGAGCGTCTTTGCCGCCGTTAAAATGACAATGGCGAAAAACGCTGCCGTCGGCACCGGGGCCCTGCAGGGCGAAAACCGACCAGGGGTGATCGGGAGCGGAGGGCTGGAAAATGACAGGATTATCGGGAGAACCAAGGGCATGAACCGGTCCGTAAGTAAGAATACTCACATTCGGAGCGATGAGGAGGTTGGTTCCGGCTTTGATGGTCAAACTGGTTTGTGCCGAGAGGATGACGTTTTTGTCGAGATTAATCCTGCCGGACCAGATAATTTCACTGGTTATTTTTTTGTCTTCACCAAATGCAAAAGGGACAACTCCCGGAGTAAATTCATCCGGGGGGCGATCGACAATCTGCACAGGTGCGTCTTTGCCAGTTACATGATTGAGGGCAAGAATATTATTTGGTGTTAAAGGTTTTATGGATATTCCAGGGACGGGTGCGGTTACGAGTAATCTGTATCGGGCGGGATGAAGCTTTAACTCATAAGGTAAATTTTCTTTCCAGCGACTTTTGTGGCCGGACCTGAATCTGGTGCGGGCGGGCAAAAAAGCTTTTTTAACAGAGAATTCTATATTATCATCGGGCTTATCAATTACGTATTGGGCCAACATCATATCTTCTTTATCAACCCGATTATTATCATTGAGGTCGCAGAACAATTGATATTGACCGGCGGGTAGCTTTTCGATTCCAGAGAAGGTGAATTCGGGGACAATGCCACATTCACCGGCGTTGGTAAGAATATAGCCGGCAATGACAAATTTTTGTTCAAAATCTATCGACGGCGTAAACTGCGGGTCAGGGCAAATGCGGACATCAGATTTATTCAAAGCCTGTTGTAAATAGGCGTCGCGTTGAACGATCCAGTTGCGGGCCATTTTGACGTTATCTTCCCATTGCTGGTTAGTGTAAATGCGCAGCAGATTGTCGTAGGCGTCCTTGTACTTGTCGGCATACATGTCCGGTCGAATCAGTTCGTGCATACGGTCGAAAGATTTCAATTGTTGTTGCAGGGAGCCGGGCCCGTTGAGTATCTGCCAGAGGCGAAGATTTTTTTCTTCGACGAATTCGGGCACCTCCAAAATCCTGCCCGTACATAAGTTAGTTACATTGGTGGGCGGAAAGAAATCCTGTTCGCGGATTTCTTCCGGATACCCATATCCGCTGATATTCCAGATGATAGAGCGTAATTTGCCGCTGGTAGGATCATAATAATACTTGTGGTTGTGAAAGGTATCGCGGAAAAAGTAGCCGCTGATAACGGCATGAGCGTAAACATTATACCAGTAATCCATATCGAATATTTCGGGGAAAACTTTTTTGAAGGTTTCGTTATCCCGGATAGCCAGTGTCTGGACAAAACGACCGATGGGGTCATTTTCGGGAGGCATGTCGGAGTCCACCATGATTTCGTGACGATCCCAGGCGTAGGTATCCTGCAGCAGTCGTTTATTATCGGCCAGCAGATAGGGTGGCTGGTATTCACCGTAATAAAGATTTCCTTCGGGCAAGCGATGATTGATCAGGAAGTGTTTGTCGATTTGCTCGATAAAGAGGGAAACGCCGGTATATTTTCGATTGACGACTTTGTGAACAAAATAGGATTTGGGACAAAGCAAGTCAAGTCTCCGGGCCAGATCGTAACCCATTTCGATGGTCATGGCGGTGGGGCTTTTGGGATTGATCAAATTGAATAACCGACAACCCTCGAATCGGTCGTGTTTTTTCAGCTTAACGCGCCAGGACTTTTGATGGCCTTCACGATGATCCGGATTGTCACCGCGATAACGTATCTCAACCGGATACCGAATACCATGGTGGCGGAAAATTGCAGGTTTATAATATTGGTAGGAAGCTAACTGATCCGACGAGTTACGGGTGTCGGTTTTGAGGGTATTGCGGAAAGCATATTTGTTTTGTAACAAATCTTCGTTCAGTTGATCAATGTAACGGTATTGGATATCCAGTTCGAAAATGGGAAGCTGGGTGGATTTGCGGTTTTCGCCGGGTGCGGCTAAAGCGATTGAGATCGGAGCGATTATGCGGCCATGGATTACGTACTTGTAAATACGCCGGGCGGTATTTGGCGAAAAATAAACGACACCTCCACCAGCTAAACCTGCCAGAAGAACAACTATGACTAATTTAAAACTTAAATGTCTGGCAGAACGTTTCATAAAAAGATTTCATACTTCAGGCCGGTGGTTTTTAGTTATTTTATAACAACAACTTATGTCAATACTGTGATTTTACATTTCTATAATAATGTCGGTTTATTCCCATGGATTATTTGAATTTTTGCTTATTTAAACGTTTCAGCGATGCTGTTTGGCAAACATTAGTTAAACCGGCGTAATTGCCAGGTAGAGGATTCTTGAATAATGGTGTTTTATTATAGCAGAAGACTTGAGGAGGTGAAAATCGCGATACTTGGAAGCTCAGATTTTTAGAATACTAAAGGGAAGTTGAGCGACTGATTGTCTGGGGAAGAAATTCCGTTGCATGGCGGATAGGGGGGTGTAGCAGTCACGGAGAATTGAGATCAAGTTGCTTGAGGGGGCTTCTGTAAAATAACTTTATGTTTGCCGGGTCGCCGATTTCAAAAGTCAGCAGGTGCCCGCTAAGGGTGGATTAAGAAACACTGCCCATCCTGCAGTATTTTATGCGAAGAGCTAGTTTTAGGGGATATATTCCCGGCAATCTTCGTCGTTGGGATTGGTGCAGTCAAGATAAGTGTCGAGCATCAACATAAGGTCGGGCAGATCGACGATGCCGTTATGGTTAAAATCTTCCGGAAAGACGACGCCAAACATGTAGATTTTTCCGGTGTCGGTACTGACAAAAAGTCTGCCGTTGGCGGCGGCGAGTCCGCGGACGTGGCCTTGGACGGATCGGGACCAGAGCTCGGCGCCGGTGGCAGGGTTATGGGCGGTAACTTTGTTGGTGCCGCCGGCAAAGAGGGTGTCGCCAGCCAGGATGAGGTAATAGTAAGGAGAATCGCCGGGGACAGACCAGATAGTGCTCTGGTCCGTGCGATTGATGGCTTTGATGGCGGCGCTGGAAACCGTTTTATCCTTGGTGGTCATGTTGATGCTGAAATCTTCGGTGATAACGTAAGCGGTGGTACCAGAAACAATCATGAACTTGGCTTGATCGTAGGTGGCGGCGTAATCGACGTATGCATCGGTGCTGTAGCCTTTTTGCTTGTAACCTGAGCCGTGAGAGTAGGCGTATCCGGTGTCGGAGGTGAGCAGAACAAAACACCCACCCCAACTGCCGGTGCTGCCGACCTGCCCCTGATAGGCGCCGGTGCTGCGGTCGTAGAAGTTGGGTAGCTGTCGGCCCTGGGCGAGGTAGATTTTTGTGGAAGAAGCCAGGATGGCGCTCATGGGGGTATTTCCGCCGGAGACGCTGTATAGGCCGGTGCCGGAGGCCGAACCGGTGGCGGCATTGACGGAGCAAAGGTAGGAACTATTCCAGGGAAGCAAAGCAGCGGCGAAATAAACCTTGTCATCGAGTACGGCGGTGCCGGTTCTGATGGGCCACATGTTTATGAGCTTGCCGTTGTTTCCGACGCGGCGCCGGTCAGAGGAAGGAGAATATTTCCAGCCCAGATCGCCGGTGGCGGCATCGATGCAGTAGGCGTAGCCGTCATCGGAACCGAAGTAAAGCATGCCGTTGTAGTAGCTGGGAGGAAAGCGAACGGGGCCGTCGGTAGTGAAGACCCATTGCTGTATTCCGGTAGCGGCAGAGAGACAGTGGACGGAATCGGTAACGGAAGAACCGAAGTAAATGAAATCGCCGACGGTGGTGACGAAAAACGCGGTGTCGAAGTTACGCATGGGCACCTGAGTGTTGCCGTTGAAAGAATCGGAATCCCAGGGTTGTCCGCCATCCCAGGCGATCAAGGGGGGTGCGGGCGCGGTGTAAACCCATTGTTGATTGAGGGTGTCCAGTACAAGCGACTCAGCGGTGACGCCACTGCGGTGATTGTCGTGCATGTAAGTGGGCCAGTCATCAGCCCAGACGAGCCCGGCCGAAAGCATAATCCCAGCGAATAAGAAGTACAAACTATCGCGTATGAACCGCCATGAAATTATCGGATTTACTAATATATTTCGCATCAAAGTTTCTCCTTTGAATGATCTAAATCCAGCAAAGGTAAATCAGTTGCTAATCTGCAATTACAAAACCCAGAGAAGTTTGAAACCACTGGTTGCAGCTACAGCCGCCGCCGCCTTCGGGGGAAAGTACCATGTTTCCGCCGGCGATAGTGCTGAGCCAGCAACTGGGCCTGACAAGGGGGAAGTAGCTGGTCTGGTTTGCCTGGAAATCCCACATGCACAGGTGCCGGCTGGGGTCGCCGCGATAGATGATGGAACTGGCGGTTGCGATCATAGAGGCACAGCCGCCGCCGCGAGGGGGCATAGGCAAGCCGGTATAGGTACCGTCGCTGAGGTTGTAAACTTTCTGGTCGAGGAAGATTTTGCCGCCGACAATAACCTGATGCTGAATATGGTGTCCGTGATTATCACTGGTCCAACTGAGGGTAACCGGATTGGTGGCCCAGCCGGCTTTGGGATTGCCGGTGGTGGCATCGTAGGCGTAAATATTGTAGAGCGAAGTTGTGGTATCGGAAGAAACCAGGATTAGCGATTCGTCGGCATAGGCCAGATAGAAAACCGGTACGCCGTCGGCGGTATCGATGGGTTGGGACCAGATAGCTGCACCGGTGTTGGCGTTAATGGCGACCAGGTATTGACTGTCCCACAGATCGGCAATTCCGATACGGCCGGAGGAGTAGCTTTCGATGTCGGGGTCTTGACTTTCGACGAAGTATATTCGGCCGTTGCCCATGGTGATGGTCGAATTGATGATAACGCCTTTGCTTTTATCATCGCTGTTGTAAGTCCAGACCCGCGCGCCGGTAGCGGCGTTGTTGGCAAAGAGATATTTACTGCAGATTTTGGCGGTAACAGCGGTGCTGGAGCGGTTATCGTACCATCCTGGTATGATGCCAAAAATATCGGTGTAATGAGCGCCGTCAAACTGAGCACTGCCGTAGAGCAGACTGCCCGAGCGGGCGACGTAGCCCCATTCCTTGCCGGGATCATTAAGTTTGTACGTAAAGGTACGCAGTCCGGTGTCGCCGGCGAGTTGCCAGCAGTCATCATCAACGGCGATGAAAAGGTGATCGTCGTCGGCGGTTACATATCCGCACTCTCGTGGGGTGTTGACCCGCATTACATTGGGAATTTCCAGGGACCAGTAGAGGGCACCGTTGTAGGAATCCAGAGCTGCAATCCGATCCAAGCCCTGATGAAACAAACGCCCGTGAACCATGATCGGCGGGGGCATCCTTGGGTTACGGTCGGCACCGAAATCGGCACCGGGCCAACCGAGCCACTGAGTTTGCAGATCTCCACGCAGGGTAGCGCCGCCGAGGTTGTCATTGCTGTTGGCGGCGTTGTCGGGTTGGCCGAATTGGCGAGGCCAGTTGCCGGAACCAGGGAGCGGGTCGCGAATAACCTTGGCCCATACGCCGTTGGTGTCATCGGTTAAGGTGTAATCGCCGGGATCGAAATAGGTATTGAGCCAGGTGGTTAATTCGGAGGCGGTAAGTTCGCTGGGGCAACTGTCCGGCTGACCGATATAAGCGACGCCGCCGTCGGGACGGAGCACGCGGAACATTTCTTCGGCGGAACCGACGCATTGGCCATCGGAAATGGCATGATCGGAGACGATCAGGTTGAAGAAATTTTTGGAAAAAGACAGGGCATTCATATCCGCGGCGTGGTGAACGGTGACACGGGCTCCGTAAACATCCGCGGCCAGAAGTTTTTCCCGGGCGAAACTGATTTTGTTGGCATCGTCATCAACGCCCAGCACCATCATGTCGGTGCGTTTGGCAATTTCAAATGCCAAACGGCCTTCGCGGCAGCCATAGACCAGACAATAACCCCTGGTGATGCCGGTCTGGGCGATAATGCGATCGGCGGCATCTTCGTAAAGCGTGGTCAGGGAATCGACGGGGTAGGGTGAAGAAACGGCGGAAACGTCTTTACGGGTGTAGTTGAGACGGTTGTCGAAACGGAAGACATCCGAGAAAACCTCTCCGCCATTATCGTAACCGACACGGCAGTAATATTTGGTACGCCACTGCAGGTTGTTCAGGGTAATCTCGTGCGTAGTAGTGGAGGTTCCGCTTTCAACCCGCTGATCCAGTGAACCTTCGGCGATTCCATATTCGACGATGGAATTTTGATTCACATCGGTATCCCAACGGACGACAGCGGAATAGGGCCCGGTAAACTGCACGTAAGGACCGACCTCCATATCCACCGCTTGAGCTAATCCCGTCAGGAAAATCACCGTGAACAGTGATACCATAAAAACAGGTTTTCTAAAAAACATCGTAACACTCCTAATTATTATTCTGCAGTGTCAAGCCAACGAATAGCGAACAGGGCAAAATCCTTTAAGTCAACATAACAATCTGTGTTTAAATCGGTGGGGTAATACCCCCAATCGCCGCAGATTTGTTCATCATCAAAAACACTTACCTCAATGGTAGTATAAGTTTCACCATCGTAATTGCTGTCATCACTAGCTGCCGAGTGAGTAATATCGGTTATGTGGGCAGCTTTACCTTCATATACATCATCATCATAAGC
>JAFGSR010000221.1 GCA_016934515.1 Sedimentisphaerales bacterium
CGGTTGCATTGTAACATATTGATCAGTAAAATAAATCCTGTTTTGACTATAATTGCGACACAGCCTGAGTACTTGGCGGTGCCACCCATCGGAATCAATGGCGACACGGAGCGTAGCGGAGAACCCGGCAGGAAAAGTTAACAAAAGGGAAAGGTGAAAAAAATGAAACGTCATCGAATAAGTTATTTGCAGCGTTTGATGGTGTTGGTGTTGGTGGTGGCAATTGGATTCGTAACGGGTTGTGTTTCCGGGGAGATGCCGTATGCGAAGCCGGAAGCGGTGGGGATGTCAACTGCCAAGCTGGGAGAGATTGTTCCGGCGGCGCAAAAGCTGATAGATGACGAGAAGATAGCTGGAGCAATTACGATGGTGGCGCGTAAAGGCAAAATTGTTCATTTCGAAGCGTTGGGGATGCGGGATATAGCCGCTGGAAAACCGATGACCAAGGATACGATTGTGCGGATGTATTCGATGTCGAAACCGGTTACCAGTGTTGCGGTTATGATGCTGGTGGAAAAGGGGCAAGTGCGACTGGATGATCCGGTGGCAAAATATATACCGGAATTCAAAGGGCTGAAAGTGTACGGTGAAACAAGCGCCGGTGAAGCTGAGTATCAAACGCAGGAGAGGGAGATGACGGTGCGGGATTTACTGCGGCATTCGTCGGGATTGACTTATGGACTTTTCAGCAACACGCCCGTAGATCAGATGTATCGTGAAAGCAAAATTATGGGCAGCAAAAACCTGTCGGAGATGGTTGAAAATTTGGGCGAAATACCGCTGCTGTATCAACCGGGCACCAAATGGCATTATAGTGTTTCCGTTGATGTTCTGGGGTATCTGGTGGAGGTTGTGTCCGGAGAGAAACTGGACGAGTTTTTTGAGAAGAATATTTTTAAGCCGTTGGACATGAAGGATTCGGCTTTTTATGTAACCCAAGGCAAGCGGAATCGTTTTTCTGCATGTTACCACCCGGACGGGGAGGGAGGTTTGAAAGTGGGTAAGGAAGTTGCATCTTATCAATTCCTAGAGCCGCCTACTTTTTTATCCGGCGGGGGCGGGTTGGTTTCGACGGCACGGGATTATATGCGATTTTGTCAAATGCTTCTGAATGAGGGGGAATTGGGTAGTGTTCGGATATTAAAGCCGGAAACCGTGGAGATGATGACTCAGAATCAATTACCCGCGGATGTATCTTTCAGACCGGGGCAAGGATTCGGGCTGGGATTTTTTGTGCAGTTAAAGGAAGATCCCCGCGATAAAAACCTAGCCCACGTAGGCGAATACGGCTGGGCGGGAGCGGCGAGTACTCAATTCTGGATTTCGCCCAAGGATGAATTAATCGTTGTTGCTATAGCTCAACGTTTGCCCGGTACCAAAATATTGAAAAATGCTATTAAGACGGTCATTTACGAATCCATTATGGAAGAAGCTACTGTGTTGGCGCCGACAAAATAGGAGTTTGTAATTTACACGGGTAATAACTCAAACTGACCGATGGTCAGTTTGAGAATGACGAATGACGAAACCAGAATGACGAATCAATGACGAATGACGATGCGGAGCGAAACGGAGAGCCCGGCAGGGAAACAATGACGAATAACGAAAGGAAAGATTTCATTTTACCATAAAGGGCATGAAAAGAAATCCTAAATGCTAAGCACTAAATCCTAAACAAATTCTAATTACCAAATGCTCAAAATTCAAAAGGGTAACGTACGACAGGTGAAATATGAACGTTGGAAATGCTGCGTCGGCAATGCGGGGTGGGTGGAAGGTAAGAGAGCCGGCGAGACGCCGGCGGTACGGAAGACCGCGTGGGTAACAAGTTACCCACCCTACAAGACTGACCGATGGTCAGGGAAACCGCATGGGCTGAAGCCCATCCTACGGGACTGACCGATGGTCAGTTTGAGAATGACGAATGACGAAACCAGAATGACGAGTCAATGACGAATAACGAATGACGATCCGGAGCATCGCGTCAGTTGTGAAAATCCGAAACGTAGCGCGGCGGCCCCGGAATGGAAACAAATATAAATCCCCGATCAGGTCGAAGGCGGGTTTCTTTAGCCCATTCAGGTCTGTTTTGATGGGAAGTGCTATTGCCGGAAGCGAATTTATATGTGAATGGTTACAATAACACAAACTGACCGATGGTCAGATTTAGAAATCAAAAATCAAAGATAAAAAATCAAAAGTTAGGAAATGAAATATGTTAATTAGTATCTGTTGCGGAAAGAGTTTTTTTTTAATCAAGCAATTTTGTATATTAGTGAAAACCTGTTTTTGTGCCGAAATACTGGATTCGCTAGCGCGGCTCTACGTGTCCCGCTTTCCGTTCCGGGCTCTACGCTGCGCTCCGTGTCGCGGGAATGACAAAAAGTCGTTTCCGCAACAGGAACTAGTTAAAATGGCACAAAAAGGTTTTACACTTTATATTTTTTCGATATTGCTTTTTTTATTCGCTTTTGCGTTGTCGCAAGCAGTTGCTGAAGCGTCTTCGGTAAAAACCATGCGCATAGTCCTGCCAAAAGGATCCGGGTCCGTTGAGAAAAACATGGTATCAGTTTTTTCGGAGCGGATATCTCAGCGTTGCCGGGGGAGGGTGGTTATGCAAGATGCGCCGCTGACTGTTGAAATGGCAATTGAGCCCGGCATCGGCAAAGAAGGCTTTACGATTGTCGAATACGAGCCCAATGTTATTCGAATTATCGGCAACGATCAGCGTGGAATTCTTTACGGCATCGGCAAGTTTCTTCGGACATCGCGATATGATCGCGATGGATTTACGCCGTCAACGTGGCGAGGAACGTCCGTTCCCGAAAAAACGGTGCGGGGTATCTACTTTGCAACGCATTTCGGTAATTACTATCATACCGCGCCAATTGAAGTGGTGGAGCGCTATATCGAAGAGCTGGGACTCTGGGGCGTCAACTGTATATCCATGTGGTATGACATGCACCATTTCCAAGGCGCCGACGATCCCGAGGCTGTTGAGTTTCGCAAGCGTTTGAAGCGATACGCCCAGAAAGCCCGGAGTATTGGTTTGGGAGTAAGCTTCGGCGTTATCGGAAACGAAGCCTATGGCAACAGCCCGCAGCACCTGCGTGCAGTTGCCGGCGCTGAGCGGGGAGGTTTCTACCCGGTCGCAGTCTGTCCGAACAAGCCCGGTGGAATGGAGTACATCCTCAAGATACTGGGCGACCATTTTGACTGGTGCCAGGATATAGGTCTCGAATATTTGTGGATCTGGCCATACGATCAAGGAGGTTGCGGATGCGACAAATGTAAACCCTGGGGATCAAATGGCTTTATTAAGTGTGCCAAGAACATTGCCAAAATGGCTGAGGATAAACTGCCGGGCACCAAGGTTGTTCTCTCCACGTGGTATTTCGACGACAAAGAGTGGCAGCAACTTTGCCGGGATCTGGCAGAGGACTCCAGTTGGGTCGATTTGCTTTTGGCGGAGGAATATTCCGACGAATACTACAAGATGGTTACTACGCAGACCGGCCTGGCAACGATCGGGTTTCCTGAAATCAGCATGCACATGACATTTCCCTGGGGAGGTTTTGGCGCAACCCCGCTTCCAAGGCACCTAAGTGAACAATGGCGAGTGAAAAAAGACAAACTTATTGGCGGCTTTCCGTACTCCGAAGGCATCTACGAGGATATTACCAAGGTTACCTGTGCCCAGTTATACTGGAACTCGCAGAAGAGTGTGGAAGAAATTTTGAGCGAATACATAGCCTACGAGTATTCACCCGAAGTGGTTGATGAGATACAGAGTGTCATCGCAACACTTGAGAAGAACCATCACATGCGCTGGTGGCCCGGAGAACTCGAAGGCGTTAAACTTTTAATGAACTGGTTTCCGTCCAAAGGAGTCAAGCCTCAGCCAGATCCCGGTGCCGAAGAAGCCTATGCGACCGTCAAGCAAGTCGATGCCAAGCTGCCTTTGTGGGCGCGTAATTCATGGCGTTGGCGTATTCTTTACATAAGGGCAATGCTGGATGCAGAGCTCAAGGCAAATGGCGGCTCTCCCAATGAAGCCTGCAAGGAAGGTTTTCGGGAACTTATCCGAATATACCACGTAAACGAGAAATCCGACCCCGTGGTGAAACCGCCCTTGAAAGTTTTAGAATAGAGTAGTTTCCCGTTAAATTTCCGGCCTCTCGCCGGCCGGGGCTATCTTGACTAACCTCGGTAAGGAAAGAACGACGATGAAAACGATAAGATTTGGCATTATCGGCTGCGGACTGATGGGGCGTGAGTTTGCCAGCGCTGCGGCGCGGTGGTGTCACCTGCCGGAGATGGATCTTCGTCCGGAACTGGTGTCAATCTGTAATCGTACCCTTTCGGCGGCAAAGATTGACTGGTACAGGGATAATTTTCCTTCGATCAAACAGGTTACGTGTGATTATCAGGAATTGCTGGCGAATCCGCAGGTTGAGGCGGTGTATTGCGCGGTGCCGCACAACTTTCATGCGGAAATCTATAGGGCCATTATCGCTTCGGGCAAACATCTGCTGGGGGAAAAACCGTTTGGAATTGATCTGTCAGCTAACGAAGCTATTCTGGAATCCGTACGGGCTCATCCGGAGGTTCTGGTGCGTTGTGCTTCGCAGTATATTTATTACCCTGGAGTTCAGCGGATTTTACAAATGATAGAGGATCATGCTTTTGGCAGGATTATAGAAGTTGATAGCGGATTTTTGCATTGCAGTGATCTGGACCCGAATAAGCCTATTAACTGGAAAAGGACTAATGAGTTGAATGGTCAATATGGCAGTATGGGAGATTTAGGATTGCATATTGCTGTGGTGACCGCCCGCGCCGGGTGGGAGGCGATCAATACCCGGGCGATTTGCTTAAATATCATGTCCCAGCGACCCGATTCTACGGGGAAACTGGTGCCGTGTGATACCTGGGACAATGCTACTTTATTGACGGAGTTGAAAGATCCAATCCGAAACGATAATTTTCCCTGGACATTGAGGGTTCATCGCATTATGCCGGGGGAAAGGAACAGTTGGTATTTGAACATTTACGGTACCAAGGCCGGTGCCCGGTTTTCTTTGAAAAATCCGCGGCAGTTGCAAATTCTGCGTTATACCGGAGGTGAGCAGTCGTGGCAGAATATTGATATGGGATTTGAAACGGCCTATGCGACTATAACCGCGGGTATTTTCGAGTTTGGTGCCTGCGATGCATTTATGCAGATGATGGCGGCGTTTATGTATGAGTTATCCCGGGGCAAGCCGTTAAATGGTGCAGCTGCATGTCCAAGTCCCGAAGAGATACACGAAGGGCATCGTTTGTTTACGGCGGCATTAGAGTCACATAAAAATAAAGCAACAGTGGCGATTTGAGCGTCAGCCGGATTTTAGCTCCAGCCAGCACCATGACGCAATAAAGATTTTGGCCTAGAAAGCAACTTGTTTACAATATATTTAATATTAATAATTTCGCCCTTTCAGGGCTATAAGGTGAAAGTTACCATTTTTCCCCAGGGCGTTGCCCTGGGCTATTTTATGTAGCCCTTTCAGGGCTTATACTGTGTCAAATTTTCGTGGAGATTCAGCTACGCAGTGTTGCAGTACTAGAATATGAGGTTTTAAGAATGAGAACGGTACGATTTGGGTTGATTGGCTGTGGTTTAATGGGGCGCGAGTTCGCCAGTGCCGGGGCCCGTTGGTGTCATTTGCCGGAGATGGATGTCCGACCGGAAATAGTTGCTATCTGCGATAAGAACGAAAAAATGCTTTGCTGGTTTAGGAACAACTTTTCAACTATCGGCCAGGTTACCGATGATTACCGGGAGCTGCTAGCCAATTCGGAGGTTGAGGCGGTATATATAGCGATACCGCACCATTTACACGAAGAGTTTTACTGTGCCGCAATCCGAGCCGGCAAGCACCTGATGGGAGAGAAACCGTTTGGCATAGATAAAGCGGCCAACGAGGTTATTAACGCCACGATAAAAAAACATCCGGAGGTTTTTGTTCGGTGTTCATCGGAATTTCCGTTTATACCGGGATTGCAGCGGATCGGAGACATGATCGAGCAAAAAAGATTCGGGACAATTCTGGAGGTGAACAGCGGTTTTTTGCATTGCAGCGACCTGGACCCGAACAAGCCGATCAACTGGAAGCGGCTGGTGGAATATAACGGGGCGTACGGTTGTATGGGCGATTTGGGGATGCATCCGTGTCATATGCCTTTTCGGGCGGGGTGGTATCCGAAAAATGTGCGGGCTATCCTGTCGAATGTGATTACCGAGAGGCCGGACGGTAAGGGAAATATGGTGCCGTGTGAGACCTGGGATAATGCTACGTTATTTTGTGAAGCCCAGGATCGCGACACACAAAAATCGTTTCCATTAACGATAAAGACCCAGCGTATCGCGCCGGGAGAAAAGGACACCTGGTACTTTGAAGTGCTGGGAACGCAGGCAAGTGTTCGTTTTTCCACCAAGAACAGCAACCATTTGGAAGTGATGGAATATAGCGGCGGCGAGCAGGTGTGGCAGAAAATCGACATGGGACATGAAACGGCCTTCAAATCGATTACCGGGGGGATATTCGAATTTGGTTTTTCCGATGCGATCCTGCAGATGTGGGCGGCGTTTCTATATGAACTGGCACATGGTGCGCTGCCGAAGAAATTTGCGGGTTGTATCACTCCCGAAGAAGTGGCATACAGTCACAGATTATTTGCCGCGGCGTTGGAGTCCCATTATAATGCAAGTACAGTGGCCATCTAATAATTTTTAATTTTCTAACAGGACAACAAGATGTCGAAATATAGCAGATATCATACTCCAAGCGATTTTGTTATTCCTAAAACCATGCAGGCCTTGGTAGCATTTGGTAAGGGATTTGAGAATTTATCGATAAAAGAGGTGCCTGTGCCCGAAATTGGTCCGCATCAGCTTTTGGCCCGGGTCGATGCTGCGGGGGTATGTACCAGCATCCTCAAACTGATCGATCAGGGGGAAAATCATACTTTTTTGAACGGTTGGGACATGAAAAGGTGGCCGATCATTCTGGGGGATGAGGGATCGGTTACTTTGGTGAAAGTCGGCAGCGGCCTCCAAGATCGATACGAACCGGGCCAGCGATTTGCGATTCAACCGGCGGTTGATACCGATCCGATCAATCACCGGGAACGTTATGCCGACGTGGAGAGTATGCATAAGTGTGCGGTCGGTTATACGCTGGGGGGGCATTTGGCTGAGTATATTGTGGTGCAGGAGGAAGTTTTGAAGGCGGATTGTATGCTGCCGTTGCCGGAAGATGACATGGCGTATTTTGCGGTTTCAATGGCTGAGCCGATCAGTTGTATTGTTTCGGCCCAGGACAGAAATTACCATATATACAAGGAAGGTCCTCATGGTCGGCGAATTCCCAAGCTGGGTCTGCTGGGCGGTGGCGTGGCGGTGGTGATCGGCGCCGGGGCCATGGGACGAATCCATGCGGAGTTGGCTTTGCGTTTCAGTCCGAAAGTTTTGATTATATCCGATCTGGAGCAGGAACGGCTAGATCGCATAACGGCGACGATTGGGGAAAAGGCCAAGGCGAAAGAGTGTAAGCTGATTTGTGTTACACCGGATAAGCTGGAGGAAGTTGTTAAAGCGGAATCCCGGGGCAGAGGTGCGGATGATATTATTTTGGCGGTTGGGATTAATGCGGTTCAGCAGAAGGCCTTGGAATTGCTTGCGACAGGAGGAGTGGCAAACCTTTTTGGCGGTCTTCCCAAAGGCAAGCATATTCTGCAGATGGATGCATTGAAGGTGCATTATCAGGAAATCAAGTTTGTCGGTTCGAGCGGCGGCGAGCCGAGCGATATGACGGCTACCCTGGAAGCAATTGCCCGGGGCGATATCGATTCCGGCAATTATGTGGCGGCGGTTGGTTCGCTGGATAATGCAATAGATGTTTTAAAAATGATCAAGGAGACCAGGATAGACGGCAAGGCGATTTTATATCCACACATTAAGCAGACCCCGCTGCAAATGGTTGATCATTGGGATCAGTCAAAAGAGATTGAATTTCTCGAGCAGAGATTAGGAGTATAAAGACAACTAATGACAAGTTTGCTTATAACAAATGTTAATTGTGTTTTATTCGAGAGCATTGTCAATGAACAAGCGGTGTTCTGTCGCGACGGCAAGATCGTTCATATCGGCACGCAATCCGACATTACCAAAAAGGTTAACAAGGACAACGGCCGGATTGATCAGGTCGTTGACGGCCAGGCGGGATACCTGGTCCCAGGCTTCATCGACCTTCACATTCACGGCCTCCAGCAATACCACGTCCAATCCGGGGCGGATGCTCTGACACAAATGTCTTCGTTGCTCTGCCAATACGGCGTAACCGGATTTCTCCCGACTGTCTGCCCGCGGCCCATAGACGAAGACGTATTGCTCCTGAGACAACTGGCCCAGGTCAAGACCACCGGGGCAGAAATTCTCGGCTTTCACCTCGAAGGGCCATTCCTCGCGTTGGCCGGCGCCATTCCACCGCAAACCCGCAAACCCGCGAGCGAGGACGTTACGCGAAATTTTATCGAAGCGGCCAAACCCTACAAAACGATTTTCAGTATTTCCCCCGATTTTCCAGACATAGGTAAAGTCATCCCGACCATGAAACAAAACGGCGTTCCGGTATTCATCACCCATACCGCTGCCAACGTAGAACAAACCAAAGCAGCCATCGAATCCGGCGCGTGTCACGCTACACACTTTTATGACGTTTTCCCCCCTCCGGAGCAGACCGAACCTGGAGTAAGGCCCTGCGGCGTTGTCGAAGCTGTATTGGCCGACGACCGCGTAAGTGTTGATTTTATCCTGGATGGCATCCATGTGGACCCCATCGCGGTACAAGTGGCCCTGGCCTGCAAGTCGCCCGATGGCGTCTGTTTGATAACCGACGCTATGGTAGGCGCCGGCTTACCGCCCGGCACCTACGATTTCATGGGTGACACCGTCGAAATTGCCTTTGAAGGGGCGCCCGCACGCATGGCTGCCGGATCGCGCCTACCCGGCACTCTTTACGGCAGCGGCCTGACCATGGATCGTGCCCTACGTAATTCTCTAGAGATGCTCGAGATTGATCTGCCCCAGGCTCTGCGTATGGTCAGCACCAATCCCGCCAAAGTACTCGGAGTGGACAATCGCATCGGCAAAATCGAACCAGGCTACGACGCCAACCTCGTCTTGCTCGACCATTCCCTCCAGGTGGTTAAAACCTGGGTGGGAGGCATGAATCGTTACACACGTTGAATACGTTTTGCATAATACGCAAATACTGACCGATACATAGTTCTTAAATCACACAGGAGACAGTAGTGACAACTTTTAGTTACAAGCCTTCCACTTGGGTCCCTTTCCGCGACCAGGCGGCTATAGATCGCGTGCGAAATATCAAAAAAGAGGACATCGCCAAACATCCTAATCCCGATTTCAAGATACAGGTGATGCCCGCAGTTGAGATCGAATTCCTCTGGCTTATGGACATTTTCTATCGCATCAAGCAAATGGCCGACAATAACACCCAACTGGTAATGATTCTTCCGCAACCCTGGCCGGCCTACAAACGCATTGCCTATCTCATCAATAAGTTCCGTATCGATTGCAAAAACCTTTACACTTTCAACATGGACGAGTACGCCAACGAGCAGGGCCAAATTGCCCCGGAGGATTGGCCTTATGGTTTTACCTACGCCATGAAGAAGTATTTTTACAGCCAAATCGATCCTGAGCTGCGCCCGCCGGAAAACCAGATGATCGGCCTGACCAACGACAACCTTAAAGATTACGGTAAAAAGCTGGCGGATCTGGGCGGCGCGGATGTCTGCTACTGCGGACCGGGCTGGACAGGGCACCTTGCTTTCATCGAACCCGACGCCCCCGAATTCAACGCTCCCTTGGAACAATGGAAACAAATGGGACCGCGTATTTGTACCCTCAGCCCTTTTACCATCGCACAGAACTCCCTGCATGGCAGCTTTGGCAAAAGCGGGGACCTCGCCATGGTGCCGCCCAAAGCCGCGACCATCGGGCCGGCACAAGTCATTGGTGCCAAACACAGAATCGACTTTCACGCCATTACCATCAATGGTACAACCACCTCCTGGCAGCGACTTATTAGCAGGCTGGTCCTCCACGGCCCCGTCACCCCCGCTGTCCCCGAGTCTATCCTCCAGACCTTGCGAACCGATGTTTACGTTTCCGATCAGGTTGCTGAAAATATCGAGCCCGACTGGAACAGTGGATACTGAAAGGAATTCATCATGAGCAACACTTTTACCGCCGGCGCCGGCCAGGCCAACATCACCCCGCGAGACAGCCAATTTCTCTTTGGCTATCCCCACGTTTCCCGATACAGTACCGGAGTGCATGATCCGCTGTTCAGTAGTGCCTTGTTACTCAGCAACGGCGACACCGAAGTTATGTTCATCGCTAACGACATCATTTTTGTCAGCAAGGCCCTTGTCCAGAACGTAAGGAGTGCCATTGCCGCCCAGACAGGCATACCCCCCAAAAACATCATGATCAGCGCCACACACACCCACTCCGGGCCGATAACCGTTGACTACATCAGCAATCTCTCCGACAAAATTATCCCTAAAACTGACCGGGCATATCTAGCTTTGCTGGAGGAAAAAATGGTCCAGGCAGCCCTCGAGGCGTACAATAAGCGATGCCCCGCCGAAGTGGCTTTTGCCATCGCCGACGCTACCGGTATTGGAACGAACCGCCACGATCCCACAGGCCCGGCCGACCTCAACACACCCATCATGATCGTCCGTAACCAACAGGACAAAAAAGTCATGGCCTGCATGTTGACCTGCTCGATGCACCCCACCGTCCTCCACGAGGACTCCACGCTGATTAGTGCCGATTTTCCCGGCGGGGCTAGAGAAGTTCTCCAACAACAGGTATTCAATCCCGAATGCGTCGTTCTACACCACACGGCACCTGCCGGCAACCAAAGCCCCCGCCACGTTACCAAGGCCAATACTTTTGCCGAAGCACAAAGGCTAGGCCAAATCCTGGGCCGAGCTGTTCAACATGCTGCAACCGACCTTGAATTTATGCATGACGTTTCGCTAAACGTTCTTCAGGAGCAAACAGATCTGCCCCGAAGGACATTTCCCACCGTTGCCCAGGCCCAGGTTAAACTCGACCAGGCTGTCAAACAATTACAGCAACTGCGAGATGACAACGCCCCTTCTCAAGAGATACGAACCGCAGAGTGCGACTGGTTCGGAGCCGAGGAAACGCTGACATTGGCCCGTGCTGCTGCCGAGGGACTCGATGAGACTTATCAATCCTGCCTGCCCGCTGAGATACAAATTATCAAAGTGGCCTCTTGGCACTTCGTTGCCTGGCCGGGCGAGTGTTTTGTTGAATACGCCTTAGCTGTAAAGAACGCCTATCCAAACACGGCTGTCATTTCATTGGCCAATGGCGAACTCCAGGGCTACATAACTACCGAAGAAGCAGCCCAACAAGGCCATTACGAAGCCTCTAACGCCCTGTTCTCGCCACAGAGCGGGACGCTGCTGATCCGCAAAACTTTGGAAATGCTTAACAGTTTTTCAGATAAATAATCACTTTACGCAAGGTCACACGGATGGAATTGGTTTTGGGAATAGACTTAGGCACCAGCTACTTTAAGGTTGGCCTCTTCGACCGCCAAGGGCAACTATGCGGACTGGGACGCGCCGCTGTTTTACCAGAAACCGGTGATGGATCACGTTACGAACTGTCTATCGAGGACTTTTGGCAGACCTTACGAAAAGCCATCAACCAGGCCTGCAGCCAAGCCAAAGCAGACCCGACCGACATAGTTGCGCTGTCATACGCTTGTCAGGCTAACAGCTTTTTGCTCCTCGACGCCGCCGATCAACCTTTGACCCCGTTGATACTCTGGCCGGACCATCGTGCAGAAAGTGTTCCTGAAAGTGTGCAGCAAGTCTGGTCCCGAACTGATTTCCTTACAACCACCGGCCTGGGCATCGACTGCAGTACCGAATTTTGTCTGGTAAAGTTGTGCTGGTTTCAAAAGCAGATGCCCCAACTTTGGAAACGGGTCAAGCGCTGCATGACCTTATCGGATTACCTGGTCTATAGCCTGACTGGTGAACCGGTGGGTGATGCCGGTACCGCGGCCTTGCTGGGCATGTGGAATGTTCGGGGTGCTGACTGGTGGGATGTGCCTTTGGAGCAATTTAAACTGCATAGATCGCAGTTGAGCCAACCACTAATGCCCGGCACCGTGGCAGGCAAGATCACCCAACAGGGCAATGGGCGGCTCGGTCTGAAATGCGGCATCCCTCTTGCTGTGGGAAGCCTGGATCATCACATTGCTGCTATCGGCGCCGGCGTCAACTCCATTGCGGATCTTAGTGAATCGACCGGCACGGTACTGGCCTGTTTACGTTGTGCAGATGAGTTTATACCTCAGCAAAAGTGTTGCGTTGGCCCGGCAGGTTCGGGCCAATATTACTATCTTTCCTTTGCCAACAACGGTGCGGGCGGGCTGCGCTGGTACCAGCAGAATTATGCTCCGCAGTTTACCATCGAAGAGTTGATTGACTTGGCATCAGCCGTTGCCCCCGGCGCGGACGGTCTGCGAGCCTGCGCGTCGGCCTGGACGTATCCCGAAAAACAAGGTTTTATCGACGTCGATAAAATGCACGGCCACGGCCACTTCATTCGCGCGCTCATGGAATCCACTGCCGCTACGCTGTACGAGTTGACCAAAACGCTGTATCACCAGGGCCGGCCTCGTCGAATCGTGGCCACCGGTGGCGGCGCCCGCAGCGATTTATGGCTGCAAATCAAGGCCGACCTGCTCGACAGCGAATTTATCGCGACCCAGTGCGATGAACCCGCCTGCCTGGGCGCCGCACTGCTGGCCAGCATTTCCGTCGGCTGGTTCAGCAATCTGACCCAAGCCGGCCAGACGTGGGTCACCCAACGCCAAAGCTTCACTCCGCAAAAGTCGTAACGCCAAGCTTGCACTGGAGCAGTTGATTGTTTCGGCTAATGAACAAGCTAAGTCGTTGTTTACTATAAGTTTATATAATCACAATCACAGACACAGAAATTCCATTTGTAATCGGAATAATTCTTGACCGACGGCAGTAGATTTGGTATAATGCTTACGAGCGAAAGGGGTGTCGAGCACCGAGCGAGATGGTATGTTTCTTTCGCGTTTTTTTTTACATAGGTTAAATGTATTATGCAGCGTGATACAAAGGAGAGGTAGCCATGCAGAGAATATCGAAATTTACAATTCTGGTAGTACTTTTACTTTCTTTTAGTGTTGTTCAGGCAGATTGGCAGGAGACCAACAAGGACGGTACTCCCGGCGGCGGTCTGGATTATCTCAATTACTGGGTGGCGGCGTGGAATGGTCCGGATACCGAAAACCCGGGTACTACCTGGGAAACGGCAACCAATCTCGGCAATGCCGGCTTTGGCTTTGACGCCGGCTGGGTTGATAACGTGGTCAACATCGAAGATGAGGACTCGACATCATACGCCGCCCAGAACCAATACGAAAGCTTTACCAACGTAAGGGCCACCGTGTCAGTCAGCACCGTCGATCTGGACGAGGAATTCGGTTTGATCGTCCGCGCCGACACTTTTGCTATGGGGGATCCTTTTACCAATGTAACCGCGTATGCCGCCACCTTTAACGCGAATAATGCCACAAGCATCGGTTCTCCGACCGAGTTTAAGCTCTATAAGATTGTTAATGGCGAGATCAAACACACCGAAACAGCAAACCCGTTGGTCCCGGCGAGCCTAAACGATTTTATTTCTTTTATCGAACTGAGCGTAGAAGGGAACTATGTTCGGGCCAGGCTTTTTGAGGATGCCGACAGTGCGACGCCGGTTGCGGATATTGACTACACCGACCTGTACGGCGATGCAGACGGTGATCCATTGCTATCAGGATATACCGGCGTTATCAACCTGGAAGGCAGCACATCGGATGGGCTTATGTCCTATTACGATACGCTTTCTTCGGTAGTAATTCCTGAACCGTCGGCAATGATTTTATTGGCATTGGGCGGAGTGGGTTTTTTGCGAAGGTTAAAGAAAAAGTAATTTGCTGATTTTTTGTGCCTTCGGTGCTTTATATTCGCCCTTTCGACTTCGCGCAGAGCTGTCCGGAAAGATACCGCGCAATCATTTCATAGCTTATACCAGGGCCACCGCATCTAAATTTTTTGTGACTGAAGAGTTCACCACTGCCCGTCCGATAACTATTGTATAGGTTGTTATCTTGTTA
>JAFGSR010000222.1 GCA_016934515.1 Sedimentisphaerales bacterium
ACAAAGAACTTAATCTACGAAAGACAGCATGATGTCCATTACTTTTTATTCATTTTTAACCAACTATTTGGGATGAGAACCAAAAATGAAAAAGTGGACAAATTTCAAGCTTACATATTAAAGCGGATTCAAATCATGAAAAAAAATATAAAAAAATTAACGGTATTAATGTTGGCGTTGACGATAGCGTTAACCATTTCAACGGCTTTGTTCAACTCAGCAGCGCGGGCAGAAGACTGGCCCATGCGGCTGCATGATATTAGACGAGGTGGCATTTCCGATGAACAGTTGAAAAATCCTCTGGCTGAAGAATGGAACCATCAGGAAATGCCCCCCACTCCCGCCTGGAGCGAATCACCCGCCATCGATGGCCAGACTCAACGCGACCTGATGCCGAGACAAAATTTCGACATGTGTTACGACACCGCTATCGCCGGAAACCGAATATTTTTCGGCTCTTCCAATACCGGCGCAGTTACCTGCCTGGATCTTAAAACCGGCAAAACCTCATGGGTCTTTGTCACCGACGGACCGGTGCGTTTGGCCCCACAGGTACATAATAAAAAAGTCTATTTCGGCAGCGATGACGGGTATGTCTATTGCCTCCAGGCTAAAGACGGCTCGCTTATCTGGAAAGAGCGCGCCGGACCCAGCGACAGAAAGCTCTGGGGCAATGGACGGATGATTTCTGTGTGGCCGGTTCGCAGCTCGGTGCTGATTGATGGAGAGGATGTCTTTTGGACCGCAGGGCTATTCCCCCGCGAGGGAATGTTCATCTGCAAACGTAACGCTGCCGACGGCACCGGTGGCTGGACCGAAACTGCCCCGCGACCTCATCAGGGCTACCTGGTGGCAAGTTCTACCGTGCTTTATGTCCCCGGCGGCAAAGGTTATCCCGTGGCTTACGACAGAAATACCGGGAAAAAACTTGGCAATATCCTCAACAATTCACGCGACGGCGGCAGTTGGGCACTACTAACCCCGGACGAAAGATATTTTTGGACCGGCCCCGCTGAAAAAAACGCTGCTTATCAGTTCGACACCGCCAACCGCAGTCATCTGGCTATGGTGCCCAACGCAAATTACCTCATCGTGGACAATTCTTATGCCTATTACGTTACGGACAATAAAATTGTCAAAATCAATCGCAGCGACCAGACTGAACAATGGAGCCAGGACCACACCTATCCATTCGCGATCATCAAAGCCGGCAAAACCATTTTCGTCGGTGGTGACAACGAAGTGGCGGCATTCGATAATGATGGCCAAAAAATCTGGACGGCACCGGTTAACGGTCGGGCTTACGGACTGGCAGTCGCCGCCGGCAAACTCATCGTCAGCACTGATAACGGAACCATCCACTGTTTCGGCAGCGGAAAACCGATGCCCAATCCCACTACGAAAATCGTGCGTAATCCCTTTGCCGACAACGATCTCAAACAAAGATTCGTCAATCAGGCTTTTGAAATCCTCAATGAAACCGACGTTCGCAAAGGTTACTGCCTGATACTCGGCTGCGGTTCAGGGCAATTAGCTTACGAATTGTCCCAGCAGGCTAACGACCTGATGATTTATTGCCTGGAATCCGACGAGAAAATCGCTCAACTGGCTCGAAGCAACCTTTCCGCCGCCGGAGTGTATGGCACGAATGTATGCGTGGACGTGGGACAATACAATTCGTTGCCTTACTCAGATTATTTCGCCAATCTCGTGGTCGTTAATCCCTCGGCCGGCTTAACCAATCAAACCGAAGATCAGCAACGCCAACGATGGCGGCAGATCCGCAACGCTAGCGCAGAAGAACGTCAAAAGCTGACTCAGCAACTGCAACAGGAATACCAACAACAATTTGTCACTATCACTCAGCAGGCTTATCGCGTACTCAAACCCTGTGGTGGGGTATTGCACACCAGAGGAATAATGAGTTTCGGTCGGGGCAGAAGTAGAGACACCGATAACCAGACCCGCAAATTACTCATCGCAGCCGGTGTCGATGAGAATAACGACCAGATCGAAGAAAACGGCTCAATCGTCAAGGTTGTTCGCGGCGAACTTGCCGGGGCCGGCACCTGGACCCATCAATATGGCGATCCCGGCAACACCGCCGCCTCTGACGACCAGCTAGTCAAAGCCCCGCTGGGGGTTTTGTGGTACGGCGAACCGGGACCCAACAAATTCCCCAGCCGACACACCAAAAATGTCGCCCCCCTTTCCATCAACGGACGAGTATTTGTCCAGGGAGTCGAACTTAAAAAAGGTACCAAACATAACGGCCAAAGGTACGAAGGAACAAACGTTATCATCTGCTTCGACGCTTACAATGGCGTGCAATACTGGCAACGGGAGATCGACGGTGCTTACCGGATCGGAATGATACAGCAATGCAGCAACCTGGCCTGCACATCCGACAGCTTGTTTGTAGCTGTAAAAGATAAGTGCTACAGCCTGGACATCCAAACCGGAAAAACCATAGCGACCTACACCACCTCGGAAAAACCTGACAACAGCGGCGGCACCTGGGGTTACGTCGCGGCAACCGATGGCATATTGTTCGGCAGCGTCTTGGACAACAACAATTCAAACAGCACCGAACTTTTCGCCCGTGACATTCAAAGCGGCAAAGAACTCTGGCGATGCAAAGGCAAACAGATTCTCAACAACACCATCTTAATCGACAACGACATGCTCCTTTTCACCGATAGCAGCATCAACCCCGAACAAAGAAAAGAAGCACTCAAAGACAAAATCACCCAACTGAAAACCGAGAAAAACCTGACCGAAGAAGCCGCCCTGCAGGAACTTGAAAAAGTACCCGTCTTCCAGGTAAAAGCGCTGGACAAAAAATCCGGCACACCCACCTGGTCCAGCGTGATAGATTTCACAAATAGTGTTGGTTCAAATTTTAGTGCGCTGTGCCACAACGGTGTGATACTGTTTTGCGGTGCTCATCATGACACCCATGTCTGGGACCAGTTCCTAGCCGGTAAATATGTCGCTGATCGGATGATCGCCCTATCGAGCAGAGACGGCTCACTGCAATGGAACAAAGCCACCGGCCACCGAACCCGTCCGTTGATAATCGGCGACACCATTTACGCCGATCCTTGGGCCTTCGATTTGCAGACCGGCGAACAAATCAACCGAACCCACCCGGTAACCGGCAAATCCTCCCCTTGGGAATTCGAACGACCCGGCCACGCTTGCGGCGTGGTCACCGGCTGCCCTAATACCTTGCTATTCCGTTCATACTGGACGGCCTATTACGATCTGACCCAGGACTACGGCACCATGCACTTTTCCGGACTGCGCACCGGCTGCTGGATCAACACCATCCCCGCCGGCGGAGTAGTAATTCAGCCCGAAGCCAGCAGCGGATGCAATTGCGAATATTCATTGCAGTGCACCCTGGTCATGAAACCCCGCCAGCAGAACAAAGCCTGGGGAATCTTCGCCTCGCGCGGAATCAAAACCCCCGTCGAACATCTCGCGATTAACCTAGGAGCCCCCGGCGACCGGCGCGATGAAAATGGCACCCTCTGGGCTGGTTTCCCCCGGCCTAAGGAAAATTGGCTGCTCTCCAAAAGTCGACTCGGCGGTCGAATGAGTCTCGACGTTCAGACCAGCATTGAAACCGAAACCGCAACCAGCTATTTCAGCACTCCTGCAGAGCATTGCGCCGTGACCAACACCGATAATCCCTGGCTGTTCGCTTCAGGTTGCTGCGGTCTTTCCAAAGCCACCATCACCCTGATCGGTGAAAATGAGCCAGTCGCACTTTACCTCGTTAAGCTGGGCTTCGCCGACACCCAAAACCAACAGGCCGGCAAACGGATTTTTGACATTAAAATCCAAGGCAAAATCGTAGTCGAAAATTTTGACATCATTGCCGCCGCCGGTAGCAGTAATCAGGCGATAACAAAAGAGTTTGCATCCATTAAGGTCCAGGACAACCTGATCATTGAAATGATCCCCAAAACCAACAATCCACAAACAAACGAACTACCCGTCCTCAACAGCATTGAATTTATACGACAAAAAGAAAAATTAGTCCATTCTCAGAACCCCTAAATGCGTTAAAACTACAATTATTGGCCTTTAAACTAGCAGAAATCCCTCTTGGTCAGAACGAATTAATAGCTTCCCCTTTTTTTACAGAACTTTTACATGAATTTCAGGTCTGAATATTATAGGATATTCAGTAACCGAAGGTTTTTTTGAACCGCAAATTGTTGAAATTGGATTCATAGCAAAAATGTAAAGGAGTCTGTCATGAAATTACGAATTTATCTTACCAGCCTGTTTCTGCTGTCTTTAATCATCACTACTACCCAACCCGCCCTGGCCAGGCCGGAAAATGTCGCCCTCAACAACAAGCTCCACGATGAGAATTCTACAATTATCCAGGGCGCTGCCGAGCCTGTAAGAGTTATCCCCAACTACAAGCTCCCTGTCCGCCGGGTCGTGCTCTACAAGCACGGTGTGGGTTATTTCGAACGCCGGGGAACCGTCCCCGGTCAAGAGAATGTCAACCTCTATTTTAAAAGCAACCAGATGAATGACCTGCTCAAAAGCCTAACCGTGCTCGACTTGGGCGACGGCCCTCTCGGCGGCATCGTTTACGACAGCACCAAAACCGTCGAGCAACTGCTCAGCGACTACACTTTTAATCTTCGCGGGGCGCGAGGGTTGCCGGATATCCTGGGCCAGTTGCAAGGCAGCGAAATCGAACTGAGCATTGGTTCGGACATGATAACCGGCACTATCATCAGCGTCGAAACCCGCATAATCCAGGAAGACGACACCAAAATGCCGGTTTACTACCTCAGCGTAATGGAAAATTCGGGTCAGTTGCGCAGCTTCAACACCAACGAAATCCGCTCAGTCAAATTCCTCGACCAGAGACTGGACCAGGACATCAAACGCTACATGAAAACCCTATATCAACAGCACCGCCGCGACGAAAAAATCCTGACCATCCGCCCCGAAGGTCCCGGCCAACGCGATCTGCTGGTCAGCTATGTCTGTGAAGCTCCCATCTGGAAAGCCACTTACCGCATCGTACTGGAAAAGGACCAGGACAAAAAACCCTTCCTCCAAGGTTGGGCCATTGTCGATAACGTCAGCGAAGAAGACTGGAACAATGTCGAACTGTCTCTGGTCAGCGGCCTGCCCATCTCGTTCATACAGGACCTCTATAATCCCTGGTTCAAAAAACGCCCCGTAATTGAGATTGAAGAAGAAATCGCCATGGCTCCCACCATCCCCCAAGGCGGGATAGCCATGAATATGCCGGTCGAAGAAAAGATTAGTAAAGGTGTCGCCGCACGATCGAACCGCCGCCTGGCAAAAGCTCCGGCTCCGGCAGCTGCTGCAGAAATGGCTGAAGACAAAGCTTATGGATTGGGAATGATGGGAGGTATGGGAGGCATGGGTGGCGATCTCCGTTTAGGTAAGAAAATGCAGCAACTGCAAGCCGAAACCGTCACCCGCGAGGTCGGCGACCTGTTCGAGTACAAAATCGATCACCCAGTAACCGTAGCACGAAATCGCTCCGCTATGCTGCCCATCGCCGCTGCCCAAGTCGAAGGCTCCGCCGTTGCCCTTTACAACGAATCGGCCCGGACCAAAAATCCCCTCGCCGCCGTTCGGCTCAAAAACACCACCGGCCTGACTCTCGAAGGCGGCCCACTCACTGTCTTTCAAGAGGACAGCTATGTAGGTGAAGCCCTGATCAAAACCGTAAAACCTGACGAACAGCGTTACATAACTTACGCCGTTGACTTGGGCACTCACGTCAACACCAAAATCGACAGCAAAAGCGAACGCATCGACCGCGTCATTATCAACCGCGGCACCATGCGGATGCACCGCGCCGTCATCGAAACCAAAACCTACAATCTGGACAACAAGGACAAACGAGACAAAACCGTGGTCATCGAGCACCCGCTGCACACCGACTGGAAACTGCTGAACCAGGAAAAACCCATTGAGGTAACCGACAGCTACAAACGCTTTGAAGTCAAGCTCCCCGCCGGCAAACCCGCAAAATTCACTGTCAAGGAAGAACGCGACCGCTGGGACGACCTGGCTGTGACCAACATCACCCCCGAACAGATTCTGATTTACGCCCGCGACAAATATATCACCGAACAGACCCGCAAGCAACTCGATCAAATCGTTGCTATCAAAGCCGAAATCGTCAATATCGACCGGTCCATAAATCAGTTACAAACCGAGAAAAACAGCATTTTCAGCGACCAGCAACGCCTCCGCGACAACCTCAAAAGCCTCGGCCGAACTGAAGAAGAAAATCAACTCCGCAGCCGATACATCGGCCAGTTGACCCAGCAGGAATCACGCCTGGAAGCCATCGACAAAACCACCAAGGACCTGCAGGACCAAAAACAAGCCAAACAAAAACAACTTGACGAAATGATCGAATCGCTCGCCCAAGACTTGACAATCTAAGAAAACCTGACAAAATACGTTACCAGTAAGAGATTCCGACTTAGCCGGGAAGAGCCGCGGTGGCTTCAATCTCAAAAAGCAGATTGTCACGACATACATCGGCCACAGCGACCAGAAAGGGCCAATTCAGGTCACCCCGCATCTCATAGAAAAGCTTCTCGATTTCTGGTGTTTTGCAATACGCCATTGCCTGAACTACATCATCATCGCCGCAGTCCAGCTGTTTTAAAACCGCGCGAACATTGCTTATCGTTGCCTCAATCTGGGCACCGGCATCCCCAATGTTTGTCGTTTCGCCATCAGATCCAATTGAAGCAGTCCCCGAAACAAAAATGGTTTTCCCGGCCGGCGTGACCGCTCGGGTTGCTCGGGAAAAAGCAGAACCGTAACTTAGTGCGGACCCCTGTTTACCTCCCGCATCAAGATACTCCAAGGCGTTGGCGGGTTCTATTACAGCAACAATATCCATAGCACAGGCCGCGTTATGAGGACCTATACCGATACCCGTACTTGCAGGCATCTTGCTAGCGGTGCTATTTCCGATAAGTCCCCGCTCTGAAAAAAACTCATTTCTAACACGATTAAAATCATCGTACCACGAAAGAATATCATTTAGCCACATCCATGTGCGAGGTACGGAAAACATATCGACATGCTCCCGACCAAGAACCTCCCCCGCCTTCTCAAGCATGCTCCGTGCCTGTTGGTCGGGACGCCCTGCTTCGGGAGCACATATCGCGGACAATGTCAAAAACTCACGCTTATTCGCACGCACTCTTCTCCCAATAAGTTTATCTTCACAACACAAAACTTCCGGGCTCGCAATCCCTCCCAACGCGTGTACCTGCACACCAGCCAACTCGCCCCCGATGCCTTTCGGTACCACCAGCCAAGATGGTATCACACCGTCATCTAGTGCACCGTAAACATCTAACCTTATATCCTTTACCTGCTCCAATATATCCTGCGTTCCAAAAACACGTTCCTGCATGATGTACAAATTACTACTGCGTAAGATTTCCGCAATACCGGAAAAAATCTCCCGAACCTGTTCTGCTTCTTTTATCTCTGAAGCAGGCAGTGCCGTAATGTAAACTTCCACTACCCCCTCATTCTCAACTGTCCGAATTTCTGTCTGCATTACTGTATTCCCAAAACCTTATATCCTTATCATTAGTTGTCAATATCTTCACCTAGCGGCGGAGTCTGTTAATCGTTAAATTTTATCGCACCGTCGTATAATATATACAGATCAAAAGTAATAACCTATGTTACCCATTTTGTAAATCTAAATCCGGTAGCCCTTTAGAAAAAGCCTTGCCAGAAATTATGATACCCATTGGGTATAGTTATGAGTAACATCGGTATCTTTACGTTAGCAATTAATCCATTTTTTACAGCATAACTGGTTTTTGCGATTAATACAAATATCTATTCGCGCACTCCGGCGTCGGGCCAAGCCTGTTGTTGCCCCTTTGGATCGGTTACACCAAAGGAAATATTGACTCCTGGAGTTGCGCCGGTTATAGCACTGGCGTCGGGAGCGTTTTTATAGGCGATTATGGATTCCGCTAACTGCTTCTGGCTTACTTCTATCGGCTTGATTAGTAATTCCGGAATATTATACGCCAGCGTCAAAGAATCGTAGTAGGTCGGGTCCTTCTGAGGCATCACGAAAGGCTTGTAAGCTCTGCCCGTCTTATCGAAATAACTGAAGTGAGGCCTGGCAAAACGACCATCCATTCTTTTACTGTTAAAAACAATCCATCTACCGTTACTTGAAAAACCATGCCAGGATTCGTTGCGATCACTGCTGATGGGCAATTTGCTGCATTGTCCGGTTTCGACTTCCAGCAGGTACAAATCACTCTTAGCTTGGTGGATAGGAAAATCACTATATTCTGAAACACTTATCAATAGAAATCGTCCATCGGGTGAAAATCTCGGTTGCGTAATACTGCCTTTAAGACTTTGAGCTGTCAAAACTGTTTCCAGTTCACCCCATTTTTGGGTTTTAAGATCGAAGCCGATACGCATCAGGTCGCAGAGTACTTCTTTGTGTTGCTCCTGTACTCGCTGGGGAGCACTACAGAAATAAAGGTACTTGCCATCATTAGACCACTCGGGCATGGTTTCTATCCGTTCTGGATTTGTGATTTTGATAGTACTCATTACTTTTTTCTCGTCCACCAGATATAAAGCTAAATCAGCCGCATGATCAAACACGTCACGTACTTCTAATGCAGCGCTATGGTACAACATACTATATTTATTAAGTGAAAAAGCTATTATCTTGCCGCTGGGATGCCATGCGGTAAATCCACACTTTCCCGGAGTAACTTTTGTTTTAGTATTTACTGCGGCAATCTCGCTCTGCAGACCCATCAGCATAGGAGTGCCGAAACTAGCAGAACGCACCTGCATTATCATATGGTCCGGATTATTATTTAGAAACGAATGACAATGAGCGCAACCGTTACCGTAGGTGCTATTGTAAAGCACACTCGATTCGTCAAAACATGATAAATCACGCTGGTAAGTACCCATATGATACCAGATAACACACAAGGGTATTTTGCGATACACCAGATATTGATCGATGTCTTCATCGGCGATAGTATTGGTGATAGTTTCATATTTATACCAGCGGCAGTTGTCTTTTTTGTAAATATCAAAATAAAGCGACTGGCCACGGTTCTGCGACAAAAGCTTTTTCCATCGCCCTAGCGGAATCTTGATAGAAGATTTACCGCTTTGAACATAAATGACATCACTCTCGGTAGAATATATTTTTACATAAAAACGCTCGCCAGATTCTATGACCTGGAAATTAAGAGGGGCTATATTGTGCGGAATAATCGTATCAGTATAATCAGGGTGTATTTTGGCAGGCCGATCTATAGTTATGTAATCATCTATAACCACAGCGCCCCCCCGGAAGGCATAACAGTACATTCCAATAAATAAAAACGCCGGTAGCAAAATTCCCAAAAACATGTAATGTTTCTTTTTCATATCATTCACCCTGAATCAAGGACGGGCTTTTTAAGACCATTTTAAATAAATAGTAATAGTAGTAAGTGTCCCCGAATTCTTTCTCCAATATTTCCGCCGCGACCAATTTGTCATTCTTATGACATCTAAACCTAAAGGACTTAAACAAAACTTTGTTATTCCAGCAAAGGCGGAAACCCAGAGATGCAACAGCGATGTTTTGTTACAATGCTTAAATAATATATCGTCATTTTAACCGGCTAATATTACTTTGCTGCCGATGCCGCTATCTCCGGTAAGCTAAATAAATGAGTGCAACTTGCGATGCGCTACCCTGTTTCCCTATATTTATGTTGCACTAAGTTACGATAAGGATACATGTTACGCACTCT
>JAFGSR010000223.1 GCA_016934515.1 Sedimentisphaerales bacterium
CATTGTCATTTTTTGATTCCCGGCGGGCCGCTGGCGTATCTGGTGTCGCGGTGCTGTGGGATTCCGTTTGTGGTTACCTGTCACGGCAGCGATGTGCCGGGATATAATCCGGAGCGGTTCGGTCGGGATCATGAGTTGCTGTCGCCGGCGTGGCATTATCTGGTGCATCATGCGGGGATGTTGATTTCGCCGAGTGAATCGTTGAAAAAGCTGATTCTGTCGCACAGTCAGCGGGCGCGGGTGCGGGTGGTGCCCAACGGTATCGATGTACCTGAATATCGGCGGGTGCCCAAGGGGAAGAGTATATTGATGTGTTCGCGGATTCTGGCACGCAAAGGATTTCAGTATGCTCTGGAAGCGATAAAGTCCATGGATATTGAAGGTTGGCAGGTGAACGTGATTGGCGAGGGGCCGTTTCTGGGGGAGTTGAAACAGGTTGCTGAAGGAAGTCGGGTGCCGGTGAAATTTTGGGGGTGGCTGGACCGGGCGGATAGGCGGTTTGTGGAGTTGTATGAAACCAGTTCGATTTTTGTTTTTACGTCGGAGGCGGAGAATTTTCCGACGGTGCTGCTGGAAGCTATGGCAGCGGGGACGGCAATTATTACCAGCACGGCTGGGGGTTGTCCGGAAGTGGTGGGTGATGCTGCTTTGCAGGTTCCGCCAAGAGACGCCGGAGCTATTCGGGAGCAACTGGGCAAGCTGATCGGTTCGATTGAGATGCGGGAGAATTTGGTTGCCAAGGCCAGCCAGCGCGTTAAACAATTTGCCTGGGATAATGTAGCCCGGCAGTATGTCGATTGTTACCATGATATAATTTATCATTAAGTTTTTACCTATGAGCAGCGATAATCAACAATCTGTTAGTGTTTGCTTTGTTATGCCGAAAGCTTACCCGCTGTTCAATTCGGAAGTTGAAGGTGTATTTGGCGGATCGGAGGTGGATCTTTATTACCTGGCGACGGAGTTGGCCAGGGATGGAGATTTTGAGGTGTCGTTTGTGGTGGCGGATTATGGGCAAGCGGAGCGGGAAACGCGTGAGAATGTTGAGTTGATTAAAAGTGTTAATTTTAACAAGAATTCGCTGCTGGGAGCTTTTAAGGTATGGCAGGCGCTGAAGCGTGCTGATGCACAGATTTATATGATAAAGACGGCGTCTGCCGGGACACTGTTGGCGGCGGGTTTTTGTAAAATTAAAGGCCGTCGGTTTGTTTACCGCACAGCTCATCGCTATGAATGCGATGGTACTTATCTGAGACGCCATCGGTTTCTGGGGAAGGGTTTTGCCTGGTCGTTGCGTCAGGGGAGTGCGGTTTTGGCGCAGAATGGTGATGATGCGAAGTTACTTGCCGAGACTACGGGTGTGAAATCCAGGGTGATTCCTAATGGTCATCGTTTTCCGGGGCGGGATGCGGCGCAGGAGCGAGAATTAATTTTATGGGTGGGGCGGACAGCAGATTTTAAAAAACCCGAGCTGTTTATTAAGCTGGCGAAGTTGTTTCCGCTGGAAAAATTTGTAATGATATGTCAGGAGGCGACGGGGGAAAGCGGTTATGGGGATTTGCGTCGGGCGGCGGATGAGGTGGGGAATCTGGAGTTTTTGCCGCGGGTGGAATTTCATGAGGTGGGAGGTTATTTTCAGCGGGCGAAGGTGCTGGTGAACACGAGCGATTCGGAGGGATTTCCGAACACGTTTATTCAGGCGTGTGGGTGCGGGGCAGCGATTTTGTCGCTGAATGTGAATCCGGATGATTTTCTGGGGCGGTACGATTGCGGCCGATGCGTGGGGGGGGATTGGGAGTTGATGGTGAAAACGCTGGGGGGGATGGTCCAGGGTGGTTTGGCGGAAGAACTGGGCCGAAATGGACGTCGTTATGCCGAGGAAAATCACGACATAACGAAAATTGTTGGGCAGTATAAGGAAATTTTCAGAAAACTGGTAGCAGGCGAACATGTTTAAGGTTGTTGGGGGCTTTATTGTTGCTTAGAGGCCGACGGTTTTTTTGAAGATCGAAGCTAACTGATGGGCGACCAGATCGGCGTTGTAGAATTGTTGTACTATCTGTCGGCCGATTTTTCCCATTTCAATTTGCAGTGCCCAGTTATTATGCAGGGTTTTTAAGGCGTCATACCAAGCGTTGTCCGATTCGGGGCCGAATCCGCAATTTCCTTTTTTCAGCACGTCGGTATTCATGCCGACCGGGGAGGCGATTGTGGGCAGTCCCACAGCCATGTACTGGAGCATTTTGAAGCTGCACTTGCCGCGGGTCCATTTGTCGTCCGACAGAGGCATGATACCGACGGACATGGCATGAAGGGCGGTTGCTTCGTTTTCCGGGCTCCAGGGGATGAAGCGGACTTTGTCGGGAGGGAGCAAGGTGGGTTTCCAGGGGCGGTTGGAAATTACCTGGACCTCAGCTCGTTGGTGATCGTCGAGAAACCGGTGGAGAGTCGGTTCGATTTGGCTGAGGTATTTGTAGTTGCAGGCCAAGCCGGTCCATCCGATTATGAATTTTTCCGGTTCGGAGGATGGCTGGGGCCTGAGGGTGTAGCGGTCGAGGTCGATGGCGGTGGGCACGATGGAGATGTTATTGCAGAATTTTTCGAAGTAATTTGCCAGGTAGGTGTTGCCGACGACCATGGCGTCCATGGCTTTGGCGATGTTTTTGGCGGCCCAGCGGCCGAAGGGGAAGTTGTTCCAGATGGCGTCATCAACGTCCATGATTCTGGGGCGGGGGAGCAGGCGTTCGAAGGTCTGGTAGCCCTGCACCAGTTCTTTTCCGAGCCAGAGAAGGTCGGCGTCGCGGGTGGAGAAAAGGGCAGGAATGCGGGCGGCCATTTTGAAGGGGCTGGGCAAGCCGCAACTTTTTTCAAAAAATGGAATGTGTTCTCGCACGGTTATTCCCTGTAGAGAAAGCCGGTCAGAGTATTGCCTCAGTCGAAAACGGGAGGAGGCGGTGTTTACTCCGGCGGTCAAGGCCGCGACTAAGATATTTTCTGAGTTTGTCATTTCGGTTTTCGTATCGGGCGCCGTCGCAAGCGTAACAATCTAACCAACCGGGAAATCAAGTGGCAGCCGGCGGCGGTGGTGTGGGGGAAAGTTGTTAACAAATTCATAAACGCTTTGTAACCGCCCGGCAATAAATCGCCAAACTGTTCTATCATCTGCCGAATATCGGTTGCCCGGGCGTCAAAAAGCATGCTTCGTATCCAGCGTCGGATCACCCGTACCGCACAGGGCTTGAAATCGTTCTGGCAATTAAATTGCGTTGCCAATTTCAAATGTCGATCAATCAGGTTGCAGTAAATTCGAATATCTTTATACGTTCGCGAAATACTGTCTGACACATCCAAATGATGAATGGCAATCGGTTCGGAGACAAAACCGATCTGAGGCCACCGATAAGCGATTTTCCACCACATGTCCATGTCATTGGCTCGTAACTGCCCAACCGTGAACAATCCGGCATCCATTAGGGCATCGCGTTTTATCAACATGGTATCGGTATGACCGGGCAGACCTGAAGCAAAGGCGGCAAAATAATTTTGGAAAAATTCCTTACCCACCATTAAGGTGTCGATTTTTTGAGGAAGATTATCCGGAGCACGCCGATTTTCCCAACAAAGGCAGCGATAGTAATTCCCGGCAACCCAAACCAGTTGTGGGTTGCGCTGCAGCAGTTCGGTCTGGATTTTCAATTTATCCGGCAGCCATTCATCGTCGGCGTCGAGAAACGCGATCCATTCACTTCGGGCTGTTTCGATACCGGTGTTGCGGGCGGCGCTGGCACCGGCGTTTTGCTGTTGAATGAATTTGACTTTCGAGCCGTATGATTGCACTACTTCGGCGGTGTTATCGGTAGAGCCGTCATCCACAATAATAATTTCGTCTGCAGGACAGGTTTGAGCGAGCACGCTGTCGATAGAACGACGGATAAACTTTTCATTATTATATGCAGGCATAACTGCACTAATTGTAAAGTCCTGATTTTGTTGATTAGATTCCATTGCCTTGTGATTTCTCCTTAAAATCCGGCAGGGACTTCATCAGGCGTAACTTGCGTAACGTTTTCCGTAAAAACAATCTCACGGGCGGACCTGCAGCACACTTGAAAAGCACCCAATAAGCAAAGCAGGGGCTCAAAAACATTTCATAACGACAGCGATAATAAGTAAATCCCCAGGAGCGTACTCCCGGAAACCGCTTTAATAAATCGTCAGCTGTTTTTTTGAATCCGTTTCGAGCATAATGGCGCATGGTTCGTAAAGCGATCCTACCCAAAACTTTTTGCAATAAAATTTGTTTATCCGAGGGACAATACCCCAGAACTGTTTCCGGATCGGCCAAAAACGGTGCCAGCGGACGGTTTTTTAAGTTTGAAAGCCCACTGTCTTCACGATGGTGACGCACGGCGGCGGGTTGGATTATTGCCAATGGTTCATTGATTGCAATTCGGAGAAAAAACAAAGTGTCCTCGCCATAGGAGCAGCGGCTGTCCGCATAAAATCCCCCATATTTATTCGCCACCTCCGTACGTACCAGAGAGTTGCCTACGTGAAAGAAAAAGAAAAGCATTTCCACCCAGACCGGGTCCTCGTTACCCTGCAACCGGTATTGCCCCGGTACAATACCATGCTTTGCCCAATAATGCGTCATATCCTGTTGGCGGGGCCATTCATGATACATTGCCCCAAGAAGAGACACTTTATATTTTTCTATCATCTCTACGGCTTTATCCAGCCACCTCGGATACCATTCGTCGTCCGCATCCAGAAAAGCTGTATATGGTCCGGTTGAATGCGCCAGTCCGGTATTTCTTGCCGCGCCCGGTCCCTGGTTTGTCTGTCGAATAAGTTCGATTCGATTATCTTTTGCCTTAATTCTCTCCACGATTTCAGGTCCGGTATCTGTTGAGCCATCGTCCACCACGATCAGCCGCCAATTCGTAAAAACCTGTTGTCTAATGGAACGAATAGCGCGATCCACACTGTCGGCCTTATTATACAACGGCATTATAATATCAACCTTGGCCATTTTCCCTATTTCCTCAACTTTCTTCATAGGGCATCGTCGGCAATTCCGGCAGTGTTCGGTTATTGTGCAAACACAGCTTAAGCACCGGCATAATCAACAGCCTTAACGCATATTTAAATCTTATCCAATTCGGCATCAAACAGCTTACTAAAATCTCATAGCGGCATCGTTTATAAAGTTTTTCGTGTATTTTTGTTCCGGGAAACCGGTCCAGTAAGCTCTGTGCCTGCTTTTTCATACCCCAACGAGCAAATTGCCTTGCCGAGAGTAACGCCATGTAATCTAACAGTTGCAATAGTAATTTGCGGTTTGCAGAGGGACAGTACTTCAAGACCGTTTCCGGTTCAATCAGATATGGTGGGATGGGACGGGGCCGCGAAAGGTAAAATCCCAACTCGCTGGTTTCCGTATGATAACGGACCGCCGGCGGTTCAATTAACATTACCGGCTCACCAAACAAAACCCGCAGAAAAAAAGTGGTATCTTCACCGCTCATGCAATGGTTTTTTTCATAAAAACCGTCGTACTTCCGTGCCGTTTCGGTGTACATCAGCACGTTCCACGCCAGGAATACCCCTCTCAGTTTGTTTACCCATACAGGATCTTCATTTCCCTGCAGGTGATAAATGCCGGTGCGTACACTGCGTTTGGCCCAGAATTCGGTCATGTCCTGCTTCTGGGGCCAGAGATAATACATCGAAGCTACCATGGCGACATCATTTTCCTGAATGGCTTTGAGGCTGTTTTCCAGGAACCAGGGATACCATTCATCGTCGGCGTCCAGAAAGCTTAAAAATTCGCTCTGGGCCAGGGCGATCCCGCGGTTTCGAGCGGCACCGGGGCCTTGGTTTTCCTGGCGGATAATGGTGATTCGGTCATCGTCAAGAGCAGCGACAATATCCGGGCCCTGATCGGTAGAGCCGTCGTCAACCACGATTAACCGCCAATCGGTTACGCTCTGGTGCTGAATGGACCGGATGGCTCGCCGGACCGTTTCGGCTTTGTTGTATAACGGCATGACAATGTCAACGTGCGGCATATAATACTCCGGTTATCCAAAGCGTATAATCAACGTGGTAAATACATTTCAATGACTTTACCGTTTTTTTCGAACCTTTTATGCAACATGAAATCATGTTGCACGATCAGCTCTTTGAGTTTTTTATTCTTTGAGTCTACATAGGGAGCGCAAACGATTAAATCAAAATTTTTATCAGGACTCACTACAGACAAGGGTTGGCGTACATAGCCGCAGCAAGGATGGCGCAGCTGGCTTGATATCGGCCAGATAGCCAGAATGTTACTGTCGGAATAATTGTCTTCAATATAAGTGCAAACCTTTTGATTAATCGCAATAATATCAGTGTACTGCATGTCGGAATCAAAATTGCCATATCCTTTATCATGGTTATAAAGCTGCGAGCAAAAAGCAACAAAGATAAAAGCTGCGACTAACCATTGAGTTTTTAATCTGGGAATTAGCGCGACAATTGCGAAAGTTGCAGTGATACAAAAATATGGGAAAAATGCTAAAATATAACGTTGGCCAAACCATATAAACGAGAATGCGCCTAAAAATAACAAAAAGATTATCAGGAAAAGAGTGTATGATTTATGCCATACATTTTTTTGGTTATTAATGAAATGAAGGAAAATCAAAAAGGTTAGAAGAATTCGGTACTGATGAAGAAAAACCCAGCCGATCACCCAACCGGCTTTGGAGAGGTTTTTTGTAAGCGACAAAGTCCAGGCCGGATTGGATTTAAAACAAGGATTGTCTATAAAACTTCCAGTTATGATTTTTTGCCAAATAAAAAAGCCGCCCAGCACGAACAACGGCAGAGAGAATTTTAATATTTTTATCATAGTTGCCCGCCCTTTTTTTTCAGTAATAAATATATATATCAAAATAGATGCGATTAGAGCGATGGCAGTTACTTTGAGCAGTACCAGAAAAATGCCACATAGCAAATAAGGCAAAAACCTGTTCCTGAGTGCATAATAAATGCTCATAACGCCAAAGGCGGTAATGGGTATTTCACTCAGGACCATTCCTGATTGGGCAAAATATAATGGGGTAAAAAACAACAACAGGGCAGCTATAAGACCGGTAGTATGATCAAAAAGAAAAGCTCCTAAAAGGTAAGAGAAATAGACTCCCAGAAATGAAAAAGCGAGAATATATAAATGGGAAATAATGATTGATTCGCCAAATATTTTATACGTGGCCGCCAGAGTTAAGTAGAGGGCCGGGGGATGGCCGAAAAATTGACCTCTCGGGTGCATTCCCGGGAAAACGCGGACCAGACTATCTTGAGCCAGCCAGTGACTTGGCCCCACATAGACTCCCATTTCATCCCAGTGATAAGGCAAATGCAAGGTTGGTGCTTTACCGATAATAACAACCGTCAGCAAAATAATTCCTGTCAAAATTTTATGCTTAAATCTGTTTGGCATATTTATTCTTAAGATTTTTGAGTTAATTTATTCGGCTATGTATGGCATTGATAGTTTTTTAGTTGTGTTGATGACGGTTTTTTAATCGACGGATAGTTTGTTTGACTTTGTTGCTGATACCAAGGCAATAAGGGGCCAGTCGTGGGTGTCGGACACGCAAGCGCATTTCGTTTTTGAAGCGAAATGGCAGGATATCTTTGAACCGTTCTAACAGATAGAGCACTTCGCTGCGTTGTTGCTGCTGGATGACTTCTTGCATCCAGACCTGCAGCATCTTGCTGCCACAGGATTGAAAATCCGCCAGCTTGCCATATTCTGCGGACAATTTCAGGTGCCGGGCCACCAGGTCGCCGATTATTTTCGAATGGGTATGGGTTTTGGTGATGCTGCCCTCTACACCGCGATGATAAATCGCCAGCGGCTCGTTGACATAACCAATCTTCGGCCAACGGTATGCTATCCGAAACCACAGGTCAGTGTCGTTGGCGCGAAGTTGTCCTGGTCGAAACATATTAACTTGCTCCAAGGCTGTTTTTTTAACGATTACAGTTCCGGTCCAGGCGAAAAAACCATCCCGAAATGAATCAAAATAACTATCAAAATAATCCTTGTGTCCTAAAAAGTTGGCAGCCAATTGGGGATTTCTAACGGGGGCTTTTTTCTGCTCATTGCAATTGCATTGCAGAAAATTAGCGCATGTCCAAACTAGTTCGGAGTTTCTTTGCAGCAGATCAATTTGCAAATTCAGGTGATTGGGCAGCCATTCATCATCCGCGTCAAGAAAAGCTATCCATTGTCCCTGAGCGGCAGTAATACCGGTGTTTCTGGCAACACTTACCCCGGCGTTTTCCTGGTAGATATAATTTACCTGATCGCCGAATTTGGCAACCTCGTCCCGGGTAGTGTCCGTGGAGCCGTCGTCAACGATGATGATTTCGTCCGCCGGCAGGGTTTGGGCCAGTACGCTTTCAATAGCCCGGCCGATATGCTCGGCGGCATTATAAGCCGGTATTACCGCACTGACTGTATATGCAGAATTTTTATCGGACAAGTTCATAAAATTCATCTCTCTAAGAACTTATAGAGAGTATCGGCATTTTTGTCAATATGTCTAAAAGTAGGAATAGATTTATTGAAAGAATATGGAATTATCTATTCCGTAATCACTTATGGACCAAGCTGGGATTGAAAGTTGAGTTTGAATATGATACTATATAGTGGTTTGAGGATTCATAAAAAGAGTGGATAAGATAATTATTATTTGATCCGGAGTAATACTGAATGTTAAAGAAGTGTATTTCAAAAATTCCAGATAAATGGCTTAGCCTTTGGTTTCGTTTTTTTTATTTTGGCTGCCGGTTTTATTGTCCCTGTTGTGGCGGCCATTTTCGTAAACTATTTACCTATGGGAGGCGTCATAGAGAAAATGCGCAATGTCCATATTGCCGTTCATTGGAAAGGCACAGGTTTTTATGGTATTTTTTAAAAAACAGTACCGATTTTTTTGTCGTCCATTATAAATTTTTACATTTTGCACCAGAGCAATATCTGCAAAATAAATTCAGAAATATGCCTAATCTAAAATATATCAGTGCAGATTTAAAATCTGATATAGCTATGGTAAAAACTGATATCACAAATTTATCCTTCGAGAATAACGATTTTGACGCAATTTTGTGCAGTCATGTACTTGAGCATGTCCCTGATGATTATTCAGCCATAAATGAGCTTTACCGGGTGTTGAGGCCAAATGGGTGGGCAATTGTTCAAGTTCCAGTTGACGATGAGCTGAATGAAACTTTTGAGGACCCCGACATTAAAAATCCTGAGGAAAGAGAACGCTTATTTGGCCAATATGACCATGTCAGATATTATGGTTTGGATATTAAGGAAAGATTAAGTAAGGCAGGTTTTGCAGTAGAAGTATTTTCCGCCGAGGATTTACTGCCTGAAATTGTACGTAAACAGAGCCTGGTTCCAATCGGGGAAAAGCAATATATATTTTTCTGTAAAAAAACAAAAGATTGACTACTGCTTTTTAATATGCTTCGGGTAACCATAATACCCACAGAAATACCTTAAGTATGACTGCATTTTTTCCATTTATTCATACCAGGGTGCTGTCCACAGGAAGTCCTGGGCAAATAGGGCGAAGTCCAGCAGGTTTACCGTGCCGTCCCGGTTGATATCCGCCGATAAAGGCCATTCGCTCAAGCTGGCATAGGCGGTGTTGCCGAAAGCTCCCATGTTCACCCGGGCGCCGTTGGGGGTGGCTTCGTTTTCCGGATAAATCGTCGGGTCTCCGGCGTCAACGCAAGGACTGGTGGTTTCGTCCAAAATCCAGTAATCCTTGTCCGATATCCAGTAATCCTTGTCTAGCACATAACGGCCGCGCTGTGATAGCAGGTGATAATTGGAATCGGCGAATAACGGATTGGTGCTGATGTTGCCCTGGCCGGGATCGCCGTCTTCGATGCAACTATAACGGGCAGTGCAGTTATCCAGATCGTC
>JAFGSR010000224.1 GCA_016934515.1 Sedimentisphaerales bacterium
AGCGGTCAGGTCCGGAGTTGGTTGTTGCGGTTCGATATCGCTGAGCGTCTGCAAGGCCCGCGCGAGGGTGTCCATTTCGGTGACAATTTTTTCTTCGGCGACCGCGGTTTTGGGATCGACCGGCTGCAAATGCATAACCGAGAGATCGCCCAGCGTATTGAGCAGTTGATCGCGGTCGGCGGAGCGGACCACCACATGAAGTTTTAACATCTTAGCTATCATTGGTTTTTTACTTTAATCCTGCAATAACCGCGTGGGTAACAAGTTACCCACCCTACAAAACTGGAAATTCTAAATTCTAAACAATATCAAATTTTCGAAATTCAAATTTTCAAAACAAAAACAACTGTATTTTTCATTCAAAGTTTAACAGCATGGGCTGAAGCCCATCCTACGTTGTTTTTCACTTTAAATCGGTGTTAACCGGCGGCGGTTTCTTTTTCTGCACCGTCGTAAGCTTCGGTTTCGGCTAGTTTGGCTTTGGCGATTTTGGCTCGTCCGACGGCGGCGGCCATTTCGTCGCTGAGCTGAATACGAATCCGACGAATAATTTCGCGGGCTTCGGGAATCTTAACCTTTTCGAACAGGTTCACCCGCTGGATAATTTTGGTAAGTTCTTTCTGGAGCAGATCATGCTGCTGTTGAACAATTTCCAGTTTGGCCTGACAGGTGTTCACCTGACGCAGGTCAGCGATAGCAGCGTCAACCCAGACGGGGGTGGAAAACAAGCTGTATTTTACCTGCGAGAAAGTTACCTCTTCGAAGACGGGGATGTTCACGCCGGCGATGTTGGTTTGGGTGGTTTTGATTTCCTGACAGCGGGCGAGTTCCGGGACGTTGACCCCGGCAAGATCGGCCAGGACGGTGCGGTAGCTGTCAAATTTTTCCTGAGCCTGTTTTTGGGCTTTCTGAGCGGCTTTGTATTCTTGGGCGATCTGGCGCATGGTCAACTGCAACTGCTGTTGCTTGAGCTTGAGCATGGGCAGATAGCGTTGGAAACGGGTCAGGGTGTCGCGCTGGCGTTTCAGTTCAGGTCGGGTTAGTTTGATTTTCTTTGCCATTATTTTTTATTGCGGTTAATTATTGCAAACGCAAAAACGTTTTTTATTATTATCGTGTCGTCAATTCCAAAACGTCAGCATGGGCTAAAGCCCATCCTACAAGTTTCAGTTGTGCTGGTCAGACGGTTACGGCTTCGGTTTCTTTTTCTGGTTCTTTTTCGGTTTCTGTTTTGGTTTCCTGGATTACTTCTTTGGGCCAGTGGTTTTCGATGATGGAGCGTCGGATGCCGGTTTCGGCGGGTTCAAAGCAATCGGCCAGGATAGCCCAGCAGCGATCCAGGGCTTCGAACAGGGGGATGTTAACGGAGAGGTCCATGATTTTTTCTTCGAAGAGGTCGCCGAATTTCAGCAGGGATTTGTCCCAGCGGCTCATTTCGAACCCCATGTCGCGTTTTTCACGGCTCTCGCGGCACTGGGCGTAAAGCTGTAGGCAGCCATCCATGATGGCGCGATGGTCGTCGCGGGTCTTGCCGTTGACCTGCTGTTTGAGACGGGACAGTGAGCCGAACGGTTCGATGCGTCCGTTGCGGAGATAAAATTGTCCTTCAGTGATATACCCGGTGTTATCGGGTACGGGATGCGTAACATCATCGCCGGGCATGGTGGTGCAGGCGAGCAGGGTCATGGAGCCGGCGCCATCGAAATCGACGGCTTTTTCATAGCGGCGGGCGAGTTGGCTGTAGAGATCGCCGGGGTAGCCTCGGTTGGAGGGAATCTGTTCCATGATGATGGCGATTTCTTTGAGGGCGTCGGAAAAGGCGGTCATGTCGGTCAAGAGGGTGAGGACGCGTTTGCCTTCGAGGGCGAATTTTTCGCCGACGGCCAGACAGAGGTCCGGCACGAGCAGTCCTTCGACGACCGGGTCGGCAGCGGTATGGACGAACATGATGGTTCGGCCGAGCACGCCGCCTTCTTCAAAGGTGTTGCGGAATTTCAGGTAGTCATCGTGTCGCAGTCCGATGCCGCCGAGGATAATGACGTCGGCGTTGGCCTGCAAACCGACGCGGGCGAGCAATTCGTTGTAAGGCTCACCGGCAACGGAGAAGATGGGCAGTTTCTGGGATTCGACGAGCGAATTGAAGATGTCGATCATGGGGATGCCGGTGTCGACCATCTGGTCGGGCATGCGTCTGCGGACGGGATTGACCGAGGGGGTGCCCAGTTCGATGCGGTCGGCCTGAAGTTCGGGTCGGCCGTCGCGGGGAGTTCCGGAGCCGTTGAAGATGCGGCCGAGCAATTCCTCGCTGAAAGGCACCTGCATGGGATGGCCCAGAAAGCGCACCTTATCACCGGTGGAGATCCCCTGAGTTCCGGAAAACACCTGCAGGCTGACATGGTCGGACTCGATATGAATGACCTGGGCCAGCGAGCTTTTGTTTGGCGTAGTGATAACGGCAAGCTCTTCGTAACCGATGCCTGAGGCGGTAACGGTAACCACGTTGCCGGCGATACGGATTATTTCATCGTAGTATTTTCTCATGTTTTTCAACGACCTTTCCGGGATATAAAATCGTCAATCTGGCTGAGGAGCTTGTTGTATTCGTCGCTGTCGGTAGCAGCGTAATTCCAGTTTCTGAATAAGTCGGTGGCCTGGACGATGGTGCGGCGGGCAAAATCCTTGTCATCGAATTCGAAGTCGAGATCGACAATTTCGATTACTTTTCCAAAGACAAATTTTTGTCTTTCGGCGGGGGTAGCGGCGTCCACTTCGTCAAAGGCGTTCTGCTGGAGGTAAACGTTATCGAAGAATTCGGCTTTGAGCATGATGGTGAAATCTTCGACGCTGGTGCCTTCTTCGCCGACGACGGTCATCATCTGGCCAACTTCGTTGCCGCGGCGGAGTAATTCTCTTATTTTTTCAACTTTTGTGGTATCGATAATCCCGACGTATTTACTCCAGGAGTCCAGCGGGTCGATAGCGGGATAACGTCGGGCGTCGCTGCGGGCGCGGGAAAGGCCGTGGAAAGCACCGACGACCTTCAAGGTGCCCTGGGTAACGGGTTCTTCGAAATTACCACCGGCGGGGCTAACGGTGCCGCCGATGGTGAGCGAGCCCAGGGAGCCGTCGTTGAGTTCGAGGATGCCGGCCCTTTCGTAGAAACCGGCGATGCGGCTTTCGAGATAAGCGGGGAAGGCTTCTTCGCCGGGTATTTCTTCGAGGCGACCGGAGACTTCGCGCATGGCTTGAGCCCAGCGGGAAGTGGAATCGGCCAGCAACATGACGTTGAGACCCATCTGGCGGTAATACTCGCCCAGCGTTGCGGCGGTGTAAACCGAAGCTTCACGGGCAGCGACGGGCATGGCTGAGGTGTTGCAGATGATTATGGTTCGTTCCATGAGGGTTTTGCCGGTTCGCGGGTCGATAAGTTTCGGGAATTCGCGGAGGGTTTCGACGACCTCGCCTGCACGTTCGCCGCAGGCGGCAACGATAACGATGTCAACCTCGGCATAACGCGAGGTAATTTGCTGTAAAACGGTTTTGCCGGCGCCAAATGGTCCGGGAATGCAATAGGTGCCGCCGCGAACGATGGGGAACATGGAATCGATGATCCGCACCTGGGTTACGAGGGGCTCGACGGGCAAGAGTCGTTTTTTGGAGACGTTGAGGGCGACTTTGACGGGCCAGTTCTGCTGCATGGTCATCGGTGAGGTTTGTCCGTTGGAGTCTTTCAGGACTGCTACTTCTTTATCAACGGGGTACTGGCCGGGGCCGACGATGCTTTCGACAGTTAACTTTCCCTGTGAGTCAAAAGGCACCATGATGCGGTGGGTGAAAATTCCTTCGGGGACGGTTCCGACGGTGTCGCCGGCGCTTAGGGTGTCGCCGGGCTGGACAGTGGGAGTGAAGTCCCAGTTGATGTCGGTACGCAGGCCGTCGATGTAATTGCCGGGCAGGAGGAAGAAGCCGATTTTTTCAGCCAATCGCGGCAGCGGATTCTGCAGGCCGTCGTAAATCTGTCCCAGCAGTCCGGGACCAAGTGAGACCGAGAGCATCTCTTGGCGAAATTCGACCGGATCTCCGACTTTCAAGCCACGGGTTTCTTCAAAAACCTGAAGGTCCGCAACCCGCCCGCGAATTCGAATGACTTCGCTGAGCAATTTGGCGCCATCATCGCGGTGGCAATAACCCACCGAGTTCTGGATAACGCGTCCATTGGTTTCGGCAATTACCAGGTTTCCATAAACGGCTACAATTCTACCATTCACAGGTTAATCCTCTCGCAAATTGTTATCCCGTCGGTGTTAAGTGAACCTCTAAAAAGAGGTAGCTTAATCATTGACCGTCGGGGCTGATTGTTTATCACCAAGCCGAAAGCGTCGATGCAAAAGCATCAGCTTGGCGCCATAAGCTGCAATTTCGTCATTTTCGAAGCTAAACCACCCGTCATTTTCCCGGAGCCATTTCCAGCGGGCGTTGTCTAAAACTCTTAATCCGGCGAAGGGATCGGGGGCGGCGGACCATTCATTGATTATGCCGGAAAAATCCAGGTCCGTGTTACCCAGGTCGGCGGCAACGAGATAATCCAGGGCATCGAGTGCGAGGATTTTGGCTCGTTCTTCGGTGAGTGCGTTTCTGAGCTGCACTTCAAAGCCGACCCATTGGGTCAGGAATCGGCTGGAATATTTTTTTGCCTGTTGGGCGGCGTAACGATAGTAATTTTCCCAGTAGCGATCGGGATTGACTTCTTCGGTGTCGCGTTCGTCCTTAACCACGGCCAGGTAGGTTGGCAAAGGTTCTTCGTCGGCGGCCTGGGATTTGGTTAAAACTGTCGGATCCAGATTTTTGGTCTCCCCGGCCAGGTATGCCTGGTGCTGGAGGAGATCGTCGCTGAGAAAGATGGTTTTCAGCAAGAGCTCGGCACCGGCGATGCCCTGGGCCTGTTCGAGCAGATCCGCGGGTGTTAACGGCACAGCGGTGCCCAATTCACCAAGGCCGGGCAGAAAAGTTAGTAAATAATAGTTATCGCCTGACATTTTATAATGGATTATTCCTGTTGGGCGGCGGCTTTGTCGAAAATTTCACGCAAATTGGGCCCGACGAGTGACATCAGGATTTCCACCACGGAGTCGCGGGTGATTTCCATCGTGGCTCCGGAGCGTTTGTATTCGAATCCGGCCTGTTTGAGATATTCCTTAATATCAATCGTTCCCTGGTAATTAATTTCGCGGGCTTTTTGGTGGAGCATCTTAATGGCCCAGTCCGCCAATTGTTTATGAATTTCCGGGGTGACATTAAGCTCGACGTGCTCAGGCCGTTTGATATCCGCCTGGGCGTATTGATTGACCAGGTCCTGAACGAGGACCTTGAGAAATTCGGCATCGCTGAGCTGTTCCTCAACGGGACCGGCGAGGACGGCCTGCAAAGCGCGTTCAAGCGACTCGCGCAGCTTGAGGGTGGCGTCGCGGGCAGCCAGTTCCAGTTCGGTTCGGCTGCGTTCGAGGAGGTTCTGAGCTTCGGATTTGGCCTGGGCGATGATTTTGTCAGCCTGCTGTTGGGCGTCACTGACAATCTGATCGGCCTGTTGCTGAGCATCATCGAGGAGTTGCCCGGCTTCTTTGCGGCCTTGTTCGAGACCTTCGGACTTTAATTTTGTGACAAAAGATTCAATTGTATCGGCCATTATTTGGACTCCAAACGCCATCGTTAAGATATTAAGATTTTCCGGTTACTTATCCCGCCACAAACAACAAGCAGGTAATTCTAAGTTCGGCATTTTAAGGAACTTTCATTAGACAACGATAATTTTCAGGTTGTCAAGGCGGGGATAATAACAAATTCATACAAAATCCGGATTCTTTGATTAATCAGCTAACTATAATTACCAAAAAACACTAACCATTAATATTCTCATAAATATCAATGCTGATAATACATCATTTATTGAATTTTCCTGCGGTGTCAACAAACAACAGAAATAAATCAGGAAATTAAGTGTGATTTTCAGTCGAGCAAAATTACGATCCGCACAATTTGATTCTGCATTATCAGTATGGTGTGTAAATCTGCGTAATACACACCGACAGAGCAAGCTTATGAATTATTGGTCCGATAACAACATGGACCGACCAGGCGTTCGCTGCATAGTGCCTCTGATGGAAGCATTATCCCCGACGAAAGCCGATTCTGACGTAAGCACGACCTCTGAAAAATCACCCCACCCTGACGACAGTTAATCTCCTAGGTGAAGGGTGATTCCGGGGAAGGGTGGTTCCGGGGAAGGGTGATTCCGGGGAAAGGATGGTTCCGGGGAAGGGTGATTCTGAGGAAGGTGGACACGTGACGAAATTACCATTAACAGCGTTTTTAGGGTAAATATGATGATTTTGGCTGATTATATGGTCGTAATGGCGTTTTTTCCGGAATAAACCGGAATAAAATGGTTACTGAATTGACAAAGCAGGCTGGTTATTGTAGTTTATGCCCCTGTAAAATCAGGCGTTACGGAGCGAAATGCCGATTCAGAGGCGTTTATAATGGCTGGTTCCGGGCGTTACGGTGGAGCGGAAAAAATTGGAAACGTGATCTAGCTCACGTTTTTTTCCCCATAAATGAGGTAGATTACGAGAGAATTTTTTGCGGACGCCCATTAATAAGCGGCTAATCAGGAAACGCATTAGCAGCTAATTAGCAACAGCGGGATAAAGGTATGAAATATAAAGCGAAATGCGAGATTCAGCTCGAAGGTAAGCCGAGTGATTCGGTTTTGGTAATGCCAGAACCGGAGAAATTGTGCATTCCCCTGGAAAGCACGCGGTTTTTGTTCGAGAGTGTCGAGGTGAAAGAGGGCCAATCGGTGCAGCCCGGTCAGGTGCTGGCCCGGGATTTAAACAATTATTCGGTTCCACTACTGGCACCGCGGGCGGGTAAGGTTAAGCTCGGCGAAGTTGAAAATCATATTGTTCTGGATGAAATAACGCAGCAGGAAGAGGAGCCATACGATCATCGTGAAGATGAGGCCCACATTCCCAAGGAGATGGGCTCGATTGGCCTGAAAAGGTACAAGTTGCTGGCGTTGGGGGCGTGGCAGTTTGTTTACGACGCGCATAGTTTTAAGTTACCGGATCCGTTTGGAACGCCGCGGGCGGTAATCGTTTCGACGGTTAATCTGGAGCCTTACACGGCCCGAGGTGAGGTGCAACTGCAGAAACGTCTGGCTAATTTTACCCGTGGTCTGGAGCATCTGCAATCGCTGCTGGAATATCAGCCGATTTATCTGGTGATGCCGGACATTAATTCGGAATTCAGCCGCAAGTTGCAGGATTCGGTTCGCGGTTACGCCTGGGTCAAGCCCATCCAGATAGCGCCGAAATATCCCAGTGATAATTTTGCGGTGATGGCCAGGCAGTTGGGCTTTAATAAGGAAGAAGACAATCCGGTCTGGGCGATGCGAACCGAAGCTATTTTGGCGATTGACCGGGCATTGACTTTGTCCAAGCCCTCGACCGTGCGGATTATTTCGTTCGGTGGTCCGATGGTTAAGAAGCCGGTTCATCTCAAGGCCATGCCGGGCTATCCGCTGAAAGATATTCTGGCTGATCGAATTGAATCCGGGCCGGTGCGAATTATTGACGGCGGGGTGCTTACCGGGGCGATGGTTAGTGATCAGCAAAAGGGATTGACCGCTGAATGCAACGGATTAACCGTGTTGGCTGAGCACAGCGACCGGGAGTTTTTGAGTTTTGTCCGGCCGGGCTTTGATCGGCAATCTTACGGCAAGTGTTATATGAGTGCTTTGCGGGGGGCTTTCAAGGAACGGCTCAATACGGCTCTTCGCGGCGAAAAAAGGCCTTGTGTGGCTTGCGGTTTTTGCGAGGAAGTTTGCCCGGCGGGGATCATGCCTTACATGATTCACAAGACGCTTTACAGCGGCGAGTTGGAGGATGTCGAGCAGATGCGGGTGGATTTGTGTGTCGGCTGCGGGATGTGCTCGTTTGTGTGTCCTTCTAAGATTGATTTGCGGGGCGAATTTGTTAAAGCCCAGGAAGATATTGAGCGCGAGTTACATGCCCAGGAGGTGCAGGCGTGAAGATTTTACGAAAGTTGTTCGACGTCACCCGCCGGCATTTTGATGATGGTGGAACATTCGGTGCTTTTAAGCCGCTCTACGAAGCCATGGAGAACTTTTTCTATGGCCCGGCCACCCGAACCGCGATGGCGCCGCATGTTCGCGATCCGCTGGATCTCAAGCGTTATATGACGATGGTAATCATTGGGCTGCTGCCGGCAACTTTGGCGGGAATTTATTTTTACGGATTGCGTACTTTGGCGGTCATTGTGGTTTCCTACGCGGTGGGCGGGGCGATTGAAGTGCTTTTCGCGGTAATCCGCAAAGAGGAGATCAACGAAGGCTTTCTGGTGACGGGGTTGTTGTTCCCGTTGGTGCTTCCGCCAACCATACCGCTTTGGATGGTGGCGGTGGGAGTTGCATTTGGGGTGCTGGTGGGCAAGGAGATTTTTGGGGGGACGGGACGAAACCTGTTCAACCCGGCACTGGTGGGGAGGTGTTTTTTGGCGCTGGCGTACCCCAGGGCGATGTCGGCGGTCTGGTTGAAGCCGGGGGAGGGATTGACGGGCAGTTTGCTGAAATGGTACGACACGGCGGCGGTTACCGGGGCGACGCCGCTGGGACAGGCCAAGCAGGGGGAATGGGCAGACTTTGGTTCGCTGCTTTGGGGCACGACGACGGGCTGCATCGGTGAGACCTGCGCAATAGGAATAATTTTGGGCGGGATTTTCCTGCTCGTTACCAAAGTTGCCAACTGGCGGACGGTGGCTGCTTCGCTGGGATCATTCATTATCCTGACTGGAGCGCTTAACACTGCCGACCCGGATCGATTCGGCCCGGCTTACTGGCACATTTTTGCGGGCGGATTGCTGCTGGGAGTGTTCTTCATGGCTACCGACCCGGTGAGCAGCCCCAACACCAACGGCGGCAAATGGTTTTACGGCATCATCATCGGGTGCGTTACGGTGCTGATCAGGAATCTCACCGGCTATGTCGAAGGGATGATGTTTGCTATTTTGCTGGGCAATATTGTGGCCCCGATGCTGGATGAATTGGTGGTATATGCCCGCCTGAGGAGACTGAAAAATGAAAGATAGCCTGCACACAATCATTTACTCGGCGGTTATGGGGACGGTTTGTGCGTTGCTGTTGACCGGTGCGGCAACCATTACCAAGCCTTACAAGGAGAGCAACGCCAGAGCGGAAAAAAACCGCAGCATTCTGGGAGTTCTCAACGCGGATTTTCCGGCGGAAGCTTCGGCTCAGGAACTGGAGGAGATTTTTAAAGCCAACGTGCAAACTGAAAAACGGGGAGATTTGGAATTTTACCTATATTGCCCCGCCGAGGCCCAGGGTCAGGTTAAGACTGTGGCGGTTGAATTTGCCGGGCCGGGGCTTTGGGCACCGATCAAGGGATTTTTGGCATTGAATCCGCAAATGGATAAGATTGTCGGGATCGTCTTTCACGAACAGGAAGAGACCCCCGGATTGGGCGGGGACATTGCTACGAAGGAGTTTTGCGACCGCTTCATAGACAAAACCCTGGTGGATGCTTCCGGGAAGCCGGGGATTATCATCACCACCAAGGCGCTTTCAGCAACTAACGAAGTGGCGGGAATTTCCGGGGCGACGATGACCAGTGATAAAGTGCAAGCGATGCTTAATATTGTAATCGAGAAAATTGTAAAGGAACGTAAGGGCAATGGCTGATAACATCATCCCATCATGCGGTGCCTGCGGTGGTAAAGGCAAGCAGACCATGCGCGAGGGTATCTGGAGCAACAATCCGATATCCATTCAGATATTGGGTATCTGCTCGGCGCTAGCGGTAACCAACCGGCTGGAAAATTCACTGGTTATGGGAGCGGCGCTGATATTTGTCTGCGTGGGTTCCAACCTGTTTGTTTCGCTGCTGCGTAACGTGACACCGCGGCGCATCAGGTTGATTGCGGAAGTGGCAATTATTGCAACTTTTGTGATTTTGTTCGATCAGTTTCTCAAGGCTTTTTACTGGGACATGTCCAAGATGCTGGGCCCTTATGTGGGACTGATTATCACCAACTGCATCGTTATGGGCCGGGCGGAAGCTTTTGCCATGCAGAACCGTCCGCTGGTATCGATGGTGGACGGTTTCGCTAACGGACTGGGGTATGCGATTGTTCTAGCGATTATCGGATTTTCCCGCGAGTTGCTGGGCAGCGGCAAAGTGCTGGGCTTCGAGTTGCTCAGTGCCGATTGGTACACCCCGAACCAGTTTATGATTCTGGCTCCGGGGGCGTTTATCGCTCTGGGATTTCTGGTGGCATTGTTTAACCAGATCAAGGGCCCGGACAAGGAGGAAACCAAATGAGCGAAACCTCTACTCTGACAATTATAATAGCTGCGATATTTACCAACAATATTCTGCTGGCATACTTTTTGGGAATGTGTTCGTTCCTGGCCTGTTCGCGTCAGATACCCACGGCGGCGGGTCTGGGAGTTGCGGTGACATTCGTGCTGACCGGCACGGCGGCTTTGAACTACGTAATTTATCATTACCTGCTGGTTAAGCTGGGGCTGGAACATCTGCAGTTTATCGTGTTTATCGCGGTGATTGCAGCTTTTGTGCAGTTTGTGGAGATGTTCGTCGAGCGGTTCAGTCCCAAGCTTTATTTTGCCCTGGGGATTTTTCTGCCGTTGATTACGGTGAACTGTGCGATCCTGGGCGCGTCGCTGTTTCTGGTGCTGCGGAATTATTCTTTCGTTCAGTCGCTGGGATTCGGATTCGGCTCGGGTGTCGGATTCGCGATGGCAATCGTTTTGATGGCGGGGCTGCGAAAGAAGATGAATTACAGCAATATTCCTCAACCGTTCCAGGGTGTTGCAATTGCCATGATAATCACCGGCATAATGGCGATGGCGTTTATGGGATTTGCCGGCATGGTAAACATTCAGTAAAGCGAAAGTAAACGAAATAAAATGATATTCTTCTCAGCTATCTTAATGTTTGTGATTTTGCTGGTGGGCTTGTCGGTTCTGCTGACTATCGCGGAAAAGGTACTCATCAATTACGGCATCTGCCAGATCGACATCAACGCCGGCGAGCGGGTGTTGGAAGTTGAAGGCGGCCAAACGTTGCTTTCGACGCTGATTGATCAGGAAATTTACATTCCCTCAGCCTGTGGCGGACAAGGTACGTGCGGCTATTGCAAGATGACCGTGCTCTCCGGCGGCGGCCCGGTGCTGCCCACGGAAAAGCCCTTTCTTACTCGCCAGGAGATTCGTAGCGGGATGCGGCTGGCCTGTCAGGTGAAGGTCCGCGAAAACATCACCGCCAAAATACCAGAAGAACTGCTGAATGTTAAAATGTTCTCGGCTGAAGTGGCCAGTTCGAAAACCCTGACTTACGACATGAAAGAGATTCGTTTCAAGTTGATCGAGCCGGACGAGATTTCGCAGCGTCCCGGTCAATACGCCCAGATTCAGGCCCCTTCGCCCGACGGGCCTATTTTCCGAGCTTATTCAATCAGTTCACCCTGCTATGAAACTGATGTCGTCGAATTGGGTGTTCGGATAATCCCCGGCGGGATCGGGTCAACTTATCTGCACAAACTGCAGGTCGGCGACAAGGTAACTTTCACCGGTCCCTACGGAGAGTTCCGGCTGAACGAAGAGCCGGACACCGAAATCATCTGCGTCGGCGGCGGTGCCGGCATGTCGCCGATGAAAAACATTATCTATTCGCTATACGACCAATGGCCGGACCGCACGTGCTGGCTTTTCTTCGGCTGCAGGACCACCAAGGACATTTTCTATCTGGATGAATACCTGGAACTGGCCAAGAAACACCCCAATTTCCACGTTATCTACGCCCTTTCCGATCAGCTCGAACCGGGCGAAAAATGGGACGGCGAAACCGGCTTTATTCACTTGTCGGTGGATAAACATCTAAAGCCCGGTGTGAAAAGACAAGCTTTTCTGTGCGGTCCGCCCCCGATGATCGACGCGGTGATGGGTGTGCTCGAAGAAAAAGGGCTCAAAGCCGAAGACATTTTCTACGACAAATTCTAAAAATGATTCGAGTCCTTTTCAGAATCCCGATAAGCGGCGGTTTTGCGGCCGATTGCGCTGATCAGCACTTTTCCCGTTCGCAAACTCGTCTGGGGGCGGGCGGACGATTCAGAAAAATCTACATTTCCTCTTACAGGTTGGCTTATTTTTCGCTATAATGGCGAATATATATAACCTGACAGGAATTTCATGTTGGATAATAAATCAGATCAGATTGCGGTTTACGAATTATCGTTTGAGAAGCCGGACGAGGCCAAGTCTAAAACTCCGCCGGACATAACCGACGAATCTCTGCGTGCGCCCCTGCTGGCGGCCAACGCCAAATGGTTCTGCAACCTACGCTGGATCGTTATCTCTATCCTGCTGGCTTATGAAATATTTGGGCAATCGGAAAGCATTCTGTCATTTCTGGGTTTGTCGGCTCCGGGGGTATGGGTTCTGGTTACCGTTTTGATTTTGACGGTGGAAAACACTTTTTTTCTGCTGTACACCCGAAAAGTATCCGACCCGGCCAAAACCATGGCCAATTTGTGGGGGCAGATCGTGGTGGACATCATGGTGCTGACCGCGGTAATTCACTTTGTCGGCAGCCTGGAAACCGCAATCGCCTTTACCTACCTGTTTCACATCGTGCTGGCCTGTGTGTTTTTGACCCGCATACAAAGCCTGATAGTTACCATCCTGGCCGGCACCATGTATTGCGGGTGCGTAATGTCGGAACATTTTCTGGAAATTTTGACGCCGACAACGATATTCATCCATAGTTCAGAAAATCTCATTAAACTTAGCCAACCAGACGTCGTTGTCTGGAAGCTTTTCATGACTAACGGCATCTGGCTGGTGGTGTGGTATCTGGCTTCGCGTTTATCCTCGATGGTACGTGAACGTGATATTGAACTGGCGGAGACCAATCGTCGTTTGGCTGCTGCCCAGGAAGAGCGCACTCGCCACATGCTTACCACCACCCATGAATTGAAATCCCCCTTTGCTGCCATTCACGCTAACGCCCAACTGCTGGTGGACGGTTACTGCGGTGAACTGCCCGACGAAGCCATGAACGTCGCCAAAAAAATCACGTCCCGCTGTCAGCGACTGACTACCGAGATTCAGGAAATGCTGCAACTTGCCAACCTGAGTTCTTCGAGCCAAAGAAAAAATAAATGGACCAGACTGGATTGCGCGGTGGTTTTGTACTGGTGTATTTCCCAGGTCGAATCGATTGCCCGTGAACGCGAAATTACCATTACAACGGACATTCAGCCCTTTACGTTTGCGGCAGTGGAAGATCACCTGAAAATGCTTTTCGTCAATCTTATCGCCAACGCGGTCCGTTATTCCTATCCAAAAGGCCAGGTCCGAGTAACCAGCCAGGTTGGACCAACCGGTCAGGTGCTGGTTACGATTTCCGACCAGGGTATTGGCATCCCGGCTGATAAACTACCCAAAATTTTCGATGAGCACTACCGCACCAACGAAGCGGTTCGGCACAATAAGGAATCTTCCGGTTTGGGGCTGGCAATCGTTAAACAGGTTGCCCAGATGCACAATATCAAGATTCAGGTTCAAAGCCAACTCGGCCGGGGAACCACTTTTAAGTTATTTATGTCGGAAGCACTCAAAAAAAACAGTTGCTCGTGGCCTGGCAGAGAAGGATAGTTAAAATGGCATATCTGTTAATCGTGGATGACGACGACGACTTCTGCGCCGCGACGGCTATGGTGCTGCGGAAATTCGGTCACGAAGTCCAAACCGAATCCAGTCCGGAAAAGGCCTTGGCCCGGATGGAAAATCGTTTGCCGGATTTGGTTTTGCTGGACGTGATGTTTCCGGAAGACGATTCGGCCGGCCACAATCTGGCCCGACACATGAGATGCTCATCGGAAAAACTTAAAAACGTTCCCCTGATCATGCTCACCGCCCTGAAATCTGATTCACCATTGGGCTTCATTGATTGCGGCATGAATGATCCGGATTTGCCAGCTGTTCATTTCCTGGAAAAACCCATTGAATTCAACACCCTCATCAGCAAAATCAACTCTTTGTTGGCTTAGACCTGCTCCCGCCCGGCAAATCAACCTGCCCCTGGCTGTTAATCCCTGATACATTATGCCCATTCCATATTATTCTCGTCTTTAGCAAATGTTGGTCTGCCCAATTGCGCCAATGCACAAAAATTCACGTTAACCCTTTTGTAATAAGCATTTACACGCTTTGATTTTACGGCCAACACACACCCCGCAAAATCTGGCAGGGTTAACTTGTTGGCAATATCCATTATTGCTAAAAACAAAATGAAAATATTTTTGTTAATCTTCTTGATTTCCGGGCCTTCCAGGTAATAGAATGAATAAACCATTCGAAGGTTTTCTGGACCGGATGTTAGGTTTAAATGAATAAGCTTTTACTGAAACAGCTTAGTTTATGCTGATATATTTCAATTTCTTTGTTAAGTTTGATAAACTACATCGTGAGGACAAGTCCTCGGTACGGCAAATTATGTTTTTTCAAGTCCTTGAAAGGAGCCGATCATGAAGAAAAAACAAACCCTGGTTATTTTTGGATTATTGTTGGCGACCACATTAATAATGGTCGCCGGTTGTTCCTCTTATCCGACCAAGTTCGGAATATTACATGGGGGACACATTGACCGGGAACATGGTAAACCCATGGAGGGAGGTTACTATTCGGACTTCGATCCGGAAGCTGCCACCCTGGAAGTTACTCCGCTGGAAGACACCAACCCGGTGCAAACTCAACACGTCCTGATAGCAACCGTTAAAGACGCCCAGGGCAATCCACTTAACGGAAGGCGCGTCGAGTGGATGATCTCCGAAGGCAGTGTTGGTTCGATTGTTGAAGTGGATGAAAGCGGCTGGTACAACACCCGTGGTTATAAAGTTAACAATAAATATGCTGTCAGCCATACCAACTACGGTGATCATGTCCTGACCCGCGGCAACAATGATCCTTCTGATGATGTTATACTCAAAAAGGGTCAAACCTGGGTAACGATTACTTCGCCGATCGAAGGTGACACCCATGTAATTGCTTACGCCCCGGCCATTTTTAACTGGGAAAAACACAAAGTCTTTGCCGTCAAGCACTGGAACGATGCCACCTGGGAATGGCCTCCTGATGCTACCAATCCCATCGGAACCACGCATGACATGCAAGTTAAAGTTATGCAGTACTCCGACGGGACCCCGCTACCGGGCGTAATTGTCAATTTCAAGATTGTCAGCGGCCCCGATGCGATGTTTGAACCATCCAAGAAAAAAGCGGTTTCGGTCAAGACCGACGCCATGGGCCTGGCCAAGGTTAAACTGGCTCAAGCCAGCCCGGTTGAAGGGCAAAATGTTATTGAAATGGAAATCATTCGCGAGCAGTGCGGTGAATGCAATCCGCCCATGCGTTTGGCGGTCGGCAAGATGACCAAAACCTGGGTCGGCCCCCGTATCGGCATCAAGAAAACCGCTCCTGCCAAGGCCGGTGTCGGTGAGGTCTTTGCTTATGACATCACCGTCAACAATCCCGGCAAAGCAGTCGCAACCAACGTAATGGTTGTCGATGTTTTACCAGACGGCATTGCTTATGTATCGAGCGCGCCTGCTGCCAGTGTAGCCGGACAGAAACTGCAATGGTCACTGGGCAGCCTGGCTAAACAGCAGAGCAAAGCTATCTCTGTCAAAGTTAAGGCCACCAAGACCGGTCGGTTTGAAAACTGCGCTGACGTAACCGCCGATAATAACCTCAAAGCTAGAGCCTGTGCGGCAACGGTGGTAACGGCTCCCAATCTGGCACTTACCAAGACCGGACCGACAGAGGTTCTGATCTGTGAGCCGATCACTTACACGGTTACCGTAACCAACAACGGCGACGGACCGGCTGTCAACGTCAAAGTTTCTGACAAATTGCCCGACGGTCTCAAGACCACGGACGGCCAGACCTCGGTCATGGTTAACGCCGGCACCCTGCAACCGGGTCAGAGCAAAAATGCCACCTACAAGGTAATGGCTTCCAAGAAAGGCACCTACAACAACACCGCGGTCGCAACCGGCGACGGTGGTCTCAAAGCCGAAGCGACTCACAAGGTTATAGTCAAGGAACCTGTTCTGGTGCTCACCAAGACCGGACCGGCTGAACGTTACGTCAACCGTAACGCCACCTATGAAATCACCATCACCAACAAGGGTGACGGCGACGCCCGGAACGCCACTATGACAGATACCATTCCATCCGGAATGACCTTCGTCAGTGCGACCGACGGCGGCACCTTCGCTAACGGCAAGGTAAGCTGGAACCTGGGTACCCTGGCTCCTAATGCCACTAAGAAAGTTTCACTGACTCTCAAGGCTGACCAAATCGGCAACATGACCAACCGGGTAACCGCCGAAGCTCTCTGTGTGGATGCTCAGGCGGAGACTTCTACCAAGATAACCGGCATCGCTGCGATACTGCTTGAAGTTGTTGACCTGGAAGACCCGATCGAAGTGGGCACCAATGAAACCTACGTCATCACGGTTACCAATCAGGGTTCAGCACAAGACACCGGCATCAAAGTTGTCTGCATACTGCCCGCTGAGTTGGATTATATCTCCAGCGGCGGCCCGACAACTGCAACCGTTGCCGGCAAAGTGGTAACTTTCGCACCGTTGGCCAACTTGGATCCCAAGGCCAAGGCTACTTATCGGCTCGTGGTCAAGGGTAACGCTCCCGGCGATGTGCGTTTCAAGGTTGAATTGAACAGCGACCAGATGACCAGTCCGGTTAACGAAACCGAAAGCACGCACGTCTATGAATAACGTGTTAACTCTGTTCACCTGAACAGTGAAACGTTAAAAAACAAAAAGGAGCGTCGGATTCGTCCGGCGTTCCTTTTTTATTATTTGATAGCTTGAAGCTTAATGCCTGAATTTTCCGGCTGGAGAACTTATCCCGGCTTCGCCGGGGACTGTACCGCCGCCGTCCCGGCGGCAATTGTCCAACTAGCCGGCGAGACGCCGGCGATACAAA
>JAFGSR010000225.1 GCA_016934515.1 Sedimentisphaerales bacterium
CATCGGCAGGGAGGCTCTATTTTCTTTGATATTAAACACTTATTGCACTACCATATCAAGTAAAGTTCACGGCGTTGGGTGCCACCCGTCGGCAAAACGCCGGCGGTACGGGAAACCGCATGGGCTGAAGCCCATCCTATAGTTTTTGACCGCGGGGGTCTCTGCTGCGCTCCGTGTTGCAGATAGAATCGGTGGGGCAAGGGCCACCCTGCGGGGTTATGCGGTTTTGGTGAGTTATTCGGGAGTGACGGTGATCATTACGACGCCGTGGGGGGCGACTTTGGCGGTGAAGGTTTTGGTGAATGGACCGAGGTCTTTTTTTTGCCAGATGTCTCGAATTTGGGCTATTAAGTGCGTGGGATAGCCGATCTCTGTCCACTGGAAGCTGATGTTTGCTTCGTTGCCGGAGCGATTGAACAGGACAACGGCTCGGGAGCCATCGTGCAGAACCTTGCTCCACACTTCCAGATCTCCGTCGTCGCGAATTTTGACAGCCTGTTTACCCAAGGGGTCCTGATTTACGGCGATGGCTTCTACGTTCAGCAAAATTTCCAGAACTTCCGGGGAGGCCTGGCGAATATCGTTGCCCAGCATGAGAGGAGCCGCCAACATACACCAAAGGCTGAAATGTGCTTTGTTTTCGTCAGCGGTGAGTTTGCCGTTTCCGACTTCGAGCATGTCCGGATCGTTCCAGTGACCGGGGCCGGCGTAAGTTTCCAGGCCGACCTGCAAATCCAGGATTTTGGTAAAACCGATGAAATTTTCGATCTGCACGCCATTGGATAAGGTCATTTTCCCGCAATCCCAACAAGGGCGGATATCAAAAGTGGTACGCCAGAGGTGTCCGATACCTTTGCCCCAGAGCCAAGGTTTGCTGGAACCCCATTCGCACATGCTGAACACGATGGGACGGCCGGCTTTTTCCAAAGCATTACGCATGAGTTTGTAAGAATCCGGGGCACTTTGTTTGCCGGTGTAGCACCAGTCGTATTTCAGATAGTCCACACCCCAGGCGGCATATTGTCGGGCATCCTGATATTCGTAGCCTCGACTGCCGGGAAAGCCGCCGCAGGTTTTATAACCGGCGTCGGAATAGATTCCGAACTTTAGGCCTTTAGAGTGGATGTAATCGGCCAGGGCTTTGATACCGGAGGGAAATTTTTCCTGGTTAACAACGATATTACCCTGGGCATCCCGATCAATCTGCCAACCATCATCGATTACGATGTATTCATATCCGGCATCTTTGAAGCCTTGTTTTACAAACATGTCAGCAATGCTGCGTACCAGTTCCTCGTTGATTTTAAGGCGGAAGGTGTTCCAACTGTTCCAACCCATGGGAGGTGTCTGAGCAAGGTTTTCCCAGCTATCCGGAGCGGCAAAACAAATTGATATGTTCGAGCACAGCAAGACACTTATTATCACTAACATTACACAATTTTTCATAATTTTTACCCTTTGCCAGATTTTCGTGTCGCAGTTTTTGTTACAATAATTGGCCATCAGTTTGATTTGATTAAAAATAGGAGGAAGTTGAGGTATTGTCAATCGGAAAAGCATCCGAAAAATGACGTTTTTGCTATGTGAGGATGACAAAAAGCGGCTGAAATGTCTTGCAAAAACTATTTGACAGATTATAATAATAAGTATGCGGATATAGAGTTTTCCGCGATGAGTAGCAAAAGGATAGGAAAGGATGAGAGAATGGTGCTTAATAAATCTGCTTTAAGTCTAACATCAAATCAGGACTTATTTAAAAAAAGTTGTTTATTAATGTGTGTCTGTTTTTTGATCTGTGGAACATGTTTTGCTGACACGCTGACAGTTAACCATGACGGTTCAGGCGATTACACCGCCATTGGTGACGCCCTGGCCGACGCTGAATTCGGGGACACAATAGATATCGCGTTTGGTGTATATTCCGAGAACATAATTTTGCCGGACGGGGTTAAATTAATCGGTCAGGTTATTGGCAGCGAGCCTAATGATACGATAATTGACGGTACGTTGATGGGAACCGTCATAGCTGTAAGCGGTGCAGGACCGACAACATTGATACAGGGATTGACTATCAGAAATGGATCGGGAACTCTCGTCGAAGAAGAACCCAATCCGCCCACAATCATCGGAGGGGCAATACTCTTGAACGGTTCCAGCCCGCAGATATCGAACTGTATCATTGAGGGAAGTTCCGCTGACATGGGAGGCGGATTGGCTGGTATGAACAACTCCGATCCGAGTATCGACGGCTGTTCTTTTCGAAACAATACAGCCAATTTGTATGGTGGAGCAATTGCGTTGTACGATTCAGGACCGCTTATAGAAAATTGTACCATATACAGTAATACCTCATCTAATGACGGCGGCGGGGTGTATGCGATGACGGGGAGTTCGCCGATTTTTCGTAACTGCATAATTGAGGGGAATCACGCCGAAGACGATGGAGGTGGTGTTTATTCATTTTCGTATTCGCAAACTACCGTGGAAAAGTGTGTCTTTCGAGCAAATACGTCCGGCGATAAAGCCGGTGCGTTCTACAGTGATGAATATGATGAATCGCTATTAACCGGGTGCTTAATCATCGAGAATGAAGCTGACAACTACGGGGGAGCGGCTTATGCATTTGACCATTCAGATATTACGTTTTTAAACTGCAGGCTGCTGGGTAATTTGTGCAATAATTCGGGAGGCGGTGTACGCCTTTATTCCGATTCGAGCATTACGGCGGTTAACTGTGAATTTCACTGGAACCATGTCTGGGGGTGGGGAGGAGCAATCGAATGCTATGGTTCCAGCACGGCGGATATCACAAACTGCACATTTCTGCATAATTTTGCTATGGTTGGAGGAGGGATTGCTTTACGAGATGATTCGTCAGCAACAATCAATAACAGTATTTTCTGGGATAACAACACCTCCGGGAACGGTGATCAATTGAGTGCAAAAAGTTCCGAATTGAGTATTGCATTTAGCGTTGTTGAAGACGGGCTGGCATATATATATAACGAAGACGGGCTGGCTGTTATAAATTACGATGAGCAAAGTGTACTCACCGACGATCCGCTGGTTGTTGACGGGAACGGCCCCGACGATTCTTTTGGGACCGAAGATGACAACCCCCGTTTGCAGGCTGATTCGCCGTGCATCGACACCGGCAGCGATGATGCGGTTCCAGTTGGAATTTTGACCGATCCGGATGGAATAATCCGAATCGCTGACGGAGACTGCGATGGTAGTTTGTGTGTCGATATAGGAGCGTACGAGTTCAACCATGCTGACAAGGGAGATTTTGATGGTCACTGCGACACGAACCTGGTTGATTTTACGATCCTGGCGGAGACCTGGCTTGGAGAACCCGGCGACCTAAGATGGAATCCGGCGTGTAATATAGCTGATTCTTCAGAAGATACCATCGATTTACTGGATTTGAGTCTGTTTATTGAGAACTGGCTTTGGGACGGTCAACTGCAGGAGTAAAGTCGTTTCGAGGTGCTCACCCATTTCAACTCCGTTAAGAGCAACCGGGGAATGTTGGTAAAACTTACTGCCGCCCCAGCGGAGTTTCAATCGACCCCGGCAACGACTTAGCTGTAGCCATGCTCGAACAGGTATTTTTTGAGGTATTCGCCCTGATAGGGATAGTCATCAAATTTTGTGGGTAAATCAGTAAACCGTGGATCGGCGGTGGCGATGAGGTAATCGGTGAGTTGCTTGCGTAGGGTTTCGGTGGTTTTGGCGAATTCCGGCTGGGCGGCGAGGTTGTTAATCTGGTCGGGATCGGCTTGGCAGTCATACAATTCCACCGGGGGACGTTTGGCGAAGCTGAGTTTGTAATACCGGGCCAGTTGGGTATCTTTTTGGTGATCGATAAGGAATGACTTGGTTGGGCTATCGTCGCAATCCGAATGGACGTTTATCGGGTGGGTGGCGCCGTTGGGAACACCGGCGGGGAAACGGTCGGGTTCGAGGTTGAGGATTAATAACCAGCGGTCGGTGCGCAAAGCTCGCGAGGGATAACCAGCCATGGAGGGCATTTTCTGGGCAGGCGTGTGGCGTTCGCGGCCAAAAACGATGAAGTTGCGGGTGGGATCGATGCGGCCATTACCCTGGGCGGTTAGAATCGGCAGGAGGTTTTTGCCGGTCATGGAGTCTGGAATTTCGACGGCAGCAGCTGTGAGGAAGGTGGGAGCCAAGTCGGTGAAAGAGGTGAAGTCTGAGACCCGGCGGCCGGGTTTGATTTTGTCGCCCCAGCGGATTGCCATCGGCATGCGTACGCCCCAGTCATAGAGATTACCTTTGCAGCGGGGGAAGGGAATGCCGTTATCGCCGGTCATTACGATGATCGTGTTGTCCAGTTCACCGGCCTGTTCGATGAGAGAGATTGCAGAAGCTACGTCGCGGTCCCAGCGTTGCACTTCCCAGTAATAGTCAGCAAGGTCGCTACGTATGGTTTCATTATTGGGATAGAAGTCCGGCACGTGGATTTTGTCGATATTTATCCCGCTGTCGCGTCCGCTATTTTTTTTGTATGGTCGATGAGGATCGGAAGTGCCAAACCAGAAGCAGAACGGTTTGGTTTTGTTGCGACTTTTTAGAAAATCGTCAAAGGTGCTTCCAGGCCCGCAGGGATGCTTTTCATAACCGCCTCTCTTGAAATTACCGGGCCCCCAGGCTTTGCGCCAATGACCGATTTCATAGCCTGCATCGCGCAAGAGGAACATGAAGTTCGGTTTTTTGACGTCCAGGGTGCTCCAGAGATTTGCCCCTTCACCGAGTCGGTAGAACTGTTGGCCGGTGAGCAGTGCATTTCGACTGGGAGTGCATGAGGGGCTGGACACAAAGGCATGTTCAAACAAAACACCTTCGCGAGCCAGACGATCAAAGGTGGGAGTCTTCACGACTTTGTCACCATAGGCCCCGGCGTGAGGCCAGCCCCAATCATCCGCCAAGGCGAACAAGATGTTGGGCCTTTTGCGGACGGGTTCGGCTGCGTGCAAGGCACGGTTGAAAAACTTTAGAGTGGCAAAACTCAAAGCGGTCAAACTCAAACCTGTTGTTTGCAAAAAAGCTCGTCGTGTAAGATGTTTTTCGAGCATTTTGTGTGCCTCCACATCTATGTTTTTTCGCTATATTGTGTGAACGGGAAAATTATTTTTTTGTGGTTCTGATTTTGACGGAGTTTAGGTGGGCGTCGAGTCCTTCGGCGGCGGCGATGGTTTGGATGGCGGGGGCGGCATTTTTGAGGGCTGATTCGTTGTAGTTGATGATGCTGGATTGTTTGAGGAAATCGTTGACGTTCAGGGCGCTGAAGAAGCGGGCGGAGCCGCCGGTGGGCAGGGTGTGGGAGGGGCCGGCGAAATAATCACCGGTGGCGACGGGGCTGAAGGGACCAATGAAGATGGCTCCGGCGTGTTGGATTTGTTCGGCGACGGCGTCGCTGTTGCGGCACTGAATTTGGAGGTGTTCGACGGCGAATTCGTTGGCGAGATCAATTGCTTCGTCCAGATTTTTGGTGATGACGGTGAGGCAGAATTCGTCGAGGCACTGCTGAGTTTGGGTGGAGCGGTCGAGTTGGGCGAGTTGGATTTCCAGTTCGCGGTTGACCTGATCGGCGAGTTGGGCGGAATCGGTAAGCAGCACGGCGGAGCCGGGAGCGTGTTCGGCCTGGCTGAGCAGGTCGGCGGCGATCCAGTCGGGTCGGGCGGAATCGTCTGCGATGATAAGGACCTCGCTGGGGCCGGCAAAGCTGTCGATGTCAACGAGGCCGTAAACCTCTTTTTTGGCAAGTTGACCCCACCGGTTGCCGGGGCCGACGATTTTATCAACCTTGGCGATGCTATCGGTGCCGAACGCCAAGGCGGCAACGGCCTGGGCGCCGCTGACGCGATAGACATCGGTAACCTGCAGTTCGTGGCAGAGGCCGAGTACCGCGGGGTGGAGGCTGTTGTTCCACTGGGGCTTGGGGGCGCTGATGAGGGCGACTTCGTGGACGCCGGCGACCTGGGCGGGGACGACGGTCATTATTACGGTGGAGACCAGGGGTGCCGACGCGGCGGGGATGCAGACGCCGATGCGTTCCAAGGGACGGTAGCGAACGCCGAGCCGGAGGCCATCGGTGGTCCAATCGTCGGGCTGAGTGAGCTTGATGGCCTGTTGGTAGCTACGGACGTTGGCGATGGATTTTCGCAGGGCGTCGAGCAGGGCCGGGTCCATCTGCTCGTGAGCTTTTTGCAGGTCGTTTTCGCTGACGCGGAACTGGTCGGGCCGGAGGTCAACAGCGTCGTGTTTTTTGACCAGTTCAGCAACCGCGGCGTCACCCCGCTTACGGACTTGGGCCACGATCTGCCGCACGCTGTCCAACATCTGGGAATTACCCACGAGAACCTGTTCGAGGGTGAGTTTGGCCCGCAATTGCTGCCAAATCGGGCGAAAATCGGATTGGGAGGTTTTTACTATCGTAACTGTCGTCATTTTTTTCTCCAAAAAACGTTTACAGCGGTTATTATAGCGAGTTATGAGTGACAGCCAAGAAAAAGCCAGCCAATCTGAAAGGTCTGATGCGGGTTTTGAGCGATATTCTCGGCAGATGCTTTTTGGGCCGATGGGCAGCGAGGGTCAGAAGCGGCTGAGCCGAAGCCGAGTTACGCTGATCGGTTGCGGTGCTTTGGGTTCGAATCTGGCGGACATGATGGTGCGGGCGGGTGTGGGACATTTGACAATCGTGGATCGGGATTTTGTCGAGTTGAACAATTTGCAGCGTCAGTGTCTTTTTAACGAAAAGGACATCGCGGACAACCTGCCCAAGGCTGAGGCGGCGGCGCGGAAGCTGCGGCTGATTAACAGTGGGGTAGAGATTACGCCGTTGGTGGCCGATGCCAACCATGAATCGATCGAATATTTTACGGATTCTGCTGATCTGATTTTGGACGGCACGGATAATCTGCAGACCCGTTTTCTCATCAACGACGTTGCGGTTAAGCACTCAATTGCGTGGGTTTACGGTGCTTGTCTGGCGGCGACCGGCATGGCGATGGTGATTCGGGCGGGCGGGAAACCTTGTTTGCGTTGCCTGATTGACAGTCCGCCTGAAGCGGGCAGTCTGGAGACGTGCGAAACGGCCGGGGTAATTTCGTCGGTGGTGGCCTGGGTGGCGGCGTTTCAATTTGCCGAAGCGTTGAAACTGTTGACGGGCAATAATGAGGCGGTGAATTCCAACTTTGTTACGTTCGATCTGTGGGAAAATCGTTTCCACCAGATGGGTACCGAAACTTTGCAGCAGGGGTGCAGTTGCTGTGTCGGTCATGATTTTGAGTTTTTGTCCGGCAAGGGCAGTCTGTCAACGATCAGCCTGTGCGGGAGAAATTCGGTGCAGATTCGTCCGCGGCGGGCGGGACAAAAAATCAACTTAGCTGAACTGGCGAAGCGTCTCGGGGAAGCTGGGGCAGTAACTTACAATGATTTTCTGCTGCGGCTGACGGTGGGAGAGCGCGAAATTACCATTTTCCCCGACAGCCGAGCCATTGTCAAAGGGACCAACAAGATTGACGAGGCCCGTTCGCTGTATGCGAAATATATCGGTCATTAAAAAACAGCATGGGCTAAAGCCCATCCTACAATGCTACTACGGGAATTGGGTGTCGATCTCGAAATGAAGGAGTGAATTATGTTAGAGTTAAGCCGTCGAAATTTTCTGAAAGCTGCCGGGGTATCCCTGGGGAGTTGGGCGTTATCCGGTTGTCAGGGGCAAAAGGTTAACGCCGTGGGAAAAACGAATCTCAGAAAACCGAACATTATTTTTATTATGGCTGATGACTTGGGTTACAACGAGTTGGGTTGTTACGGTCAGACGAAAATCAAGACCCCGAACATCGACCGGGTCGCCGCAGAGGGGATGCGATTTACGCAGCACTATTCCGGGAGCACGGTTTGTGCGCCGTCGCGTTGCGTGTTGATGACCGGCAAGCACACCGGCCACGCCTATGTACGCGACAACTTCGAAGTGGGCGGCTGGAAGCGCGGTGATCCGGAGGGTCAGTTGCCCATCCCGGCGGAGACGGTTACGATGGCGAAGATTTTGAAGAAGGCGGGCTACACCACCGGTGCCATCGGTAAGTGGGGTTTGGGTGGTCCGGACAGTGAAGGTCATCCCAATAATCAGGGTTTCGATCACTGGTTCGGTTATCTCTGTCAGCGTCAGGCGCATAACTATTATCCCACTCATCTGTGGCGAAATAAGCAGAAGCAGATGCTCGACAACGAATACTTCAAGGCTCACCAGAAGTTGCCTAAGGAGAAGGATCCGCTCGATCCGCAATCCTACAAGCCGTACGCCGGTAAAGATTACGCTCCCGACCTGATGGAGCGGGACGCGTTGGATTTCATCAGGAAAAATCACGATCATCCGTTTTTCCTTTACCTGCCCACGCCGATTCCGCATGCTTCGATTCAGGTACCGGAAGATTCTCTGGCCCAATACAAAGGCAAGCTCGATGATAAGCCCTACACCGGCGACAAGAGTTACCTACCCCATCCAGAACCTCATGCCGGTTATGCAGCCATGATAACCCGGATGGATCGCGAAGTCGGACGGATAATGAAACTGCTCAAGCAGCTCAAGATCGATGACAACACGCTGGTAATTTTCACCAGCGATAACGGCCCGACTTTCAACGGCGGTACCGATTCTAATTACTTCAACAGTTCCGGTCCACTGCGCGGTCGAAAATGTTCGCTTTACGAAGGCGGAATCCGGGTGCCCTTTATCGCCCGCTGGCCGGGGAGAATTCAGTCGGGCAGCACCAGCGATCACGTTAGTGCTTTCTGGGATTTTATGCCAACGGTAACCGATCTGCTGGGGCGGGAAGCTCCTGAGAACATCGACGGCATTTCGATTCTGCCGACCTTGATGGGCAAGCCCCAAGACCAGCAAAATCATGAGTATCTTTACTGGGAATACGCCCGAAAGATGCAGGCGGTCCGCTGGGGCGAATGGAAAGCGGTGCGGAAGAAACCGACGGCTGCTATAGAATTGTACAACCTCAAAAACGATATTGGTGAGAAAAACAACGTGGCGGACCAGTATCCCGAAGTGGTGAAAAAGATCGAGGAGATTATGGTGGCGGCCCGGACGCCGTCCGAGCATTTTCTTTTAGCCAAAGTGTAAATAAAAAGATTAGCCACAGATGACTTAGGGCGGTCTAGCCACAACCAAGATATTTCACGCAAAGACGCAAAGTCGCTAAGGAATTTTGACAGGATGCTCAGGATTTTAATTTAACCATGAAGCTCATGAAGTTCGTGAAGAGATCAAAAATTCATAAGACGTTAATTATTAACATATTATGACGATGTAAAATA
>JAFGSR010000226.1 GCA_016934515.1 Sedimentisphaerales bacterium
ACGTCCGTACATGATAAAGTTTTTGAGTTCTTAATAGAAGCCTTGGCTTCCGCGGCTTAGGTACTCGTAAAAGTGCGAAAGTTCACTCTTATAAAGCTCGTCCACTTTCTGCGTGTTTTCGAGCAGAGGCTGGTTTTTTCCGGTGGCAAAAAAACGAAAAGGATTAATCATGGAGTATCCTGATCCTTAACAGTAACGATAAAATCCGCGCTGCTAAATCTACTTGGAGGTAATCCGTTACAAAAAGATCTCGCTTTAACAATAGTGTTTTGGGAAACGGATACAGGACCGCTATACTTAGGCGAACTCCGAGTAGGCAACGTACCGTCAAGACTATAATGGATAACCGCCTCGGTATTTTCCGGCGATGATAAAGTAACCGTAATCGTTTTTGCGAAAGTTCCACCCGCAGGCGTTATCACGGGAGAACGCAGCCCGGACTGCAAAGCTACAGAAGCTTTTATAAGATAACTACAGGTACAAGGATAAGTAAAATCGGGCATTAGTACCAGACCACCTACGGGCAGGACGTTTACCCAGCAGGCCGGTCGAACAGGACCATAACTTTCCGTCCCCACATTGTAGTGCAAATCAGTGTATCCCAGAGTTCCGGAACGATAGAGCATCATATTCGGACAACCGGAAATAATCCCGCAAGCTCCACTGGTACGGTCCTTAATGGAAATTTTCCCATCTGGTTTTCCGGTAAGCATATCCAGGGAAAACGGATGAGCATAAACCGTCTGGTCAATAACCAGCGGCCGACTGATATATTTGTGCTCGGCATCCCACAGTCGGTTTCCATTTTCGGCGTTAAAACCACTAAGGCGCTTGCCCAACTCGGACCGCTGACAGGCATCTCTCTGATCGAGCTGATAACTCATCAAAAGCACATTATATTTCTCGCTGAGCACCAAAGTGGTTCCGTAAATGTCCTCGTCGGTCGACCATTTACAATCACCGTTATCCGCTTTAAGAGCCATTAAAACGCCCGTAGGATGGCCGACGGGTTTCGGCCCGCTTTTTACCTTAAACACGTCAGCCTCAGCTACCGGTCGATCAATCAAATAAACAAACCCGTCCCCAATGGCAATAGCGTTAATACGAATGGAATACCGGGGCTTATAAGTCCATTTGGTTTTGCCCGTATCGACATCAATCGCAAAAAACAGATTCGATTCGGAACAAAGACCATCCATCCTGTTAAGATATTTGCCGTGCTGATCCATAAGAATGTAATTTTCATCGTATCGGGAACCAAACAAAGTTCCATCAACACAGGCAATAAAACCCCAAGTACCGCTTTGGCCTTCGGGGCCGACTGGCATAGAATACTGCTGCAATTTCTCCCCGGTATTCAAATCAAGACGTAAACAGTAATTATCCGTACGAACATAAACACTGTCATCAGCAATACAAAGCAGACTACCGGTAGCCGAGGTCCCGAATCCTTCATCCCTGTTGTACAGCTCGGTAATTCCCTTAATATCATATTGCCAAATCCGACTTCCATTATATGCATCGAATGCCAGAATCCCGTTCAGTCCGACAATTACCATAATACCATTCTTAAACAGAGGTACGGGTATGCGTCCGTGCCGATTAGCAATACGATATTTAAAATCGGTAAACCAGCGCATCACCAGCGGACTATGCAGAGAACGCTCATCGTTCGAAAGCAGATTAGCGGCATCAGCATACTGATGGGTCCAACTGCCGGTATTCGGTAATGGACCACGACGGTAATCCTGCATGGCACCCGGCGAACCCAAAACCGCCATACCGCCCCAGGGACGACACAAACGCTTTGCTTCGGCCGAAGGTAATTGCCCCGTATCCGAACCTGCTGCTACCGAGCGGCCGGAAACCACTAAGTTGGCAAAACCGCTGGGTAACTCACTTAGTTTCGGATCACCCTGAATAACCGACACACGAGAACCATACAAACCCTCAGCATCCAGTTTCCGGCGAGCTATAGCAACTTTTTTCGCATCACTTTCAATAGCAATAATATGCAGTTGGGTACGCCTCGCTAAAGCATAAGTTAAAGCTCCCTCACCACAACCTAAATCAACACAAAAACCCTTTTCGCAGCCGGTTTTTTGGATTATTTCTTCTGCCGCACGAATATAAAGCTCTTGATCGGGAAAAACCGCAGGCTCCGTCGGAGATTTGATGGTTTCGGATTGGATTTGTTCGCCAGCCGGACCAAAACAATAAATTGCACCCGAGGTTGTGCTGACATACAGGTGCTGCCGGGCAACAGCCAATCCATAAGCAGCGCTATCAACTTCGGCAGACCAAATTGTCTCTCTGGTGTCAAGGTCCATCATACTGACACCATGGTTACCATCGAGACCGCCACCCGAAATCACACAACCACCAGCTACAATTAGTGATGTTCCCCCGTAGGGAAGACCAGAACTCCATACTTCGTCAAGATCGTTGATGATATGCTCGTTGCCTTGTCTATCCTTCCTGGTAACTTTGTACCAATGCCAGCCCCTGACTTTTTCCCGGTCCCAAAAACAAACACCGTTGGGCAAAGGTACCGTAGTGTTGGGAAAACAAGCCGGCACAGACATGGTAGGAGTTTGGTTTTGTAACCAGCGAAACGGCTTGCCGTCTTTAACCAGGTAAACCCGACCGTTATTGTAGAACAACGGTTCCTGATCAGCAGATCGTTCAGTATCAACGACAACGTCCGCGCCACCGGTGCGTTGGTTGGCAGAATATCCGATTTGAAAATAAAGCAGCTTCCCGTCGGCAAGACTGAAAACCGCCGGCACGGATCGGCCGGTAGGTACAAACAACCGTTTGCCATCTGTCGCCAGATATCCCTGGGCACTGACGCCGCTTCGGGCACGATTGTTTTTGTGAGGCTGCTCGGTTAACACATAACCGCAAGCATCATTCACCCAAATGACCTTGCCGGTAACAGCGTCAAGAGCATAAATAAAGACATCTTCAGTAGGCCAGATACCCGCGGCAAAATAGACCACGCCGTCGGCAACCAAAGGACCAACTCGCACAGGCCAACGGGAAATCATACGTTCGTTACCCAAAACCATGCTTGCCGTCGGTCCGCCGCGAAATTTCCAGATACAGCTGCCGTCAACCATATTCAGGCAATACAAATAGCCGTCGTCGCTGGTTACAAAAACCCGCCCGTTATCAACCACCGGAGCAAAACGCACCGGACCACTGGTAAAAAACGTCCATTTTTCGCCACCGGTAACGGCATCGAGAGCATAAACTTTGTCATCAGATGAACTGCCGAATAATACGGTGTTTTCGGAAATTACCGTGTGATAAACCAGATCAAAGAACATCCGGTTGTCATATTTCGACCACGCCGTGCAGGGAGCATGACGGGCCTGGCGAATCCAATGCAGCTTAAGTTCTTTAGGCAAAGATTCGCTGGTTACTCCACTACGACGGTTATTACCCCGATAGGTTTGCCAGTCCGACCAGGCAGGAACTCCAGCCAGAAATACTATAAGATGTGCAACCAGAAGTCCTGGGAATAATTTTCTCATGCCCGGAAATTTAACCGATAAACCGCCTATCGTCAACGGTTTTCGCACCGGGATCTATCGCCGCCGGATTCCCAAAATGCGTTTTCCAGGCATCTGCTCGCCCTAAACATCAGTATTTTCGCAATTCTCAGGCCCCAATCGCCTGCTTTCCGACCGACCGCATCAAAATCCCAACCTGATCGGCAACGATTTTGTCCAGTGAATCCTCCAGAACAAAATAATCCGGCCCATCCTGGCAATCACCAAAAGCTGCACTAAACTTAGATTGCAGATACGGGCCAAGAATCTCCGCTAACTTCCTGTAGCGACCCGAAAAAACTATCACATCCACCCCAGCTAGCGCCGCCACCCCGGCTCCGCAGGCCATCAAAATGCGATACTTCAGCACTTCTTGCGCCAACACCATCTCAGGCTTTTCCGATCCGAACACTTCCTCCAGCGTCACCGCTTTCCCTGCCAAAGCCCCCAACCCACTTTCCCTGGTAAGTGTCCGATTAACCTGCTCCGGCCCCCAATTCATTTTCTTCGACAAGGCCAATACGATGCTGGGATCAATTTCGCCGCAATTCGACTGCCCGGGAATTCCCTCCATCGGCGTCCAGCCGCCCGTCACCATCATGGGCCGATTACCTCGTACCGCCGAAATCTCCGGCTGCGGCTCCAGACAAATTGACAAAATATTCGGAACCGCCCGGCTGCCATCCTCACGCTGCCGACGTCCCGCCGCCCGACACGCAGATTCGTGGTAAATCCCACAAAAACCAAATCGACGCAATTTCATCGACCGCGCCGACTGAGCCTCCAATCCGTACAAACTCTCCCGGTCCGGCAAATCCGCAAAAAACGATGTCTCAAAAACCAGCACAATCGCCGCCCCGGCAAAAACCACCTGGCAGGCCTCAATCAAATTCATTATCACCGGAATATGCATCGGTGCCTGCGGAATCAAATCTTTCAGCTTGCTCTCCACCTGGCTGGTTACTAACGTCGGCCCCCGAAAAACCGTCCCGCCAAATGGCACGCGCAACGCCACAGCTTCCACCGCGGCCCCGTCAGCCATAGCTTCACAGTCCGCACTAATCTGCTTCAATGACGCCAACCATTCCAGCTTTTCGTCATCGACTCCCGGACAACGCTTCACCGTCCAGTCAGATTGCCGTTGCTTACCTCGATAAAATACGTATTCCAAATCCTGCTTATTCGATTTCAATATCAACAAATTCATGCTGCACCTCCTGATGCTGAAACCTTGTCCCGCCCGCCGCTGATTATCGCGTAAGTCTGCCGGGCAATCGCCAATTCCTCATTCGTCTGTATCACTAACGCCCGAACCCGACTGTCATCTTCCGCAACATCCGCGGGCAGTTTCTCCGGATTCATGTTCCGCTTCGGATCAATTTTCAAACCAAACACCTCCATGCCCGTGCAAATCACCCTTCGGGCCAGACCCACCGTCTCGCCAATCGTATCCGTAAAAATCACCGCATCCGCCGGCTTACCTGCCGCCGCCGCAACCGCCGTCAGATACGCTCCCAAATATTTCTTGATCCGCCACAAATAAACATCCAAAGTCGCCGCCATTTCCGGCGTTGCACCCCCCTCACGCTGTTCATCCCGCTCACTCTTCTCATCCCGTTCACTCTTAACGCCTTCACTAATTCCAACAGCGGAACTTTTCTCCATCACATCTCGAATATCCGCCGTCGATCCGGACATCCCCAACACACCGCTTTTCTTGTTCAGCAGATCTTCCACCGCCTGGTGGTCGCCCGCGTGCTGATACAAAAGCCGCATCACCGCCGCCGAATCCAGATCGCCGCACCGCGTGCTCATCATCAGCCCCTGCAACGGCGAATAACCCATCGTGTTATCCACCGACTTACCCTTAACAATCGCACACAAACTCGCCCCGCCGCTGCCCAGGTGACAACTGACCGCGTTCAAATCCTCCATCGGCTTACCCAACATCTTCGCCGCCTCAGCCGCCACGTAATTATGACTCGTACCGTGAAAACCATACTTACGAATCCCCATGTCCTCCCGAACCCAACTGGGTAGCGCGTAAGTCCCCGCGTAATCCGGGATCGTCGAGTGAAACGCCGTATCAAACACCAGCACCGCCGGCAAATCCGGATACCGCTCCTGACAGGCCCGCACCAGATCAATCGCCGGTGGATTATGCAGCGGTGCCAGTTCCCTGGTACTGTCCAGATCTTCCCAGATGCTCTCGTCCACCAACGTATGGTGCTTGAACTTCGTCCCGCCGTGCACCAGCCGGTGCCCTATCGCATGAACCTCAACTCCCTGCTCATCCTTGAGAATCTTCATCACCTCTTCGAACGCCTTGGCGTGGTCCGGCATCGCCACCTGGTACTCTTTTTCGCCGCCATCGGCCCGGTGGAATATGCAGGAGGGCTTGGCCGTTGGCGGCCCCACCCGTTGAGCCTCACCACCTGCCAACTCCAGACAACTCGGCATCGACAGCAACTTATATTTCAACGATGAACTGCCGCAATTAAAAACCAAAACATTCATTATTAACTTAACCTTTCGTTTGGTAACAAATCAATCAACCTCATGCACAACCTAAATATCATCCGAAGTCCAGCCAAACACCGGAATCCCGATCATACTGTGCACAATCGCTGCGGTGCCGTAAATCGCTTCCTTAACTTTTTCCACCACAACATACTCATTAGCCCCGTGCGAACTTTCTTCGTTACCCGGACCGTAACCTATCGCCGGAATCGAATATTCCTTCGTCAGCACACTGCCGGCCGTGCCCATGCCCAGCCGACCCAATTGCCATTTACCCGTCCGCACTTCACATCCCGCCGCCGCCAGCGACTGTCGCGTTCGCTCCATCAAATAATGATACGGATCAATCGCCCAGGCATTCGTTACCCGCTGCACAATCGTCTGGGTTCCCGTGTAAAACTGCCGTTTCTCCTGACGAACCTGAACCTTCACCGCCACCTGACCCGCACCGTTGGCTGCCATCGAAGCGTCATGCTCCACCTGGTTCAGCACATCAATAACCTCCTCCGCTTCATTCAGCCGCCGCGTCATCCCGATCGTCGCGCTCCGCACGCCGTCCACCAGCTCAAAACGTGGCGGAGCCGCATCAAGGTCTTCCCGCCCCGCTGCATCATGTTTCTGACTGGCACGGAACTTAAAATCACTAAAAATCGCCTTGGCAGCGTCATCAACATCGAACATGTTCTCCCCCTCCACCTTCACCTCCAGCTCCATCCAGCCGTCATGCCCGTAATAAATACCCAACTCCGTCGGCTCTCCCAAAATCGCATAATCAATCTCAAATCCCGCTTCCGGCAAAGTCTTGTCCATCAAACCTCTCACCCCCACACTGCTGCCCTGCTCCTCGCCCACCGTCGCAGCCACTATCAAATTGCCTTTCAGCGGCAACAGGCAGCGTTTTAACAATGCACCAGCGTAAATCTGCGCTGCCAGCCCACCTTTGCAATCGCTTGCTCCCCTGCCAAAAAGCTCCCCTGCCTCAACCTTACCACTGAAAGGATTATCATCCCAGGCATCCTCCGAACCAACCGGCACCGTGTCCATGTGACAATTCAGCAAAACCGTCGGGCCATCTTCCCTGCCGATTATCATCCCTACTACATTGCCGAACTCATCCCGAAAAACATTCTCGTAGCCCAACTCCTCCATCTTGGCCTGCACCAGATCCGCTACCTTCTCCTCACCCAGCGACATGCTGCTCTGCTGCACCAGTTTCCCGGCAAAATCTACCGCCTGATCACCCAGCACTTTGTTTTTCCGCTGTAAAATATCGTACATGATTCATCTCCTTGAATTTTTAATTTTTTGTTTTTATTCTTTAAATTTTAGTATTTCATTCCAGGTAACTATCATGCAATAGCCGTGCCAATTGAGCATAATTTTCTTATCTCTCTTTTACATAAACACTTACGTCATTTTATTTAAGTCTTGCATTTTTGTATAGATGTTGCATAATGAAATACATAACTTGCATAATAAAGGAGTTGCCATGAAACCCGAAGATATCCATCTCGAAGAAATACTCGATTTCTCCCCCGGCCGAATCGACCTCAAAGGCCGAAGGCTCGTCCTGCACGACATCCACGCCTTCGCTCAAATGCGCAAAGACCTTGTCGAAATGGTCGGCATCGAGCAAACCCGACGCCTGCTCACTCGCTTCGGTTTTTCCTGGGGGTACGCCGATGCCGCCGCCATGACCCGCATCTTCAAATGGGACTCCCTGGCTGACTGGCTCAAAGCCGGACCCCGCATGCACACCCTCCAGGGCGTCACCCGCTCGGTCGTAAAATCGCTCGATTTCGATGAAGATGGCGAAAACTTCAATATGCATCTGGACTGGCACCACTCCGGCGAAGCCGAAGAACACCTCATCGCTTTCGGAAAATCCGATCACTGCGTCTGCCGCATGCTCGTCGGCTACGCCAGCGGGTACGCCACCTTCTGCCTCGGAAAAAATATCTATTTCATCGAGAACAAATGCCGCGCCAAAGGCGATCGCATCTGCTCCGCTACCGGCAAAAATGAAAACGCCTGGCCCGACGAGTTCAAAGATCAATTAGCTAACTTTAAGGAAGTGGACCACATTCAGAAAAAAATCAAAGACCTTACCATCCTGCTCAAACGCAAAGATCGCCAACTCGCCAACCAAAACAAACGCCTGGGCCTGCTCGATCACGCCAAAAAACATGGATTCGTTGAAGTTCACAGCCGCTCTTTCCAACGCGTCCTCGACCTGGCCAATCGAACCGCCCGTTATGATTCTTCCGTCCTCATAACCGGCGAAAGCGGCGCCGGCAAGGAAGTGCTCGCCCGCTACATCCACAAACTCTCCGCACGTGCCGACAACGTCTTTACCGCCGTCAACTGCGGCGCCCTCCCCGAAACCCTCCTGGAAAGCGAACTGTTCGGCCACCAGGCCGGCTCCTTCACCGGTGCTATCAAAAATCGCGCCGGTCTCTTCGAACAATCACAAAAAGGAACCATCTTCCTCGACGAAATCGGCGATATCACCCCCGCCCTGCAACTCAAACTCCTCCGCGTGCTCCAGGAAAAAGAAATCATGCGCGTCGGCGAAAGCAAAACCAGAAAAGTTGACGTCCGCATCATCGCCGCCACCAACAAAATCCTCTCCGAGGAAATAACCAAAGGATCCTTCCGCGAAGACCTGTTTTACCGCCTGGCGGTCCTGGAAATCGAAGTTCCTCCCCTGCGTGATCGCAAAGATGACATCCTCCCCCTGGCCCGACACTTCATCCAACGCTTGGCCAAAAAACTAAACCTCCCCGATTTGCACCTCGATCCCTCCTGTCTGGATTACCTGCTCGCCCACAACTGGCCCGGTAATGTCCGAGAACTCGAAAACGCCCTCGAACGCGCCGCCGTCCTCAGCCGCAACAATCTTATCCTGCCTGAATTCCTCCCCCCTGCCATCACCCGAACCCAATCCCTTTCATCACCGGCAGACCTTTCCCCCAACCGCACCCTCGCCGAGGTGGAAAAACAATATATCGGCACCGTCTTAAAAATAACCGGACAAAACAAATCCAAAGCCGCCAAAATCCTTGACATCAGCCCCGCCACCCTCTGGCGAAAACTGAAAAAATACTAACGTGCAATCAGGACGCTGCCGGCCGAAACGATGGATCCAGCTTGTAACCGTCGATTTTTTGCAGCTTCGTCTGACAGAATATTCCGCTAAACGTCGGAATCAGCAGCAACACCGGCAGCAAAAACACATGCTGATGCACCGCGTTCGTCACCGACTCGGTTAGCTCCGGATAATCGCACAACAACGCCAACACCCCGATAACCACAAAAACCGAACCCTGCAGCGACGTAAATAACAATATCGAAGTCTTAAACGAGCTAAACGCCATCAGTCCGCCCGCCACCAGACCCGCCAACGCCCCGCACCAGATCAACGGATCAGGCAGCGTCATCACTCGCCAAAATGCCGCCCCCAGCACCGCCCCCGCCAGAGCACCCAGCACCGAAACTCCAT
>JAFGSR010000019.1 GCA_016934515.1 Sedimentisphaerales bacterium
ACAATATCTCCTATTAACGCGCATCGAACCAACAACGATTTTCCCCGTGCGCATCTCGGGAACCGTCAATCGCCGTTTTTTCCCGCATCAACTGTAGGGTGGGGCTTGCCCCACCGATTTAATCTCCATTCCTTTCAATTTCGCCATACTAAAATCGAATCTTGTCTTTCGAACTTCATCCTTTCTTTTCAGGCTTCATCCTTCAGGCTTCAAGCTTCAGGCTTTCCTCCTTCTTGCCGACAAACAACATACAGGCCCGCGGACATTTTTCAACTGCTTTGTCAAATTCCTCGCTCCGCCCGTATTTTTCATAATCGATAACCGCCAGATTCTGCTCCATCTGGAAGTGATTCGGCGCCAGCTTCGCACACAGCCCGCAACCCACGCAACCCACCTTGCAATAACTGCGAACTTCCTTAACCTTATCCCGACTCGAACATGAAATTATCAACAGCGGATCTTCGGAAAATCTCTCCAGCGTAATCAACTGTCGCGGACACGCCTGCACACACGCTCCGCAACCCACGCATTTATCATAATTCACCGTCGCCAGTCCGTCAACCATCTCAATCGCGTCAAACTCACACGCCGCCGCACAATCACCGAACCCCATGCACCCATAAGGACACCCCATCACCCCCGCCACCATCTGCCCTTCGCCGCAGGTCATCGCCCCGCCGTAACGCGTCGAGTTAATCTTATCCGAACTTTTCGCCCCGCAGTGCACCACCGCCCGAACCGGTGCCGATGCCGCCGCCTCAATCCCCAATATTGCCGCAATCTCCTTAACCAGCGCCTCCCCGCCCGGCCCGCACTTACCCATCAGCCCATGATCCGCCACCACCGCCTCCGCATAAGCACTGCACCCCGCCAGACCGCAACCCCCGCAATTGGCCCCCGGTAAGACTGCCAGAACCGCTTCAACCGTCGGATCCTGCTCAACCCGCAGCTTGGCATACGCAATCGACAGAATCAAAACAAACACCAGACCAATCACCAGCAGCGTCACCCCCGCTCCCACTACATTACCAATATTAATCACCGCTAATAATTCTAACGTCATCATTTATTCCACTCGTTTTTAAAATTGACTTACTTACTCAAACTGACCGATACAATTTGTCATGCCCGCGCAGGCGGGCATCCAGTATTAAAATCTTCATGCCCTTCATGATCTTCACGGTAAAATTCTTGTTAAAAATCAGCGTAAACTTGTCCCGCCATAGCTTTATGCGAAGGCGGATCCGTGTCTAAATGTATTATTTTTCTTTTCTTCTTAGTGCCTTAGTGTCTTTGTGGTAAATTTCCTCTAGCTTTCATCATTCGTGCTTCGTCATTGATTCGCCCGTCGAGGCACGGCCTTACCGTGACTGATCATTCGAACTTCCCCATTCGTCATTTACCCTGGACCCTGGACCCTGGACCCTATTTTATCATCCCCGAAAATCCCATAAACGCCAACGTCATTATCCCCGCCGTAATCAGCGTAATCCCCGCCCCTTTGAGAGCCTTGGGAATGTCCGCCCATTCCAGATTCTCCCGAATACCGCCCATCATGCAAATCACCAGCGTAAAGCCCAATCCGCCTCCAAAACTCCCCACCAGCGCCTCCAGAAAATTATACCCCCACAGATCGATAAACAAACACGTCCCCAGAATCGCACAGTTCGTGGTAATCAACGGCAGGAAAATCCCGAAACTCTCATACAGCGACGGAAAAAACTTCCGCAAATACATCTCCACCAACTGCACCATGCTGGCAATCACCATTATAAAAGCGATGTATTTAAGATAATCCATCCCGATCGGCTGCAAAACCAGATTGTTAATAACCCACGTAACCGTCCCGCTGATCGTAATTACAAACGTCACCGCGCACCCCATCCCGAACGCCATATCCACCCGACGCGAAACCCCCAGATAAGGACAAATCCCCAAAAACTTGGTCAACACCAGATTGTTCACCAACGCTATCGAAATAAACACCAATATTAAATGACTCACAGTTTCCATAATATCCTATTAAAACTTGGTAGGGTGGCCCTTGCCCCACCGATTAAATCTTCATACCCTTCATGATCTTCATGGTAAAATATTTTTTGTGTTTTTTGTGGTTAAAATTCTTATTTTTTCTTCCCTTCAGGCTTCAGCCTTCAGGCTTCAGGCTTTCTTAAAAAAGTGATTCGTCAATCCCAACAAAATCCCCAGCGTAATAAACGCCCCCGCCGGCAGCTTCATCACATTCCAGTTTACAAATCCCGCCGGCATCACCGCCACGCCGAACAATGCCCCATCCGCCATCAACTCCCGAATCGTCGCCAACACACACAATCCAAACGTGAACCCCAGCCCCATCCCCAACGCATCCGCCACACTGGTGAAAATCCCTTTGCGACTGGAACACGCTTCCGCCCTGCCGATAATCAGACAGTTCACGATAATCAACGGCACATAAGGCCCCAGCTTCACACTCATCTCCGGCAGATAAGCCTGCAACAATAAATCCGCAATCGTAACAAATGTCGCAATCGTCAGCGTAAACATCAAAATCCGCAAATGACCCACCAGCAGGTTCCGCATCAACGAAACCACCAACGCCGAACACAGCAACACAAACGTCGTCGCCGCCCCCATCGTCAACGCCGGCTGCAACTGACCCGTCACCGCTAACACCGGGCACATTCCCAGCATCTGCCGAAAAACAGCATTCTCTGCCCAAAGCCCTCGCAAAAAATGCACCAAAGACTCCGGCCGCTCTAATTGTTTTATTTCTTCCACTTCATCTCTTCCAATAAGTTCACATTTTATTCTGTACCGCCGGCGTCTCGCCGGCATCTTTTTTGAATTTTGAACATTAATAAATTCGTATTTGTTTCGGACTTCGTGCTTCTGTTTTCGGATTTCTCTTCAGGCTTCAGGCTTTATCCTTTCTTCACTTTACTATTTCCCTCAAACGCTCCACCCCACCGTTAACAATATCCACCACCGCCTGAGAACTGATCGTCGCTCCCGTAATCGAAACTATTTTTTCATCCACAACACTCCGCTCGCCACTTTTTGTAACTATCAGCTTCTGCCCCACCGGACAATCACCAAACTGACCCTTGAACTCCGCATCCTTTATTTTATCGCCGAACCCGGGCGTTTCATTACTCTTCAAAACCGCAATCCCCTTAAGCTTCTCAAACTCAGCATCAACAGCCAACAGCAACCTGATATTGTCCGCAAACCCCCCACCCACAGCTTCCAACGCATAACCGAGAGTTTGGCCGCTACGATTGGCCTGATAATAAAGCACCCGCTTACCGTCCGAATCCTCCGGATCGATCTTCGGGTCAATCATAGCATCCTCACCAAAAAGCTCCTTCAATTCCCGAGCGATCTTCAATTGAGCGTTCTGCTCGATCCGGGGCTTCAGTTGCCCGTAAATCCCCGACACCCCCAGCCCAAACACCAGCGCCGCCAATAGCACCAACCACGAATCTTTCAAAAATTTAACAATCACCGCAATCAACCTTTTGATATAAAAAATGTAGGATGGGCTTCAGCCCATGCTGTTCAATCCAATCACCTTTTCGCAACACTTCCACCCAGTGTTCGAGGCCGCGTCCAGCGATCCAACAACGGCGTCATACTGTTCATCAACAACACCGCGTACATCACACCTTCCGGATAACCGCCTTTCAACCGAATCAACATCACCAACGCCCCCACTCCGATCCCGAAGACTACTCTTCCCAACTTCGATAGCGGGCAGGTCACCGGATCCGTCGCAATGAAAAACGCGCACATCATCAACCCGCCGCTGCACAGATGCACCATCGGCTCCGGGTAAACATCCGGATTGACGAACCACGCAATAGTCGCAAAAACCAACGCCGAACCCAGCACCGCTAGCGGCACATGAACTGTAATCGTCCTGCGCACCAACAGAAAAATCCCGCCAATCAGCCAGCAAAACGCCGAAGTCTCCCCCAGCGACCCGGATGTCTGACCCCAGAACAACGAAACAATTTCCGCTTCCACCCGTTCGGGCGTCACCTTGTCAGCTTGATCTTCTTTGTGAGCGTCCTTGATAGCCTGCTTGGCCAGTGCCAAAGGCGTCGGCTGCGTAACCGCCGCCACTTCAGTATCCAACTGCAGTTCCATCGCCTCAGCCTGCACCTGCTGCTCAGCCATCTCCGGCACCGGCAACGTCCAGGTGGTCATGAATAATCCAAAACACGCCATCAAAAACGCCCGCCCCACCATCGCCGGATTGAATATGTTCGCTCCCAACCCACCAAACACCATCTTGGCAATGGCAATAGCCACCACACTACCGACAATCGCCATCCAGTAAGGCAACGTCGGCGGCAACGACAACCCCAATATCAAAGCGGTTACTATCGCACTGCCGTCCAGAGCGGTCTGTTCCTTCTTACGCACCACGTTGAAAAGCCATTCCGTCCCCACACACCCCACCAGGCAACTCAACAAAACGATAAGCGATTGAATTCTAAACAGATAAACCGCCATCACCACCGCCGGGACCAACCCAATCACCACTTCGTACATTACCCGTCGGCTGGTCGAGGTATCAGTCAAATGCGGCGAAGACGAAACCAGCAGAATCTTCTTCTCCACCTCATCCTTCTTCTCAGCCGGTTTTTTCTTCTCGGGCGTGCTCTTCTTCTCCGGCTCGATCTTCTTCTCTGCTGCGTTTTTAGTTGGTTTTTTTGACTTTTGTTCTTCGGTCATTTACTTTTTACCTGTTGTTTTTTCCTGGCGATCATGCTCTTGCCCGATCTAAGGTACTGAATCAGTGGAATTTTCGACGGACAGACGTAAGTGCAGCAGCCACACTCGATACAGGCCGCCAGATCGTAATCCTCAGCCGTCTCCAGATCACGAGCCTTAACCGCGTGAGCGATCCGCGTCGGCACCAGGTTGAGCGGGCAATGGTCCACACAGCGGCCGCAGCGAATGCAGGCAACTTCTTTATTTTCAACGACTTCGGCCTTGCTCAGCACCGTAATGCCGCTGGTGCCCTTGAGTATCGGAAGATCCAGCCTCGCTGCCGCAGGACCCATCATCGGCCCGCCGAGCAGAACTTTTTCCGCGTCGTCCGTCAAACCGCCACAGTGCTCCAGCAGGTCGCTAAGCATCATCCCCACCGGCACCCGGAAATTACCCGGATTCTTAATCCCTGCGCCGGTTACAGTTACAATTCTTTCATAGCAGGGACGCTTCTCAATACAGGCCCAGGCAATTGCAGAAGCTGTTCCGGCGTTGATAACCACCACGCCGACATCCAACGGCAGCCCACCGGTGGGAACCACCCGCCCCAACACCGCGTTGATCAACTGACGTTCGCCGCCCTGGGGGTATTTTGTCCGGCAGATTGCCAATTGAAGGTTATCGATGTCCTTGATGAGTTTGAAAACCGTGTTAATCGCGTCGGGTTTGTTGTCCTCGATGGCGATAATGCCTTTTTGGGCCCCGGCAGCTTTGACCGCCAACTGCAAACCTAGCAGCATCGGCCCAGCCGCTTCGATCATCAGCCGTTGATCGCTGGTCAGGTAAGGCTCGCATTCACAACCATTTAGCAAAATCGTATCCACCGGTTTTTGTTGGTTCTGCACCAGCTTAACCGCGGTCGGAAACGCCGCCCCACCCTGACCGACGATGCCGGCTTGGCGAATAGTATCGACGATCTGCTCCGACGTGGTGTTTTCCAATGAATCAATAGTGCAATTTTCCGGAAGCTCCCGCCAAATCGACGGCTCTGGCTGCTCATCGCCCACCGTAATCACCACGCTGAGCACCTTGCGGCCGCTGGGGTGCGGCAATGGGGCAATCTCCTTAACGGTTCCGTTGACCGGGCTGTGCACCGGGGCACTGACAAAGGCGTCGGAAGAGCCAACTTCCTGTCCGACAACAACTTGCTGCTTGGCTTCAACGGTAGCTGAACAAGGCGCCCCGATGTGCTGCGACAGGGGAACCACCACCTCGCTACCGGCGGGGAGTTGGATTTGCTCGATGGCTCTGGACTCGGAAAAACTCTTGCGATGGGGAGGATGAACGCCGCGGCGGAAAGTGAACCCGCCTTTTACCTTTTCTGATGTCGATACCGCCATGGACCAAGTCTCGTTTCTAGCGTGATAATCTGAGATACTGACCTAATTAACACTTTATGATTGATATTCGATGAAACAGCTAACTCTAGCCAACCGGGTAACCTAACGCAACATAAATCTTGTATAGGACGGGGGTAGCGGTTACATTTGCCAGACCGGAAAGAGGCGTTTTTTTAGTTTAGGAATAAGTTATGGCGGTTTTGATAGGGATTGACGAGGCGGGTTACGGACCGATTATGGGGCCGCTGGTGGTTTCGGCGGCGGGATTTGAGATACCAGATGGGTTGTTAGGAAAGAATCTGTGGGAAATTCTGTCGAAAAGCTGTGCAAAAAACCGCTCCGGCAGCGCAGGACGGATTATCATCAACGACAGTAAGAAAGTTCACAAGGGACGGGGAGATTATCGATTGCTGCAACGGGGAGTGTTAAGTGCTTTAGTGGGAGGTAATTGCGAACCACCCAGGACGATGGCGGAGCTGTTGGAGGTTTTGCATACTGGTTGCGGTGAGCAATTCGCACAATATCCCTGGTATGGCCAAGCTATTGCCGATGGTCAATTAAGTTATGATATTGACGACATCGTTACGGCCGGCGGGGCGCTGGAAAATGAATTGGCTGATAAAGGCTGTCGTTTGCTGGGGTTATGGTCGCGGCCGGTGCTGGTGGGTAGATTTAATAAGATGGTTGCGGCGGTCAATAACAAGGCGACGGTGCTGTTCATGGTGGCCAGTGAATTGATTTACGAAGCAGCTAAACAGTTTCCGCAGGAGAATTTACAATTTGTTATCGACAAGCACGGCGGGCGAAGTCACTATCGCGAGCGGCTGCAACAGATTTTTCCTGATTTGAATATGAAGATTCTGGTGGAAAACGAAACGACGAGCAGTTATCACCTGAGAGGGCCGGGCAGATCGGTGAAGATTCATTTCCTGGCCCGGGCGGATGATCGACAGTTGCCGGTGGCGCTGGCGTCCATGGCTAGCAAGTACTTACGTGAATTGTTCATGGAAAAGATCAATGCTTATTTCCTGGATCGGTTCCCTGAACTGGCGGCGACGGCGGGGTATTATCAGGACGGCAAGCGGTTTTTGGGGGAGTTGGAGGGCAAGGTAGAGCTGACCGCTGACGAGCGGGAGTTGCTGGTGAGGTCGAGGTAAGTCAACTAAATGAAACCGCCGATGAACGCGGATGGACGCGGATCCGAATCCGCTTAAGCTTCGCCGAGACAAGTTGGACGCGGATTTTTTTGTCGCAGAATTGGTTCAAGATATGGCAAAAATGAACCTGCCATTTTGGCAGGCAGGTGGTTGATAAATCGATGCGGGGTGTCCATTATGTGGCTGAAAATGAGGCGCTAAATTGGGGTTTTGGGTGTTAAGATAGGTAAGATGTAACGATTATAGCGTGTCAA
>JAFGSR010000227.1 GCA_016934515.1 Sedimentisphaerales bacterium
GACAACCACGTTAATTCTTGGGACGTTATTATAACGATCCCGTGTCAAAAAACCCGGGAGGCTCCGGTTTCATAGTTTCTCCGTGGATAAAAATCTTAAAATCAGTGTAAATCCGTGTCTAATAAGAATTTACATCAATTCTCTCAGCTAATTCCACCGTGGCAAAAGCGCGACAGCCGCTTTTAAAAAATCGCAAATTTCTGCAAAAAACCGCTAAGTTTTCCCCAACTTTCTGCAAAAACCACCCAAAAACCACCCAACTTTCGATCCTGTTTTTTGACTGAATTTCATCTTTTCTCATTTTTGGCCCACTTTTGTCGCGCTTTTGGACACGTTTTCCCGTTCATTTTCGCCCCATTAATGGATACCACGCATCGAATAATGGGTCCGATTCTGCAACACGTAAAACAAGGACTTATGGCCCAACCGAAACCTGATTTCAATTTGAAGCTGTGAGGTACGTCGGTGCTTAGGATTTAGGATTTCTTTTCAGGCTTCAGGCTTCATCCTTCAGGCTTTCTTCCCTACCCTTTTCCTTTGGCGTACCAGTCGGGGTCCTGAGCCAGCTTGCTCTTGGCTTCCTCGATCATCACCGTAAAAGCCGGGTGATCGCTGTTCCACGATCGGCAAGCAAAATCCCCGTCCTTCATCTTCTCCAACTCAGGCTTGGCCTCGACAAAATAGCTGCCGTAAATGTGCAGCGAATCACTGATATCCACATATCGTCCTACCCGCACCGGCTCGCCGATATTTTCGCTAATTCGTTCCGCCACAATCCTTTGCAGATCAGTCAACGCATAAACATTCATGTACCAGGCTTTATACAAATCCCTGCTGCGCCAGTGCGAATTCATGTTCAGCACCGCCGCCCCAGCTTCATCCCGCATAATCCGAAACCACAACCGCTGCAGACAAGGCGGGTCATCGGTCGGCGGATCAGCCGTCGGCATCCAGGTAATCGCCTGAGCACGACGGGTATGGAATGTCTTACTGAGCTTCTCAACCACATATTCTATCTGATCCACCGCCGCGAAAGGCTTGGTAGCATTAGGGTTACGTAAATCCTCCACCGGGCAGTATTCAAACAGCCGCTCGTTGTAGGTGTAAGTCCATTTCCCCGCTACCGGGTCGATCCAGTGATTATGAATCCCGTTGCAGACCTCCTGACGATACGCCTCAAGCTCCTCCGGGCCGCCGGGGAAGTTCTTATGTATCCGAGGCTCGGCGAAGGGGTTTTCCACCGTTATCATCACCGTAGCGTCCCTGCTGGGCGGATCCTCCGGTTTGTCGTACTCCGTCTTGAACTCCACCCCATTTTCCCAAACCGCCAAAACCGCCTTTTCCCAGGCCTCTGGCAGGCAGCTTGCGCTCACCGATAATGTTGGAATATTGCCACTTTTTCCGCGGATTGAACTCATTTAGGACTCCTTTCCGTATTGATAGATAAGCTGTTGACAGCAAAGGGTTTACGTCGGTCAGCAATAATGTTCCGCCGGGGTTGGCTAAAACACCCTCGCGATCGGCTCTTAGGATAATTTAATAGCTTTTATTTGCAAGGTAAAATTGGCCCTGATTAATGCTTATTGACGATTATCTAAATATAAACTAGGCTATTAGGCAGATAAAAGGACTGACTTCAAATGAGAATGCAGTAACTATGGAAGAATTTGGTGCTTATTTACTGGCGAACGACATCGTTCAGCCTGCTCAGCTCCTGCAGGTTGACAAAATCGAATCCGCCGGCACCGGGGCCATGCCCATCTATTACCGCCTGCTGAAAAGCTTCCCCGAACTGGAAGAAGTTATCTGGCGGGGACTTGCGGATTTTTTGCAACTTAAACTGCTCGATATCCATCGGCTGCAGATCGACACTTCGCTATCGCGGATCTTACCGGCCCGGCTGGCCCATGAATATTCCATCGCTCCGGTTGCCCATCGACAAAACCGAGTCGATATTGCCCTGGCGGACCCCGCTCAGTTCGATAAGTGCAGCGAATACAGCATGTTAATAAGCGAACTGCCGAACAGCAATTTCAGTGCCGGCGTTACGGTGATTCCTCACCTGGCAAAACCCAGCGATGTCGGTGAGATAATTCGTAAGGTTTACGGCATCGGGGCGGATTCAGTTCAGGAGGTGCTCGATGATCGGCCGGACGAATACGTTATCGAGGAAACCGCCGGTTACGAAAGCACTGCAGTAGTTGATCTTACCAAAGTGCAGGGCCCCGGCGAAGATGTGGCGATTATTCGTTTTGTAAATCAACTGCTGCTGGAAGCGGTCAAAATCGGGGCTTCTGATATTCACCTGGAGCCTTTCGAAGAAATGTTACGCGTTCGTTATCGACTGGACGGGATGCTGCAGACCGAGCCGGTGCCGGAGCGCATTAAACACCTGGAAGCGGCGATAATATCGCGATTAAAAATCATGGCCAATCTGGACATTGCGGAAAAGCGCTTGCCTCAGGATGGGCAGATTCGCTTGAGTATGATGGGGAGGCCGATTGATGTTCGAGTGTCGGTGCTGCCGACCATGTTCGGGCAGGGATTGGCGTTGCGGTTGCTGGATAAGCAGTTGACATTCCGTCAGTTAGGCAATCTGGGTATTCCCGATGATTACCTGCGGCTGTATCGGGAGGTGCTGAGGTTGTCGCACGGCGTGGTGCTGGTAACCGGTCCGACCGGCAGCGGCAAGACGACAACGCTTTATGCTTCGCTGAATGAGCTTAACATTGCCGAGCGTAAGATTATTACGGTTGAGGATCCGATTGAGTATCAGTTGGAGGGGATTTCACAGATACAGGTCAAGCCGACTATTGGGCTGGAATTCAGTACGATATTGCGTCATATTTTGCGTCATGACCCGGATATTGTGATGATTGGTGAGATTCGGGACTTGGAAACGGCCCGGATAGCGATTTCGGCGGCGATGACGGGTCATCTGGTATTCAGCACGTTGCATACCAATGATGCCCCGTCGGCCCCGGTGAGGCTGCTGGAGATGGGATTGGAGCCCTATCTGGTTTCTTCGGCGTTGGAGGCGGTTATTGCCCAGCGTCTGGTGCGGATGCAGTGTAAGGGGTGCCGCGTGCCGGTTCAGGAAACTGAGGGATTTCCGGCAGATGAATTGGAACTTATCCGTTCGGGATGTGTCTATGATAGTAAAGGGTGCCCGGTGTGCAGACATACCGGATATCAGGGCAGGACGGCGATATTCGAGATGTTCAGCCTGAACGACGAGATCAGGCAGATGATATTGAAGCGGGCCAATGCGGCGGAGATACGTCATGCGGCGACGCGGATGGGGATGCGTACGTTGCGGCAATCGGGGTTGGAGAAGGTGAAAGCCGGGCTGAGCTCGCTTTCGGAGGTGTATCGCGTGGCACGGGAAGAGATGGTTGATATGCGTGGGGTAATGGGGGAGGTTAAAGAAGAAAGCCTGAAGCCTGAAGCTTGAAGCCTGAAAGAAGAAAAGAAGAAGAAAGCTTTAAGCTTGAATCCTGAAGGATAAAGCAAGAAAAATTTTATGCTGGGAATTGATGTAGGACAAGAAGAAATACGGGTGGTGAATCTGCGGCGGCGTGGAGGCAGTTACCATTTGCGTGCGTCTATCAAGGTGCCGGTGGGAGCAGCACAGGCAGATGATGCGTTGGAGTTGGGCAAGTTGCTGGCGCGGGCGGTAGCTGGTCAGGGGTGGAGCGGTCAAAGGGCGGTAATGACACTGGGTTGGCGGCAATCATTTGTGCGGAATTTTACGTCAGAAGTGAAATCGGGTCTGGATGTCGGCAACGGTGGTCAGATAAGTAAGGCGTTGGATTCGGCGTTGCTGGAATCGGCGCGGGAGATGATGCTGGTTCCGCAGGATCAGATGGTGATGGATATCTGGAGGAGTTCATCGGTGTCGGCCCGGAGGGAGGCGGCAGATGAAGCTCAAGCGGGATTGGGGTCGGTGCTGGTGGCGGCGGCGCGGAAAGAAGCGGTGTCTTTCCATCGTCAGTTGGCGGAGAGTTGCGGCTTGAGAGTGACGGCGTTGGAATCGCGAAGTCTGGCGGCGATTAATGGATTATTGCAGTACTGGCAGGAGTCGGTGGAGGAAAACATTGCGGTGGTTTTTATGGAAGACGACCACGCGGATGTAGCGGTGTTTGATTGCAACGGGTTGGTGGTTTTGCAAACGGTGAATGTTGATTTGGCGGAGGTAGGAGGGGAAAGGATTGTCGGAGAGTTGTTGGGGAATTTGCAGCGGATATTTAATACGAGCCGGCTGAGCGAAGGAAGTTGTTATCCGGAACGGGTATTTTTGGGAGCGGGGACGAGGGCAATGCGAGGTGTGTTGTGGGGTTTGAGCGAGGCGCTAACCGAACAAGCACAATCGTCAGTAGCAGTGACTTTGTGCAGTGACGTGGACAGCGAATGGGAAGGCATTGGAGGATTCAACAAGGAGGATGAGCCGGAGGCGGGAGAATATGTGCCGGCGACGGGAGCGGCGTTGGACGGGATGCGAATTAGTCCGGTGTGGTTTGATTTTTTTCATCCGCGTGGCGCCCGTCAGGAAAAGAAGCATGCGATTTCGTGGAAGCCATTCGTTTTGATGGCGGTGGCGGCGATGGTGATGTTTGGAGGATTTTGGCTTAATCTGGTGCAGAAGAACCAGCGGCAAATCAGGCAGTTGGAAGATGCGGTGAATCAGACGCAGCCGGAGTTATTGAAGATTGATGAGGCGCGGGCGAAATGGCTTTTGTTTCGGTCTTACCTTCCGAAGTACAGAGGAGGTAACCGACGAGCTTATCTGGAGATATTGGCGGAGATCAGCCAGGCGTGTCCGAGTACGGAAGAAGCGTATGTTACCAAGCTGGACATTTCGGATCGGGGCAGTGACCGGGTGAATTATGATATTGTGATAAGCGGGAAAGTCAGTGCAAAAGGGATACTGGATGATTTTATGAAGAAGTTGAGTGCGTCGCCGATGTTTCAGGATGTCAAGCAGGACAAGGAGTTGGCGGTGAATTTGCGAGAAGAATATTACCAGTTTAGTTTTTCGATAACCTGTAAGTTGCGTTCGGAGCAGTTAGTGGGTAAGGTGACGAGTGGTGAATAGTTGGAAGAAAGCCTGCTCGCCGCCGCGAAGCTATGGCGTAGCGGGGAAGCCTGAAGCCTGAAGGAAGAAAAGAAGAAGAAAGAATAAGAATAATAAATCGGATTGTTTGTTTGGAGCAATTTATTGATTAGATAAAATGAATAGCAACCGGAGAAATATTATATTGTTGACGGTGGTGCTGTCGGTGGTGGCGGTATTAGTGGGACAGCGTCTGGGGATGCGGATGCTGGATTATCTGGAAGAGCAGGAGTATCGGATAGATGAGTTGAATGCGGAGTTAAGGCAGACGTTGTCGCGGATAGAGGAAGATCATCGCTATCTGGAGCAATGGCAGGCGATAAGCGAGCCGCTGGATAAGCCGATTGAGGAGCGTCAGCAGAGATTCAATACATATCTGGAGGAGATTGAGAAGGAAAGCGGAGTGTTTGTGACATCGCGAAGTCCGTTTAGTAAGCGAGATATGGCGGCCGATCCGGAATTCAAGCTGGTGAACTGTTCTTTAGGAATTACGTGTGATTTGAATTCTCTGGTGGAGTTGTTAGCATTGTGGGACGCAGACGATAAGCATTTGTTTCGGGTGGAGTCAGTTTCGATAAATCCCAGGCCGTCATATTTTTTGCCGGGAGGTCGTACGCGTCATGTGTCGAAGCTGTTATCGACGACGGATTTGACGGTGGATATTACGGTGACGATACCATCGAAGGCGTCGGTTGAAAAAGCTGGGAGTCTGGAGGGGGCTTCATAAAAATGACGAATGACGAAACCAGACCCGGCTTCGCGATGGCTACGCCGCGGCAAGATGACGAATTAATGACGAATAGCGAAGTTCGAAAGATGAATATCAAAAGAAGAAATTTAGTGGAAAAAAAGCATAGGCTAAAGTCCATCTTACAGGAGGCCAGGGAGTGTCTGGTTCGCTTACTGCTGAGTGCGACGGTTGGTTTTTTGTTAATTATGCTGTTTTGCGTCGTTGCGAGTTATGGTGCCGAAGGTGATAAGGAGGCAGTTGTAGTTAAGGAAACGAAGGCGAAAAAGGAAAAGGATTCTGTCGGAGTTGACGAAGCGAAGGTGGCGGCCCTGAAGGCGGCGATATTGAAGAAAGATATATTTAGTCCGGCCAAGGTGACGTCAGTACCGTTGAGTGTGGATGTTAATGAGACGGAGGTAGATACGGGGCCGAAGGCATTGAAGCGGCCGTTTCGGGTGATAGGCATTCAATCGACGGAGGAGGGTCGTTTGGTGGATTTGTATTTTGAGAATCCTCCGGAAGTGGCGCAGAAGAAGGTGGGAGAAGTTATTGAAAAGACGGTGACGATCCTGGCGATAGAAGCGACGTTTTTGCGTTGTGAATATGCGGGTCTGGAAGTGCGGATCGAGCAGGGCGAGACCAGTAACGATGCTCTGGAGCGCTTGAGGGGTCTGGAGGAGAGTAAATACGAGCTGATAGGAACGACCTTGAAAGAGGGAGGTTTTGTGGCGGATATATATTTGCCGAGGCAGGATCGGACGCGTCGGATCGAGGTGGGTGAGATTCTGGGAGAGGCGACGGTGATGAAGATCGAGAAGGGCAGAGTTACTCTGATTGATCCGGATGGTAATCAGATTACGATTAGTAACGAGTAAAGAAAGCCTGAAGCCTGAAGCCTGAAGGAAGAATAAGAATAAGAATAAGAAGAAAGCCTGCTCGCCGCCGCGAAGCTATGGCGTAGCGGGGAAGGGTGAAGATAGTGAAGAACAGGAACAGGATGAAGGAATATAGATGAGAATTACATCGGGAGAGGCACTGCGAAGAGCGATGTATGGGATGGGCGAGGTAATTCTGTTGCTGTTGCTTTTGTTGTTGTTTTTGGGTTCGTGTAATTCGCCGAAGCGGGACAAGAAGATGGTGGTGCTGTCGGAGCCGGTTTTGGCTGGTCAGGATGAGGAGGTGATGATTAGCGGGCAGGTTTTGTTCGAAAAATGTTTTGCTGCGCCGGATGAATCGACGGGAGATGATGTACTGAGGGAAGTGGTGTTGACGTATGTTAATTCGGGACGAGATTTTCGCAGCCCGGCAGGTCCGGATGGATATTTGTTGCGCGTGATCCCGCTGAATCGGATGATGCGTTCAACGGAAGTGGCAGCGGATTTGACCATTGGATTGTTTGCGGCGACGGAGGACGTTTCGGAAGTATTGAAGATGCGGCCGTTGTGCTACTGGCGGATAGGCAAGGAAGAGCTGGCGAATTACTGGGTGCCGACGAGTCTGCTGGATGGTTATTTGTTTCGGCTGGACTGGGGCGAGAGTGAAATCGGTCCGGGTGTTTACCGGATAGTAGTGAAATTTGAATACGAGGAATCGGGACGGGACAAGATATTCTGTCGTGAGATGGTGATTGAGGATCGGTACCAGGTAAATGACGAATAGTAGGAAGAAAGCCTGCTCGCTGCCGCGAAGCTATGGCGTAGCGGGGAAGCCTGAAGCCTGAAGGAAGAATAAGAGGAAGAAAGCCTGCTTGCTGCCGCGAAGCGCTCCCGCCGTGCTCGCGCCCGTCGCGGTAGGTTGGCGTAGCGAGGAAGGATAAGAATAGCCACAAAAAACACAAAAATCACAAAATTATATTAATTTGAAGTTAAGTTTACCTGTGCCAAAAATCAATATAAGCTGTTGATACAACGCTATTTATATTAAGGTAAAATAAAAATAACGCATAACAAGAAGTTGAAGAATAGTAGTGTACTAATTTACACGAAAAAACCGAATTTAATTTTTCTATTAAACAAGAATTAAGAATGAAGCAGTTAAGAATGGGGTGAGGAGAAGGCTTTTTGCCAAGGAGAGTAAATATGAGTCAGAACCCGGGACAGAAGACTGTTGTTGCCAAGAGGATTCAGGAAGGTTTGCGGGGCATGAAAATCGCTGTTTTGGTGTTTGGGGTGGGATTGATTTTTTTGCCGAGGATGCTGAGTGGGCAGGAAAGTGCTGCCGAGGGTGAGGCGGCAGCGACGGTGGAGAAGAAGGTTAGCGCGACTTTGTATTACCGAGAAGTGGAACCGAAGTTGTTGTTTCCGATATTGCAGCAGATTTTTCATGTGCAATTCGAAGGAGCGGATACGGTTACCGTGCCGATTACGCTGATAAGTCCGGGCGAGAAGGAGGTGGATCTGGCGGGGATGATTCAGTTGCTGAATGAGGCGCTGAAGGGTTCGGGAAAAATAGCAGAGCTGGACGGACAGATTGTGCGGATTGTTACGTTGAAGAAGTTTGAGGACCGCAAGATAGTGCTGAACTATGCCAATCCAAAGGATGTGGTGCCGATACTGAAGCAGTTGTTTACGGCGTCGGCAGATGCGTCACCGGAAGAGAAGGCGAAAAAGGCGAGTTACATAGAAGTGCATCCGTCGATGAACGGCGTTTTGGTGCGGGCCAGCGATGAGGTATATAACGAGATAGTCAAGTACATTAAAGATACGGAGTTGGATCCGGTGCCGGTTCTGGAGCCGATACCGGGTGAAGTGGTGGAGCCGGGTCCGGCGGAAGTTATTCCGGGTGAGCCGACGGTGGAGGAGAAGAAGCCACTGCTGCGGGAGTATATATCGCTGAATTATATTGATCCGATTGAATTTAAGGGTTTGCTGGAGCAGGATGAAACGATCAAGGGGAATTTTACGTCGGCGCCGGTGCGTAACAGTTTGCTGGTGTTCAGTTATGATGCGGAAGTGTTTAAAAAGATCAAGGAAGTGAAGGCGGCGTTTGATATAGATCGCTTGGAGATTCGCTATTTGCCGCTGGCGAATGCGGATCCGGTGAAAGTGGCGGCGTTGTTGGCGGCGATATATCCGGCGGAGGCCAAGCCGGAGGAGTTGGCGGTGCCCTCTCAACTTGAGCAGGTGCGGCGTACGGGTGATAATCTGTCGCGGTATGGATATGACGAGGTTATAGTTTCTGATTTAGCAGATGCGTTGACGGGAGTTGGCGTGCCGGAGACAAAGACGGAGGAAATGCTGAGCGGGGCGATATCGGTTTTGACGTCGGGGGAATTTGTGATTGTGCCGGATCCGGAGAGGAATGGTCTGTTGATTCGGACATATTCGCGGAATTTTCCGAAGATAATTGAGCTGATTGCGGAGTTGGATCGTCCGCGAAAGCAGGTTTTTATCGAGGCGTTTATAACGGAGGTGTCGCTGGATGATCTGACGGAGTTAGGTGTGGATTTTTCGCACACGCAAGTTCACGGTACGGGGACGAATACGCTGAGACAAGCGTTTCCGGGGACGACAACAAATCCGGTGGGCTTTGCAAATCCGACGGCATTGAGTTATCAGTTAATCAGCGATAACTTTACGGCATTTTTGCGGGCGTTGCAGTCGCTGGGTAAGGTGGATATTATATCGAGGCCGTCGGTTACGACCAAGGATAACAAGGAGGCGATTATTGAGGTAGGAAACAAGGTGCCGATAGTGGCTAATGTTAAGGTCAGCATTGAGGGATTATCCAGCAGTACCGTGAATTATATAGATGTGTTGCTCCAGTTGAAAGTGTTACCGCATATTCATCCGGACAATTATATATCGCTGGTGATATCACAGACGATGGACGACATCAGCGCTGAGACGGTGCAGATTTCGCGAGATTTTAATCCGCAGATATTGATTAAGCGGAAAGCGACGACGGAGTTGCGGGTTAAAGACGGGCAGACGGTGTGCATTGCGGGCTTTATCAGCGATGAGATCCAGGAGAGAGAGAATCAGGTTCCGCTGTTGGGTAGTATTCCGTTGTTGGGAGAGTTGTTTAAATATTCGGAACGTCAGCGGGTGAAGTCGGAATTGATAATTTTTATTACGCCGCACATAATTACTTCGCCGCAGGAGATGCTGCGGATGACCAATGTGCATCGTCGTCAGAGCAAGCTGGATACGCGTGAGGGTCGTGGCGAAGTGATAGAGCCTCAGCGAGGTTTGCGTTATCCGCCGTTGCGAGATCCGCTGCCGGAGATTCCGTTGCCGGATGATTCGGCGATTGAACTTCCGGATGCGGGCGATCTGGTTCCGAAGGCGGAAGAGCCGGGAGCTGCTGTTCCGCCGGCTCCGGCGGCCCCGCCGGCCCCGGCGGCACCAGCACCGGCCCCTGCTGCCCCAGCACCGGCTCCTGTTGCTGCCCCTGCTGCTGCTCCTGCTGCGCCTGCTGCTGCTGCGGAAAAGCCAAAAGAGCCTGCGAAGTGATTTTGCATTAAAAAAGTCAGTTATTTTAGTAATAGGCTGTCAATAGTTTTCCCCAAAAGGCGGTTTTGTCAAGGCCGCCTTTTTTATATGTAGATTTTGAAGTGAGCGGTGGATTGAGGTGAACAGTTGTCGGGCGGAAGAGCTTAGCGTTTTTTGGGTTGGGGGCGGGGACGTTTTTTTGGTTGTTCGTTGGTGAGTTGTTGTAGGGCTTTTTCGAGAGAGGGAAAGGCGACGGGTTCGACGATGGGGTTGTCGAAGGTTCCGGTGACCTGTACCTGGGCGATGCCGGGTTTGATAGCTCTGAGGAAGCTGGAGATGACGGGGATTTCGGGGAGTTTGTGGGGGCTGTCGGCGACGAAGTAGAGTTCGAGGGTGTTGTTGGGATCGGTCATGATGCCGGCGCCGGTAAGGGTGAGAGCGCTACCGCGGAGGATGACGGGGTCGAAGATGGTTTTTTCGCCGACGATGTCACCGGTGAGGGAGGCTTCGTTGAAGGCGCCCTCGCGGGGCAGGGAGAGGTTGAGTACGTGGAGCAGTGAAGCGGTGAAGGGCAGTTCCCCTAAGACGGCATCGCTGACGTTGAAGGCGAAGGAGCCGTGTCTGGAGGAAGGAGGTCCCTGGCAGGAAGTGTCGAGGAAGCCACTGAGCTTTCCGCTGAGTTTTTTGTGTTTTTTTTCGGGTGGTTTTTCGGCGTTGAGCAGGAGGGGTAGATCGAGTTGATGGAACTGGAGGTCGAGTTCGTAAGCGGCGGGGGAGGACTGGAGGTTGAAATTGATTTCGCCGGCAAGTCGGCCGTCGCAGAATTGGCTGGAGATGTCGGTGGCGTCGAGAGTTTTTTTATCGGAGTTGTAGATGACCTGGGCGGAGAGGTTTTTGAGGGGGATTTTTTTGGCGGTCATGGAGGTGGCGGCTAAACGTCCGGAGAGGTTGAAAAGTTTGGATTGTGATTGGTAGTGGGCTTCGCCGACGAGGGAAGCGTTGATTTTTTCGCAGAGCATGGGCCATTTTATGGAGGAGTTGAGCAGGGCGGCGGTGCCCTGGAAATGCCAGGTGTCGGAATGGTCGGGGTTGGAGCGGCAGGTTATGCGGAAAAGGTTCTGTTGGTCGAAGGCAGAGTTGTTGACCGAGGGCGAGTGGGGAGGAGTGATGAGAATGGTGTCGGAAGATGATTCGGGAGTTTGGGAAGAGGCGCCAAAGAAGGAGATTTTTCCGGTGGGACTGAGCTGAGACCAGAGGCGATGGAAATCGGCGGGGAGAGCTTTGGGTAGTTTTTCGGTGAGGGTGAGGTATTCGATGAGCATTTCGAGTTCGTAATATTTTTTTTGGTTGCGACGATCGAGAAAGCCGCGGAGGAAGATTGAGCTGTTGGAGTCGTGGTTGGTAAGATTCTCGATTTTAATGAAGTTGGGTTCCATGAGGACGCGGCCGGTTACGTTGGTGAAGGGGAAATCGAAGGCGGCGGGGGTGATTTTGAGGTTGAGTGGGGAGATGTCGGCGAGATAATGGCTTTTGGATGAGGCGGAGGTTGAGGTGGAGGGGGAGGTGGAAGGGGAGGTTGAAGGGGAGGGGGTGGTTTTGTTGAGGTTGAGGTCGAGGTTGATGTTGCCCTGGGGGTTAAGGTCTTTGAAGGGAGAGAAATTTTTTCCCAGAGCCAGTTTTAGTTCTTCGGACAGTTCGAGAGGATTGGCGGCGATGTTAAGTTGGTAGTTTTGGTCGTTTTTGATTTTTCCGGTGATGCTGATGCGGCTTTGTTGATTTTGAGCGGTGAGATTGCGGAGTTGCAGGTCTTGGCGGGTTAGTTCGAAATTGCTTTGAAGTTGGTTTAATTGGTAGGGGAATAAATCGTAATTTAAACGGCCGTTGGCCAAGCGGCCCTGGATGGTGTAGGCGAGGTTGGGCAGGGGGTTGGCGTTTTGGCTGTTTGGATCGGGAGTGGTGAGGTTGATGCTGAAAGGTGAGTCAGCGGTGGTGGCAGTTTCGGTGGCGGTTTCGGCGGGAGTTTGGGTGGTGATTTTTCCGGAGCCGCTGAGCAGGGCGGTGAGGTTAAGTTGTTGATATGAGGAGCGAGTGTTGGGGGAGAGATACTGAGCGAAAGAGGGGTCGAGATTGAGATTTTCGAATTGCAAATCGCAATCGAGGAAGGGTGCTTTGGTGTTGAGGTTGGCGGCGGTGGCCTGGATTTTTACGGAGCCGTTGAGGGCGTCGGCGTGGTCGAGGTTAAGTGAGAATTGATTATTGGCGTAATTTATTTTTCCGTGGATGTTTTTGAGGGGCACAGGGAAGTTGCGGTAGGTGAATTGGGTGTCGGTGACAATGATATCGAGATTTTCGAAGAGGTTATTGGGCCCCTGGCGTTGTAGTTGGTAGTGGGCTTGGGCGTTGCCGCGGGGCTGGAAGAGATTCCATAGATTTTGCTGCCAGGGTTGTAGAGTGTGGTAGAGGGTCTGGTCGAGGGGGGTGTTTTGGCTATTGATGTCGAGGACGAGCAGGTTGTGTATTTGTCCGAGCTGTTGGGTGCCTTGGATGGTGACCTGGTGTTGGTTGTGTGAGGTAAGCAGGGGGCCGATTAGAATTTGTTCGGGCTGAATGAGAAGGCGGCCGCTGACGTGCTTTAAAGGGTAAGGAAAGCGATAATAGGAGGCGTTGACATCAAGAAGGTTAAGTTGAGCGGAGAAATCCAGCGAGTTTTTTGGTAAGGGCTTATCGTCAGTGTTGGGGGTGAAATAATCGAGAGGATTATCAGCAGGATTAGTGGTTGGTTTTCTAAGGAGATGGATGAGCAGGTCCATGCTTCCGGTGGGGATGAATTTGGCGATGCCGAGGCAGATTTTTGGATTGAAAAGTGTCAAGGCCGGGCCGAGCGGGGGCGGCAGGGTGAAATCGGAATTGATTAGTGAGTTTGGGTCGGAGTTGAGAAGGTGTTGGGGGAAGTTATCCCACTGGTTAGCGGGGATGAAGATGTTGTTGGCGGTGATATTTAGGTCGAAGGGGGAATCGGGTGAGTAGCCTTGGATGTTGCCTTTGACGTCGAGCTGGCAGAATTTGTTGAAAAGTCCGTTGAGTTTTTCAATGTTGATTTGTTGTGGAGTGCAGAGGATTTCGGCGTGGACGTTTTCGAGGGGGATTTTGACGTCCGGGCCGGGTAGGAGCAGACGTCCGTCGCGGAGGCTGAGGTGTAGGGTGTGGCCGGTGTCGGGATGATAATAGCTTTGGGTGATGAGTTGTCCGCTGGGGCTGGATTCGGAGATGTCGTAATCTTTTTGCCAGCGGGAGACCAGGCCTTTGAGGCGAGAGAAATCGACCTGTTCGAGCCGGAAGATACCTGAAGTTATTAAGGTGCGGGATTTGGTATTGTAGATGCCGGTGACGGTGGATTTTTTCAGGGCACCCTGTTGACCGGTGGTGAGTTTGAAGCGGAGGTTGCGTTTGTCGTTGGGGTCGGGGTAGATGATGCCGTCGAGTTCCTGTTGGGTAGAATTGGTGAAATGGCGGTTGATGATGTCGTTGTAGAAGATGATTCCGTGTCGGAGGTTGATGGTGGGGGGGAGTTTTCTTTTGGTAGCTGGTCGGGAGATGTCGAGCAGCATCTGGATGTTGTTGATTTTGTGGTCGTGATCGTCCCAGATGTACAGTTCGGGAGACTGGGCGATGATTTGTTTAATTTGCAGTTGCCGGGTGAGCAGACTGAGAGGGTCGTGTTTGATGATGACGTCTTCGGCGGAGAGAATGAGGTCCTGTTGGTTTTGAAGATTATTTTTAAGATTATCATAGTGGTTATTTATGATGTTGGCAGGGAGGTAGATGCGCATTTTTTTTATGCGGATTTCGCGGAGCAATTCGAGCCAGGCTTGGTCGATTTCGACGCGACAGCCGGTGAGGTGTTCGAGAGATTTGATGGTTTGCAGTCGGATGCGTTCCTGGCTGGAGGCGTAATGCCAGATGAGAGTGACGGCGATGAGCAGCAGGAGCAGGATGGAGGCGGCGATTTTCCGGCGGCGCCAGTGGTGAGGTGAAAAGCGCCAGGGTCTTCTGGTTTTGAAATGGTTTAGCCGGGACGACATTATTTTTATGTTTTTTACTGTTTTATAACTTTTGAGATTTTTCTCGGTTCAATGTGGTCAAGAAGAATAAGGTGTTAAAAAATTCGAAATTCTAAGCACTAAATCCGAAACAAATTCAAATTTTCAAAAGCAATAAATTCGAAACTTAACCATCGCAATACTTAGGGGATTGGTTGCAGGAGCAATGGTTATTGTTTAAGAAATCGGTAAGTTCTTTGGTGGTGTATACTATTTTGTAGGGATTTGCGGTGCTGAGTTTTTCGACGGAGTGCCAACCCCAGGAAACGGCGATGGTGCGGGCGCCGGCTTTTTGTCCTTCTATCATGTCGCCGAGTGTGTCGCCGATATAATAGTATTCAGCGTTGGGGAACCGGCGGATTTGGCTCTGGATTTTTTTAACTTTGCTGGTTTCTTTATCGGCACCGAGGATTTCGGTTATTGAGGTGATGTGATTGTCGGCGAAGAAGTTTTCGACGACGGGGGTGGAATTTGAGGTGATGATTATGAGGGTGTGGTTTTGTGTGAGTATGTTGAGCATGTCAGTGATGCCGTCGAAGAAGCGCATTTTTGGGCCGGTCTGGTCGATGCCGAGTTCGAGGTTTTTGTAGATGTCGGAGATGATTTCTAGTGGGATGCCGGAATTGGCGATTTCTTCGTAGAAGTTTCCGTTGAGCAGGTCGAGGAAGCGGTCGTTATCGGAAAATTGTTGATGTCCAGATTTTTTACAGACGGCGGTAAAGTTGGAGCGGAAGATTTCCAGTGAATCAACGATTACTCCATCAAAATCGAACATGATGATTTTTTGCATGTTTACCTCTTAGGGGGAAGGTTATGGTTTTTTCGAAAGCGTTAACAGTTTAGATTGACGAATATATTAATGACGAATTACGAAACCAGAATGACGAAACAATGACGAATAACGAAGTCCGAATGCCGAGACGGTGCGAAGCGGAGAACATGTTGGACGGTTTTTTGCAAAGCTTAGCGGAATTATCCGAGCCATGCTGCAATAATGTGAACAGTTACATGTTGTTTTCATCATTAAATGGTCAATTTGAACGTTTAAGAAAGATATTTACCTGCTCGAGCAGGGTGTCGACGGCTTGGTCGGCGGGTACGGAGGCGACTTTTTGGCCTTTACGATAGATGACGGCGAAGTTTTTGCCGCCGCAGAGAGCGACGTCGGCGCCGTCAGCTTCCCCGGGTCCGTTGACTACGCATCCCATGACGGCGACGGTGAGGTGTTGTTTGATGGGTGTCAGGGCGAGTTTGACTTTTTCGACCATTTCGATGAGGTTGATTTCGGTGCGGCCGCAGGTGGGGCAGGCGATGAGTTCGGGGGCGTTTTTCTGGCGGAGGCGTAAACTGGAGAGGATTTCCCAGGCGACGTCCACTTCGGTGAGGGGATCGCCGGCGAGCGAGACGCGAATGGTGTCGCCGATGCCTTCGGCGAGCAGAGTGCCCAGGGCGGCGGCGGAGCGTACCGAGCCGGTCTGGATGTCGCCGGCATGAGTGACGCCGAGGTGAAGTGGGTAATCGAAATTTTGGGTGATGGCTCGATTGACGGCGATGCAGCGGGCGGCGTTGTGGCATTTGGCGGAGAGCACGAGGTTTTCGAAATTGTTATCTTGGAAGATTCTGACGTATTCGGTGAGTTTTTCGATCATCAGGTCGATGATGTTAAGCTGTTGTTCGTGTTGGCGGCGATGTGAGTCTTTTCTTTCGACGATGCTGCCTTCGTTGACGCCGACGCGGATGGCGGTGTGGTTAGCTTTGCAGGCGGCGATGACCTGTTCGACCTGTTGTCGGTCGTTGATATTGCCGGGGTTGAGGCGGATTTTGGGGATGCCGGCGTTGATGGAGTCGAGGGCGCGTTGGTAATGGAAATGGACATCGGCGACGAGGGGGACGGGGCTTTGGCGGATGATTTCGGGAAGGGCGTCGGTGTCGGCTTTGGTAGGGACGGCCAGACGGACGACTTCGCAGCCTTTCTGGGCCAGGGCGTTGATCTGGGCGAGGCAGAGGTCGATGTCGCGGGTGTGGACGTTGGTCATGCTCTGGACGACGACGGGCGAGCAGTCGCCAATTACGAGGTTGCCCAGGGTGATTTTTTTTGTTCGTCGTCGGTTTGTAAGCATTATCTTTATTAAATAGTCTTGGTTTGTACAGTGAAACCAAGGAAAATCGCGGTTAATAGATAATTCTATAGTTTCGAAGCATAGATTTTTTAGCATAAGTGCTTATGGCAGCGTAGTCAAGGGGCAGATTTTTCCCTTGCCGAAGTGGGTGGGTAGATTTATCCTACGGCCAGGTTGGTAGGGGAAGATAAAAGCGTGGGTATGATGGAGTGAAAAAGGTTGAAAAAACGGTATCTCTTTTTGTCGGCGATGCTTATGGGGCAATTGGTCCTGATGGGCTGCGCTGTAGATTTGCCGGTGATTCGCCTGGCGGGGATTGGCAGGTCCATTAAGATGCCGGATGGTTATGAGGGCGGATTTGTGGTGGGTGAAGTGGTGTGGGATGAGCCGGGGCGGAAGCAATATGCGGAATATGTGAAGAATTATCTTGTTGAACAGTTGAGCGAGAGAGTTGCGAAGCAGGATTCGCGGGGGTTGGCAACGGAGAATGTTGAGCCGACGGAAGGTAGCGTGTTGATTGACGGTGAGGTGGGGATGCGAATCGGGGTGGCGGCTGAGGATTCCAGTGTAATTACAGTGGTTGTGGAAGTTTCATTTTTTTTGCGACGGGGAGTTGTTGGGCGGGATGAAGCGGGAGGGCTGATGAAAGGGAGAGGGGCGAAGTTTTATTCGGTTTCACTGGTTGAGGAGCAGGTGCGGCTGGTTGATGAGGCGGGGATACGTCGCGTGTTGCGGGGGAGTGTGGATGAGTTTTTGAGCAGATTGTTTGCATCGGAGAGGTTGGTGGAATGTCGGTTGATGGAATGTGGAGGCGGGAACTGTCGGCGGGGTAACGAAGCGGCGCGAAGAGGTGATTACGCGGCGGCTTTGGAATGGTTTGGCAGGGCGGCGGATGGGCGGCTGGGTGATGAGGGGGCTTTGTATAATGCGGCGGTGATGTGTGAGGCGTCGGGAAAGTATCGGTTGGCAGAGCAATATTACAAAAGAGCACTACGGTTGAAAGGTCGGCAGGAATATGTGACGGGTTTGGAGCGGGTTCGTGAATTTCTGAGTCGAGAGCGTTTGGGTAGTGGATATTCGGTTGATGACTGTCTGGCGGGGGTGAAGTAGTTTATGCAGGTTTATCGGTGTTTATCCTTGAATGATTATCCCCGGTCGGAGGGGGGATGTGTGTTGAGTGTGGGGAATTTTGACGGTGTTCATCTGGGTCATCAGGCGATTATCCGGCACGGTCGTGAGGTGGCGGATGGTGAATCGTTGCCGCTGGTGGGATTGACATTTGATCCGGCTCCGGTGCGGCTGTTGCGGCCGGACAAGGCGCCGCAGATTTTGTCGCCATTGCAGATTAAGACGCGGATGCTGGAAGAAAGCGGTTTGGATCAACTGATTATTGTGGAAACGACGGCTCAGTTTTTGTCGCTGTCGGCGGAGCAGTTTGCCGAGTTCATTCTGTTGAAACGGATAGGGGCCCGGCACGTTGTCGAGGGGCAGACGTTTGGTTTTGGCAAGCGGCGGGGCGGGACGGTGATGAATCTGCAGGAGTTGGGCAGGAAGCTTGGCTTTGAGGCGCATATGACGGAGAGTTTTCGGGTTTCGCCCGATGGTGGATCTCCGGTGGCGGTGAGCAGTACACTGATTCGTGGACAGTTGCTGGAAGGGGCTCTGGAGGAGGCACGGTGTTGCCTGGGTCGTTATTATGTACTGGGCGGCGTGGTGGTGCGAGGGCGAGGCCAGGGTCGGCGGATGGGATTTCCGACGGCCAACATGGAATTGTATCATCAGGATCAGTTGGTGCCGGGCGATGGAGTTTATGCCGGTTTTGCGCGGCTGGGTGATACATCACAGGAGGCCTGGAGGAGCAGGGAAAATTTTCCGGTGGCGATAAGCATCGGCAGTTGTGAGACTTTCGATGAGGGCAGGTGGCAGGTGGAGGCTTATTTATTGGATAAGCCTCATGGGGCGGGTGAATTTTACGAAAAACACATAATGTTGTCTTTGGTGGAAAAGATTCGCGACCAGAAGCGGTTTGAAACACCTGAGGAATTGCGTCAGGCGATTGAGAATGATTGCCGGGATATTGAAAAAGTATTGCAAGGCAGGGAAGGTCCATGAAGGTGAAATACGAAGAAGCTTTGAAAATGATTGCGTTGTCACGGAAAATTCTGTTGACGACGCACACGCGGCCGGATGGAGATGCGGTGGGCACTCTGGCGGCGATGAAATTGTTGATTGAGCAGGCGAAGCTGCGTGAACAGCGTAGTTGCAAAGTGGAAATGTTGTTTCTGGGCAAGATACCGGAGAATTATGAGTTTTTGCTGGATGAGGAGCCTTGGCGGGAGAAGGGGGATGTGAGTCTGGAGGATCTGGATACGAAGCGGCTGGACAGTTTTGATTTGATAATTGTGGCGGATACGAGTTCGGCGAAGCAATTGCCGGGTTTGTTTGATTATTTTCGCGGTCGAAAGGGGCCGGTGTTGGTGATTGACCATCATCTGGACGGTGATGAATTTGGTGATTTTCGGCTGGTGGACACTTCGGCGGCGGCGGCGGGGGAGATTGTGTTCAATCTGAGCAGATTTGCGGGTTGGTCTTTGGATGAGAAGTCGGCGACGGCGTTGTTCGCGGCGATCAGTACGGATTGCGGTTGGTTTCAATATGATAACACATCGACGGATACCTTTCGAATTGCGAGTGAGTTGGTAGCAAAAGGTGTCCGGCCCCGGAAGCTTTACCAGAAGTTGTACCAGAATTTTCCTCCGGAGCGGTTGAAGCTTTTGGCGCAGGTGCTGAATACGCTGGAGATGTATTGTGATAATCGGCTGGCGGTGCTGCATATCAGCAATGAAATGCTGGCGGCGAGTGGAGCGCATCGGACGTTGATTGAAAACATGGTCAACGAGTCTCAGCAGATTGGGTCGGTGGAGGTTTCGATTTTGCTGGTGGAGCAGGAGAACGGTTCGACGCGGGTGAGTTTTCGCGGTCGAGGTGAGCTGGATGTTAACACAATAGCACGTCAGTATGGCGGCGGGGGGCACGCCAAGGCGGCAGGGGCGACGGTGGAAGCTGGGCCGGACAAGGCCAAGGCAGACATTATCGCGACGATTTCAAAAGCGATTGCTGAATAATTAGGTTAGTTTGCTGGAGATTCAATGAAGCAAGGTTATTTTGTTTTTTCTCGAATTTGTTTAATCAAGTCAATCGTTTCTGCGATTTTTTTGGTGATGCCGGCGTAGTCCTTGGCGGCGAGGAGTTCCTTTGAAATTAATTTGGATCCCATGCCTGCGCAGGCGATGCCGGCCTCGAACCACTGGGTGAGATTTTCGCGGTTAGGTGAAACGCCGCCGGTGGGCATGATTTCTGTCCAGGGGCACGGTCCTTTGAGAGCTTTGACGAAGCCGGGTCCGCCGACTTCGGCGGCGGGGAAGAGCTTGACGATTTCGGCGCCCAGCTTGTGAGCGTTGTGGATTTCGGTTACGCTGCCGCAACCGGGGATATAGGGAATTTTTCTGCTGTTGCATAAGAAGGCGGTTTGTTCGTCGAGCAGGGGGCTAACTACAAAATCCACTCCGGCACCGATGAACAGGGCAGCGGTAGGGGCATCGCAAATAGAGCCGGCGCCGAGAATTATGTCAGGTCTTTCCCGGTCGCGGAACTCAGCGAGCCGGGTGAAGACATTTAATGCCCGGTCGCCGCGGTTGGTAAATTCGACTACCTTGGCGCCGCCGTCGGCGCAGGCACAGATGACATTTTTGGCTAGGTCAAAATCGGCATGGTAAAATACCGGTACCATCCCAATCTGCTTCATTGCGGTTAGTACGGTTAGTCGGTTGTGCTTGGCCATTTATGCTGATTCCTTTCGATTTTAATAAATTTTATTTTTGCGATAATCCGACCAGGCCGACTCGAAGGCTTTTCGCTCGGTGGGTGCGGATCGGACCGGGGAGACTTTGTGAGTGAATAAATCCGGGGAATTCTCATCGTATTGCAGAGTGAGGATTGATTCGCGCAGCTTTTGGTTTTCCGGTTTGAAGCGCAGGGGCTGGTTTGTGGAAGGGTCTTTGATGTCGGGGTGGATTTCTATGCCGTTGCGGTCTAATACGAGGTGTGAGCCTCTGGAGCCTTCGTCCATTTTCAGCAGTTCGGTGATGGCTTTTAGGTAGGCGATGCTGGTCAGGGCGAGATGTTCAGCCTGGAGTGCTTTTACTATGTCCCTGGGTTTTTTGAGTTTGAAGCCATTATGATGGATACTTTTGCGCAGTTCCAGGGCATTGACGAGGGCTTTTTGGGTTGATTCGGTTTCCCTGATATGTCCGCCGGAGACGGTCATGCGGAGTTGGATTTGTTTAATGGTGTCATCAGCGGTTAAAGGGGATTGTTTGTTGTTGAGGTTGTCGAGTTGGTTAATGAGTTGTTCGAGTTGTTTGGATATGTCGATCCCGGAGACGGGGCTGTTTTTGTTGAAATAGGCGTTGACGATGAATTCAGCAGCTCTTTGGGCGCCGACTTGTCCGGCGTTTAGAGCTGAGCCGCCCGGTCTTTTGACGCCATGGGTTCCGGCCATTTCACCGATAACGAAGGTGTGCGGGAGGTTTGATTCCCACCACTTATTAACCGCGAAACCGCCATTGTTGTGTTGAGCGCAGACGGCGATTTCCAGGGGTTCTTTATGCAAATCGATGTTGTGTTCCCGGTAGATTTCGATGGCCGGCGGATTCATGTGTTCGAGTCGCTCAATGGGCAGTTTCTGCATTGCACCGGCGGCTTTGAGGTAGCTGAGGGCCTCTGGTTCGAGGTCCTCGATGCGAAAATCAGTCATTTTGTCGTTGCCGAGGGGATTATGCAAAAAGTCCATGAATACCCGTCGGCCTTTGCTGGTTTCGTTGAATACCAGGATGTCGATGAGCGAAGATTGCAGGTTCTCGATTCTCTGGGGGTCGAAAGGCCATTGGTACCCCTTCAGAAAGATATTGGTAGCCAATTTGCTCATGGTGGGAAAGAAGTCATTCAGAAAATCTTTAGGTTTGTTACCTTTTGAGTCGGTGCTGAATATACGCGGGATGGCCTGCATGTAGGTTCCCGATACATTCCAGCGAAATTTGGTGCTGGCCAAGCCGAATTGCGATTCGGTGAGGTTTTCGGCGGCAAGGCCGGCTTTGAATGCGAGGCCATGAATGCCGGTTTGGCCCAAGGGATATACACTGGTTTTGTACAAGGCGCCCGGGCCGCCGCCGGCCAGGACGAGATTGTCGCAATAGAAGACGTTCAGGCCGTAATCCGAAGCGTTGATTTGTTTTTTGTTGAGAGTTACCACGGCAGCAATTCTTTTATCCGGGCCGCTGCCGTGAGTGACCAGCTCGGTAAGCTCCTGATGGTCGAAAATTTTGATTTTGTTTCGTCGGACAATTTTTTCCAGGTGTTTACTCATAAACCTGCTGGTTTTTGGCCCTGCCGAGGTGGCGCGTTCGTAAGGGTCATGGTCGGTTTTATAGCCGATGTAGGTTCCCATGTGGTCGTGGGGGAACGGGACGCCGGTTTCGATGAGATTGTAAAAACCTCTGAGTGAACCAATCGCTTCGGCGAGAGCTAGATCGCCGTGACAGCAGCCTGCGGCGGTGAGGCTTTGGGCAAAGCTTTCGGCGCTATCGGGGACGTCCGGGCTGGTACCCATTTTGTAATAGGTCTGTTTATCCGAGCCACTCATCCGGGAAGCACCCAGGGGCAAGCCTGCTGTTACAACGGCAATTTGCTTTTGGGGCGAATCAAAGCCGCGGGCCTGCATATATTCATAGAGTTTTTTGGCGCAGTTCATGCCTGCTGCACCGGAACCGACAATAACCGTGCTGAAATGATGTTCGGTTACATTTTGTCCTGCGATGTATCGTGTTTTGTTCATGTTTAAAGCCTTTGTAGATGGAAACCGCCGTCGACGTTAATTACCTGGCCCGTGGAAAAGTCCATTCTGCCCTGGGCAACAGCGCCTACGGCACGGGCAACGTCTTCCGGCTGACCCCATCGTTTGATTGGTGTTAAGCCTTGCGAGATGAGTTTGTCGTATTTATCCTTAACCGTGCTGGTCATGTCTGTCATGATTATACCGGGGCGAATCTCGAAAACGCCGATCTCATACTCAGCCAGCCGGTCGGCGTAAAGTTTGGTCATCATGCTAAGGCCCGCTTTGCTGAGGCAATATTCGCCTCGTGCAGGACTTGAGGTATAGGCAGAAATGCTGGATGTGCTGCAAATCCGAAAGGACCTTTCAGGATTTACCTTTTTTTGTTCGATCATCCAGTTGGCTACCAATTGCGTTAAAAAGTAAGGTCCTTTGAGGTTGATGTTCATCACCCGGTCATAGCTTTGCTCGGTTGCTTCAAGGAGGTCTGTGCGTTTTGAGGGAGCGACCCCGGCGTTGTTGACCAGCATATCGCATCGGCCAAAATGCTCACGGGTGAAATCGACAAGTTTTTGTCGGTGTTGGGCGTTGCTGATGTCTCCACGGAGAATTTGACATTTGGCCGGGGTTGCTTGAATCATTTCCTGAGCTTGCTGGGCAGTTGAGTCGTCGGGTTCACCGGCGGCGTTAAAATCCCAGTAATTTATCATGATGTCGAAATCCAACTGGGCAAGTTCCAGAGCTATAGCTCTGCCGATTCCCCGACTTGCGCCGGTTACCAGGGCTAATGGTTTGCTGGTCATTTTTAAACCTTTCTTATGTTACTTTACCGCCGGTTATGGCGTCGTAGAATTTACGATCTCTGATCACGCAGCCAGTCATGTGGTTGTCGCGCATCAGTTGGGTGCAGCCACTGCATGCGATACAAACCTTTTTTGCATCGAGCGTGCCAGTGTTTAGTATGTCCCGGGCGAAGTCAGGATAGGCAAAAGCCAATCTGCCGGCGCCAAAGAGTTTTGCTTTACCTTTGATTTTGGCGGCGGCGGCGATATTGGGCATCAGATGTTTGAGCCAGGAATAGCCGGTCCCTACGAATGCGATTTCGGGGAACTCCTTCTGCATTTGGCCGCAAAGATTGATTAATCTTTCAACGCCTTTTAAGGGGTGCTCCGGCTCGGTATAGGCATTTTTGGCAGGCTGGTTGAAAGGGCGGTTGACGTGAGGATTATAATATGGATTACCAATGGTAAAATTGATAAGCCTTACCCCACGTTGAGACAATAACTTTACCAGTTTTTTTGGTTCGTCGAGGTTGCACCGGGTGTAATCCTGTTCGTCCACGCCCCAGCCGAAAGGATAGGGGAGGGCATCATAAAAGCCTAATCTGGTGCAGATTTCAATTTTGTCACCAAGTTCGGACTTTATTTTGTCGATTACTTCCAGCAAAAAGCGGGTTCGGTTTTCAAAATTGCCGCCATATTTGCCCGGTCTGTTTCTGCTCGACAGTAATTCATTTATCAGATAACCATGACAGGATTTGATGTCTATCGCGTCGAATCCGGCTTGATATGCTAAATTTGCGGCTTTGACATAAGCGTCCTGAAGATTATCGAGATATTCATCGGTTACTACCGAACTGTCATCAACCTTACTCGTTCGGGTGGCAGTCGGTTCGGGTTCGGGTAACAGCGGATCTCGGTACGGGTCCCTTTGAGGTATCAGCGGCTTGGAAGTTCCATCGGGTTTGCTGTACCTTCCCGAATGAGTAAGTTGCAGGGCTATAATCGGCTGGTGGTCAGTTGCAATACTCTGGGCGGCGTGGTGACGCATCATTGAGACCATGTCAGCAAAAGCACCTTTATTATTGTCGTTGAGCCACAGTTGTCTGGGGTTGGCTCTGCCTTCATGGACGACGGCGGTTGCTTCGGCCCAGATGAGGCCGGCTCCTCCGGCGGCGAAACGCTGGTAACGTCGAAGCGTAAGTTTTCCCGGATTACCCTGACGGTCCCCGTCACAACCTTCCATCGGATGAACCACCAGTGAATTGGGGATGACCAGATCGTTAACCATAACCGGCTCCGCCAGTGAAGAAGTGTCCTCTACAGCATCAATTTCACAGCCAATCTCGGCACACATGGCGTTGAAATCAGAGATGCTGCCCAAGCTGAATTTCCACGGTTTGTTTTTTTTGTCACTCATAATCAGCAAATTTCCTGGTGGTTCCGAAAAGGTTGTGCTGATGGACATTATACAAACAATATTAATCCCTTCAAGCCGCGTTTTTGTCTGGGCGATGCCAGATAAATCGGGATTTGTCCCCTGTCGAGCACGAAATATTGGATTCATGTAGGGTGGAAAATCTAATTTGGCGAACCTATAATTAGCATGAACGGTTATAATGGGAACTCCAATCCAGGAGGTTTGTCATGATGAGAACAGTTAGTTTCAAATCAATGATATCGGCGTTTTCGGTAATTTTTATAATTACAATGGTTGCAGGGTGTTCCGAGGCGGCGGTTAATCCAAAAGAAGCCGGGGAAGTGACCGAAGATGGATATTATCTGGTGGAGGATTTTTCCTCGAACGAAACAAAACCTCCTGAAACCAGCTGGGAGTTTATCAGTGACCAGGTGATGGGCGGCGTTTCAACCGGTAAAATCGAGTTTGGTAAATGGGACAATCGTACTTGTCTGCACATGACTGGGGAGGTATCACTGGAAAATAACGGTGGATTTATTCAGGCCCGAAAAGATCTCCGAACCAAGGGCGTTTATTTTAACGCTAAAGAGTTTGCCGGAATAAGCCTGCGGGTCAAAGGCGCCGGGCAAACTTACGCGGTTCATCTGCGGACCCAAAACAGTTGGCTACCCTGGCAGTTCTATCAAGCCGATTTTCAGACCGATGGTTCCTGGCAGCAAATTACGATTCCATTTGAAAAGTTTGTGGCTAATTCTTTGAAAAAGCCACTTGATACCGCTAAAATAAAGAGCATCGCCATCGTAGCCATTAAGAAAAAGTTTAAGGCGGATATTTTGGTTGACAGGATTTTATTTTATACCAAGCAAGCCATGTACAATAAACTGACTAAAGAAGAAGAGCAGGTAATTGTTCATAAAGGTACGGAAAGGCCTTTTACCGGCGAGTATAACGACCATAATGCAAAGGGAGTTTACACCTGCAAACGCTGTGGTGCCAAACTGTTTGAGTCGTCATCCAAGTTCAAATCTGAATGCGGATGGCCCAGTTTCGACGATCAGATTGAAGGGGCGGTAGAGCAAAAGCCCGATGCTGACGGAGTTCGCACGGAAATACTTTGTGCCAATTGTGGCGGTCACCTGGGGCACATCTTTTTGGGGGAAAGATTAACCCCCCAAAACGCTCGCTACTGTGTGAACTCGATTTCCATGAATTTTACTTCAGCAGACAAGCTGAAAAACCAGAGAGCGATTTTTGCATCCGGATGCTTTTGGGGAACGGAGTATTACCTCCAGCGGGTCCCGGGCGTCATTTCAACTACCGTTGGCTACATCGGCGGGCATGTTGACAGCCCCACTTATAAGCAGGTTTGCACCGGCAAAACCGGACACGCCGAAGCTGTGGAAGTGATTTTTGATCCTGCCAAGACGGATTACGAAAAAATTGCCAAACTGTTTTTCGAAACCCATGATTTCACTCAGCTCAACCGTCAGGGACCGGACATTGGCGAACAGTATCGTTCCGAGATTTTTTACATGGACGAGGACCAGAAAAAAATCGCTTTAAGATTGATTGACACTCTCAAACAAAAGGGTTTCAACGTTAAAACCGCAATCAGCCCCGCCGGCAAATTTTGGCCCGCGGAAGATTACCATCAGGACTATTACAACAACAATGGCAAGTTACCTTATTGCCATGTCCGCAAAGAAATTTTTTAGCTGATGCAGAGGAATCTCCCCAGCGGTCATTTTATTGTGTCTTAGAGGGCTGTTTAGACTGGTAGTTCTGCAGATGCATTTTGATTTTTTCGCTAAATTGATGGTTTCCTGCAGTTTCGGCCATTTGAAGGGCTTTTTCCCAATGGGCGATTGCCTGATCCTGCTGGTCCAATCTTGAATAAGCCAGCCCCAGGTTGTAATAGATTCCATAATGATTTGGTGCCCACTTCAAAGCTTCTTTCCAATAATTGACAGCCTGATCGATTTTCCCCGCCGCCGCCAACTGCTGGGCCATCAGATCGCGCAGAGTTACGTGATTCTGGTCCTGAGCAGGTAACAACTGCAGTGCCTGGTTCCAATAGGCAAACGCCTGGTCTAGTTTTTTCTGCTGGGCGAGGACCTTGCCCAGATTAATGCAAGTTTGCACATCGTTGGGACGAATTATCAAGGCTTCTTTGTAGTGCAGCACGGCCTCGTCCCGTCGATCCTGCATCACCAGCGCCACCGCCAAATTAGCATGAGCGTCGGCGTCTCCGGGATGGAGTCGAAGAACTTCGCGGTAATGCTTTTCCGCCGGTGCGTATTTGCCTAGTTGGTTCAAGACCAGCGCCAAATTACCATGAGTCATGTAATCGTCAGGTTTGGCCTGGACTGCTTTTTCGAAATAAGTTACTGCCTCTGTCAGTCGGTTAACACGCATCAAGGCCAGTCCCATCCGATAGTTAGTCTTGAAATTGTCCGGTTCCGATTGCAGGAATTTACCAAAGTCAGCAATTGCTTTATTAAACTGCTCTCCTTCAGAAGCTGCGTAACCCCTCAGATAGTAACTTTCATTCCTTTCGGGGTATTGCTTGAGCATTTCCGTGCAGATTTTAATGGCCTGATCAAAATGTTTGGTATCCATGGCAATTTGGTATTTATGGGATAACCGGTGAAAATTTATATATTCTTTGGGATCGGGTTTTTGGGAGTCCAAATCAAAGCCTTCAACTGTGTGGCCGGAAACATAACCCAACGATTCCAGTCGGGCACGACTCTGAGCATCCAAAGTAATTGTGTTATCCGTTTGCTCCATTGGTGCTAATTCATCCAGTTTCTGCAGGAGAATACTTTGCATAAATCGGGCGCGTTTGTTCTCCTGGTCAGCCAGGTTAATGGTTTCATCAGCATCTTTTTCCAGATTGTAGATTTCCTCTTTCGAGGCGTAAATGTATTTCCAGGGTTCACCCACCAGGGCAAGCAAGGGGTTGCAGCCGTATTTGGTCGGATACAGCGATTCGCAAATTAAATAACGCGACTCTGAGGGCGATTTATCTGTTTCTTGATATTGGCGTAAATCTTCACCCGGCAGTTGCTGCGAAACCGGGATACCAGCGTAGCCGAGAACTGTCGGTACAATGTCAATTAATCCCACCAGCCGGTTGATATTTTGCCCCTTTTTGGAGTTGGGTGGTTTAACAATCAATGGAACTCTGGTGGTGCTTTGGTACACAAAATAGCTATGGAAATTTTCGCCGTGTTCCCCCAACCCTTCACCATGGTCGCCCACAATTATCACCAAGGCTGAATCATAGATTCCCAGTTGCTTCAATTTATCTATAACGCCGCCGATGCAGTGGTCCGTGTATGCAATTTCGCCGGCGTAAAGATGGTCTTTGAATTTCGTCGCATAGGGTTCCGGAGGTCGATAGTCGGCATGGGGGTCGTAATAGTGTAAGAAGAAAAAAAACTCTTCCTGTTGATTGGCATCTAACCACTGATTGGCTAGCCGGGTAACTTCCTCGCCGCGTCGTTCGCTGATCTCTAGATAAGTATGCTGTTGTTCAAATTGGTCGTTGTAACTTTCAAAACCCTGATCCAGTCCGAACTTATGGTCCAGCACAAAACTGCTGACAATGGCAGCGGTCTTGTACCCCTTTTTCCCCAAAATTTCCGCCAGGGTAATATTGGAACTGCCCAGTTGGTAATCCATATTGTCATGCACGCCGTGCTGATTGGGGATGGTGCCGGTCATCATTGAACTGTGTGCCGGCAGCGTCAAGGGGACCGGAGTAATCGCGTTGTTGAAAAGTATTGCCTTTTGGGCTAACGCGTCAATGTGCGGGGTGGTTTCCTGAGAATAGCCGTAGCAGCTCAAGTGGTCGGCACGACAGGTGTCAATGCTGATCAGAATTATCTGTCGAGGTTTTTCGCTGGACGGGTACTTTTGGCAACTATTGATCATGAAGCTTGTTGCAAGCAGCAAAAACACATTAAAAAACCAGATTGTATTCATTTTTCGGGATGACATTATTATTTTGATAATTGAATTTCCGTAATTTGCAAATCAACAAAAAACCGGTGACATACTTATAGTAGCGAAGCAACAATGATCCGACAATACAAATTGGCCTATTATGCCCAAGCGGATCTACAGTTCAGGTTATGAACGGGTATAAATTGGCTGATTTCATGTTGTTTTTTTTCAAGTGTAGCTGTTGATTATCAATAATCAAAATATTCCGTAAAGTGTTATGTGGCAAATGTTTATGTGGCTGCAATGGCGATATTTTGGGATAAGGTGTTTCCTGAACGCATCAATCTACTTACTGCAATGATAGAATGCAAAACGGTAATAGCACAATTCAAAGGATAACTAAATCAAGGCCTGCAAAAAGGTTGTGAATACCGGTGTAATATACTCCCATTAGTTTAGGGGCTATGGCACGTTTTTTGCGTTTATTCGTACCATATCTATAAATCTAAAGATTTGATTGCGGCTAATCTGTTATTCGTTTTTCAGGTAACCTGAATTAGAGTGAATCGTAATTTTTTGTTTTTAAGCTGTTTTTAGGGTTTTTGTCTCTATATATCTTGTCTCTGAGCCAGGAGTGGAAGGAAGAGAAGGAGGGGTTTAGGCTCGACAAGATTTTTACAAGCAGCGGGCCACCGGAGGGGCGGTCCGCTGCTTATATTTTATAAACCATTGAATACAAAGTGTTTGGGGAAATATCCGTTTTTATCTTGGAGCTTTACTTAGTTCATTTGCTGGGATACTACATATATTCTGGAAAAGACGTGAAAATCCCCCCGCATCTAAATCTAATCCGGTTCTAATCCGGGATTTTCCGGTTCCTATAATTACTTGTTGTAAATAACCGCTAAAGATTTCACTTAGAAGCTATATAGTGAAATTTATTGCTTACCTCTGCATTTCGGACACGTCATGGAAACTTTATCCAGGAGCGTTTCTATAATAAAAATCTCGTTACATTTTCTGCAATTCAACGCCCTGTAACTCGCATACTTTCCGCACGCCTCGCATTTTGCCGGAAGATCCTCGGTCATATCCCCCCAGGCAGCAATAATCCTTCGTTCAATTTCTGCATCAGTCACAGTCGCCGGATCAACCGGCATCTCAGATTCTGCCGGAGCTTGCGCAAAATCATTCATAATATCATTAACCAGGTCCGGATCAGCAATCTTTAACTCATCAAACTGCTTCCGGGCGAATATGGCAAAATCATCTAAAGTGAAACTTTTTACATCGCCACATGCCTGACACTTCAAATATACATCTAAACCTACCATGTCGGCACTTGAAGGAGTACTAAACATCATGAAACCAGCACTAACTATTACCAGGACACAACTAGCGACCAATAATCCCTTTGCTAATTCACTGCTCATATTACTTGTTACATCCTTAACTAAAATTGTAAGTAAAATAACCTAAGATTTCTATAGGACAACCTAATAACATACACTTGATCAGCTTTCCGACACCTAATCGCCTATTTATATTGAGTCTTAAAGTACACGAACCATCTTTCATCAATGTCTTTGCCATAATCGTCAAGGCCTTCGGTAACTAAGTTTGAAACGTGGCTGTCCATCCAGAGCGCATTACAGAAACGGTTTGAATGGCGAAAAACCTGCCAGAAACCGTAATCAATTGGACCATATCTGGGCCTTGATACTGTTCGCCACTGATTCAGGTTCCATTCAACACCATCCGTAGCCGACAAACTACCGACGAAGTGTCTGGGCGGGGCAGGTATATCACCTGGTATGCTTTGAAACGATCCCTCACAGGTTTGTTCCATACTGTCAAAGGCATATACCAACTCCTCCGGCAGTCTGTCGGCGGAGGACACTTTAAGGCCGTTATTCAATCTAACGTTGCCGTACGATGAATAATAAAAATATTGTTGGAATGCCTCCGTACCTAACCCTATACTCCCCGGTATCCCCCAATCATCACACAACCCCCCATCGGGGCAATGGTAAAGATCTTTCCGGTCCGAATAATCCCTGAAGGCCACACCCCAATAAGCCGTTCCCGCTGGGCCGTAAGGATTATAACCACTAACTGTAAGTTCAGGATAATACGTATTAATATGTTTGGGCTGATACTCATAATAAGGTTTTGAGTCACCAAAGTAATCAATCGTCCATTGGTTGTCCCACACTCCATAACTGTTGAAACCTCTAACCATTTGGGTGTCGCCTGGACGAGCCATAGGAAGGCGGTTTTCATTCTCCACCAGGTACATAGCTATCGAGGAACCCAATCCTTTGAGGTTAGCCATACAGGTCACTCTTTTGGCCTGTTCCCGAGCAGCCCGCAAGCCTGGCATCAATATCGACATCAGGATTGCGATAATAGCGATTACCACCAATAACTCAATTAAAGTAAACCCTTTGATAGGCCTTTTCATAGATTTTTAACTCCTTTACTAATGAAAACGCTTTTTTGTCCTATAAACAATATAAACCGACATTCCCTATTTAATTTAAAACAATCAGGATGTCTCTCTCTCTGTGCGACATCGAGTTTTACCAAATTCACATTACAATATCAAGAAAAAACCACCCTCAAAGCCATTTTTTGTAAGAGAACACGGTATCATATTATCAATGTATTATACTCAAGCCAAATGTAAATGTCCAGTAGTCAAAATCGCAAATTATTGCTTACAATGGTTATACATCTAAGTTTTTGTACAGATATCGCCTGCTCGTAACTCCATAAATCAAAGTATTTTCAACAATTTATATTTTTGGTAGTACCATAAGTGCACAGACTCCAAACGCTGGGGGTGTGCAATAGCCTTCTGAAATAATTGGCACAACAACCTCTGCTATAGGAAAATAATAAATTTATCCTCCATGAAAAACAGCATATAAACCAGAGACTGTGAAATTGTTTTCACAGTCTCCGGTTATACGCGTTTGGCGTTTTTTCCGGCTGCTAATCGGATAGATCGACACAGCCGCTCTGATACGGCATTGTGCATCCCAGCCATTCGGAAATAAGGCTTGCCATGTCAACCAGATCAACATAGCAGTCCTCGTTGAAGTCCATGGGGTCGAATCCCCAATGGCCGCACTCGTCTTCCAGGATGGTAACCAACTCATCATCACCAGTGACCTGATCATAATCACCTGCACTGGCAGCAGTATGAGTGATTCTGCTAATACGATCTGCGGTTAGAACCGTATCACCTATAACGGTTACGGTTATGGTTTGCGGGGTGCTGTAGTTGCCTGTGGTAAAGGTCAGGACGACAGGAACACCGAAGCCATTACCCAGATTGACTTCCATACCGTTTTCTTCGGGCGCACCATTGGGATCAACGGTGACAAGTACATCGACCTTGGGATTGAGGTCTAATACGACGGTATAGGTGTCAGAATCAGCTTCAATGATGGCCAGAGAAGGTGGATCAATGGTCATTGTCGGCGTGTCATTTTCAACGTATTCGACGTCAATCGAGGCAGTTACACCCAGATAATCTGCATCGCCGCTAGCTTCCATTGAAATAGTTATAGTCGGCTCATCATTGTAAGTGGTGTCATCCACGGTGGAGATGGTAACGGTTTGCTCGGTGTCCCAATTAGCACTGGTGAAGGTCAGGGTGACATTAACGCCGAGTCCGGCACCCAGGCTTACTTCATTGGGATCCGGGTCGAGTTCCACAAACACATCTGCACTGGGTTGAGTATTAAGTGCCACGGTGAAGGTGTTAGGATCGCCGCCTTCGGCCACGACTAACGGTTCTGCCGCGGGGGTAACTCTTAAGCCTGGCCCATACGGGGCGGGCTGGTTGTTATAAGCCAAACGAGCTATCTCAAGCGGGCTAAGCACGCGAGTCCAGATTGCGACATCGTCAATAAGAGCATCAACAAACTGGCTGGGATTGGTATCCCATTCCTGACCTATTGACCACAAGTCATCCGCATTCATGACGAATGTAGAGTTATACGTGTGTTCAGCAACTCCATCAACGTACAGCGTTGTGAGCGCACCGCTTCGAGTAAAGACCAGGTGATGCCATTGCCCGTCACTTATCGGCGTTTGGGTAAGGTGGTTCGAGGTGTCATATGCTTTATACAATCCGTATTGCTCACCAATCAAGACGACATTACCCTTAGCTGCAGTATTACAAGAAACGAAGTATTTGTCCGCTATTTCTACTGTTTTGACCCACTTACTGACCGTTATGTGAGTCTCGCAACCAGCGGTGTATGGGGCCACTTCATCTACTTCAATCCAGTCGTTCACGCCATCCAAATCTATGGCTTGGCCGAACCTGCCTGTATCGTATGTGCCGGCACCACCCATTGCGGTGCCGTCGTTATTGTGTCCGGAGTAATCCTTGAGGTCTCCATCAAAGGGAACATAAAGGACTATATCTTTATACAACGCGGGAGAAGGTGCTTCGTCGTCTTCTATGAACACCTTTACGTCACCCAACGGGTATCCGGCGTATTGACTGGTGCTGACTGTAGAAGCAAGCATAGTATAACCCCACCCTTCGACATCAGCATCATCATCGGCCGTGACAGTGACGGTTTGTGGTGTTTCCCAGTTACCCGTTGTAAACGTCAGGGTAAGTGTTGCTCCGGCAGTTCCACCGTTGAGTTTGACCTCGGCATTGTTCGGGTCAATCTCCACCAGCACCGAAGCATTAGGCTCGACGCCGGTAATTGCCACGACGTAGCTGTCGGTTGCGCCACCTTCTTCCACCAATGTCCAGTTGTTTGATTCGGTAATGGTCATGGCGGGCACATCATCATCTGTAACTGTTGCAGTAAAATCCTTTACCAAATAACCATCAAAGTCGGGGTCGGTACTTACAGCTGAGTGTTCGACTACGAGGGTGTAGGTGTCTTCATCATAGACACCCGGACGGTTCCAGATGCCGTCGTCTTTAATAGTAACCGCAACCGTTTGAGGAGTTTCCCAGTTAGTCGAGCTGAACACCAGGCTGATGGATTCACCCCAACCAGCGGCATTGAGCTTGATGTGGTTGGGTTCACCGATGCCGTAGATAGAAGACGGCGTTGCGATAATCACCACATTCGGGTCCGGCTGCTCCTCGCACGTTACGGTGTAACTGCCTGTGGTTGGACCGGCTTCGGCCAAATCAAGTTGGAGGGTATCAAGCGTTATGATTTTTTCCGATACGATGGAATACACATAAATCTGATCCTGCCCATCAGAAGCACATACAGCCAAATACTTACCGTCGGGTGAAATGGCAAATCCATTCGTAACGACATTGTAGCCGTCATCATCGGTAATTGTAACCTCTGCGGTTATCTCCGCCAGATAATAGCCTCCGCCCAAGGATGCTGCATTTGCTGCATCGATACGGTAATATATATGATCCTGTGTGCCAGGTGTCCTGATCGGTATCCATACCGAACCATCAACCGGATTACACTCGATAGAATTATCAATCTCCCGCTGCATGGTGGGATCGTTCAGGTAAACACGTTCCATCGTTCCGTTGCTCTTCATGCGTTCGATGTAGGGCAGGGTATCGCTTCCCACAACACCCGTTAGAAGAAGGGTACCGGAGCCGTAACGTGCCACATAATAATAACCATCGAACTTGTTGGAAGCGCCATACCCATTTTGTCCAGCAGAAGAACTCCATATAGTGTCGAAGATCTGGGATGCCAGAGTGCTGTTTTTATCAACGATGGTAACTGCTTCGGGGCCACCCTGGCCGAGATCATTATCAAAAACAACCAGATCAAGACCCGGCTCAAAATTGTCGCCACCGACGTTAAAACGCCACGACGGTACCACATCCACACAGAAAGGATCATCGTCAGTACCTGGGCCATAGAGTCCCAGCGTCTGGGTTACGGTCGGGGTGCCCAGGGGATCGGTAATCTTCCATAGCTGGGTCGTATAGTCATAGACGAGATAAGCATTACCCTTGTCATCAACAACACAGTCGTTTGAATGAGTTTGAACACCACTCCCCGCCAATGGGCCGCTGTAGGTGCTATTGTAGATGTCAATTACGTAGAGTCCTGACTTGGCTGCGGTGGTGGCCTCGTCATTGGCTAAATAGATTCGGTCGTAGCCATCAGGGCCGGTATGGGTGGGGTCAAAACACGGGCCTTGTCCAACTGTTATCCACGTCTGACTTGCATCAGTCGTATAGAAATTTCTGTATAATCCTGTCACATGGTCGCCGTACGTTACAGCGGCCTGTACGGTTAATGGTGCCGTGAGCAGCAACAAAACAGCGAATAACATAATAAAAATTAATCTGTTCATACCTTTCTCCTTTTTGAAGAAAACCATATTCTTTTTCCTGTTTAATGCGGTGTCCTGACCACCAAGCCACCACTGAATTTTCTTTTTTGACTTCATCTAATCTTACCGTTATCGGCGGGCAGCGCCCCGGCGGTTTATCGCCGGGGCGCTGACGCTCGTAATCATCTAAATATGCCTATCCTAAAAAGGAGTGCGGCCGTTACCACTATTCCAAAGATCTAACATGTGATCCGCTCTAAGGGCACGATTCCAGATGCAGACCTCGTCGACAACACCGATCCAGAAGTTGCCTTTGCTAAGCCCTCCATCATATTCCTGACCGATAGACCACAGGTCATCAGAAGAGAAGACGGTAGTGGTAGTAAACGAACCACGAAGCTGGCCGTCAATGAATATCTTCAGTGTAGTTTCGTCCTGACTGTATCCGATCAGATGCCACTGGCCGTCATTCAATTCGCCCGGATCACCGGCGTTGTAGGTCGTGCCATTATAGATGTTAACTATTCCTGTTTGCTTTACACCAAACAGGAGTACGTTACCGCCCGTAGCGGTGTTAGTAGCCACCACATAGCGATCACCGCCGCTGGTACTGGTAGTATTAATCCAGGCAGAAACCGAAACGGTGTTACCCGTGGCAAATTTAGCCACATCATCTATAGTGATATAATCATCACCATAAAGCTGTATGCCCTTGCCGATCTTCGCGGCGACGAGATTCGGCTCGCCCACGCCGACAGGAGTGCCGTCGTTAGGCAAAGCGTAATCGCTCCGGAAATCTTCGTCCAGTGACCAGTATCCTACCAGTTCATCCAGGAAGTCACGCCCGCAACCGGTAGTATAAGGCTGGGAGCAATTGGCCCAACTCATAGCGAACCAGGAATAGTCAAGCAGGTCCACCTGGCAGTCCTCGTTGAAGTCCATGGGATTGAAGCCCCAGAGACCGCAGTCGTTATCATGACCGGTAACGTACACCTTGCGTACGCCGGAACGGTCGAAATCAGTATCGCCGGCACTGGAGATGCTATGCTCGATAGTCAAGAACTCATCGCCTTCTAATTCGTCGTCATCGACAGAGGTAACTACCACCGTCTGTTCGGTGTTCCAGTTGCCCGTGGTGAAGGTCAATTCAATCGAAACACCGGCGCCGGCACCCAAATCGAGGTCGATCGGCGGTTCGGCGACAATATATACATTCGCGTCGGGAGCAATATCCAGCACCAACGTATAGGTATCGTTGGTGGGACCTTCCTCAAGTACGCTGGTGGAACCGTCGCTTTCGGTAACGGTCGTCAGGCTGCCCGGAGGCATAGTAACATAATGGTCCATGATGGTGGAAGCATCCAGGGCGTAGTTATACATCCGTAGATGCTCCATACTACCGCTGAAACTATTATGTTCATTATCATCGATCCAGGTGCACAGGCCGAAGGTAAAGTCGGTATCGGAGTAGTCTATGCCGCCGGGATTTCTTTCGAGTTCGTTTTCCAGAAGCCCATCGACATAAATCTGCTGTTTACTACCGTCCCAGATACCTACGACATGGACCCACTGGCCCACCTCCGGGATAGTGGTACTGCTAACGTATTGCATACTGTCGTCGTTTTCGTAACCTTCCACCGCCACGGCGAAATTCATCGCCCCGTCAAAATTGCCACCGTTCAGGCGAAATCCGCGTTCGAAGACGCCGGTATCCACCCCGCAAGCAAGCAGAGCCGCGTTACCAGTGGTAGCATCCCGGGCAAACCAGGCTTCAACTGAAATGGCATCCTGCGGCATATAATTACCCACATCACCGGCAAAGACTATGATGTCATAGTTCGGGTCAGCCGCCGGGGTGGGTGTCTCGGCAATCAGATACTCCGGATCGACGTTCTGCGTCATGGTAGTGACTTCGCTATCAAAGTCGACGTCAGCATCATAATCGGCATCTACCGTAGAGGTATCAGCCAGGGAACCGGGGTGTGGTATGCTCAGGCTGGCGCTATTGAAGAGCCACTTACCGACCGGAACACCGGTGAAAGCTTCGTTATCGGTAACGTTGACCCAGAGGTTATCCACAGTTACGGCATCAAAACCTGAAGTGTCATTGTTGCTATCGACAGTAATGTTGATTCTGCCGGCGTGGTTGCCTTCTTCATCGTTATCATCAACCGCGGCGACGGTTACCGCTTGCGGCATGCTCCAAGGTGAAGCGCCGCCAGACATGGTAAAGGTCAGGGTAACCGCATCGGAAGCTCCACTTCCGGCATCTACCGTTGTTTCATTAATCGGGTCGTTTACAGTAAGGGTTACCATGACGGTAGCATTACCTGCGTCGTTATTCGGCTCGCCAAGCAGTGACACCAGCACGATATCGTTGGCCCCGCCTTCAGCCACATCGGTCGAACCGCCGGTCTCATCTATTATTACGCCGGCTACATCATTATCTGTGATGTTGGCAACGCACGGATAAATATAAACGCCGTTGTAAACCGAATCGCTACTAACGGCGGTGTGTTGTACTCTAACACTGTGATTGCCTTCCTTGACAACGTCGTCCACCGCCGAAACGGTAATAGTTTGAGGTGTATTATAATTTGCGACAGTAAAGGTCAAAGTTACCGTGCTGCCGCCGTTAATCTTAACCTGGCCGGCAGGTTTCGGTGTGGCAGTAACCACAACATTAGCATTCGGCTCCTGATCCAAAACAATTGTGTAAGTACCGGAAGTTTCGCCTTCTTCGGCCAAATTGACCAGCAGAGGATCAACCGATACGTCACCGTAATCCGATACAAGATCATATACATATAACGAATCCGGAAGGCTTGTATTGCCTGCATTGCCGTTAGGAGCCTCTAAAACCAAATACTTGCCGTCTGGCGAAATGCAAATTCCGTTCGTGACCACATTGTAACCGTCATTACCGGTAATGATAATTTCCTCGCTAACCTCTGCCAGAACATCACCACCGCCCAAGGATGTAGCATTTGCTACATCGACGCGGTAAATTATATGGTCTTCACCTGATACTCTGTTCGGCAACCAGATCGAACCATCGACCGGATTGGCCTCGATTGAGTTATCAACCTGCATGGCCATGTCGGGATCGTTCAGGTAAACACGATGCCACACTCCGTCGGCCTTAGTGCGGCTGATGTAGGGCAAGGTCTCGCTGCCCACAGTATCCGTTGGAAGCATGGCGCCAGCATGAAACACATTATAAGCGTAGCCATCGAACTTACTGCAAGTGCTATACATCCCCTTCCCCGTATTTTCAGTCCATAAGACGGCGGCGAGCGGGATTGATGGAGTACTGTTTTTATCGATGACTACAAGTGCTTCGAAAGCATTGTCATTCATGCCGTTGTCAAACAGAACCACATCAAAACCAGCTTCAAAACTACCGCCAAAACCCGGCGGAACCAAATCTATACAGACGGGATCATCGTCACCACCTGCATCATAGTTTCCCACCAACAGCGTTTCGAATGGGGTGCCGGGGCCGCTGGGATTGTCAACCCTCCACACCTGGGGCGTATAGTCATAACAAACATAGACACTGCCATTTTCATCGACAACACAGTCCTGTGCATGTTCAAGGGCAGATGCCGCACCACCCAGTGCTAACCGGTCGGTGTAAGTTCCGTCGTAAATGTTAGCGGAGTAGAGCCCACTGTTGGCGTTAGTACCGGCGTCATTGTCACATACTAAAAAGAGCCGGTCGTAATTTCCATTGACATCAAAATGGGTTGGATCAAAACACTGGCCTTGTCCGGTGATAAGATACGGACTTACAGGGCTTGCAGAGGCAATATCGAAATGCTTGTTTAACCCTGTCACATAGCTGCCGGGGTACGTTACCTCGGCCCGGGCCGCCGATGGGACCACGAGCAGCAATAAAACCACGATCAACATAAAATTTAATCTGTTCATACCTTTCTCCTTTTTGAAGAAAACCAAATTTCTCTACCTGTTCAATCTGCGGCGCCCTGACCACCAAGGCACCTCAATCTAAACTTTACTACTTTTTATATCCGCAGCCACAACAAATAGTTGCGGCAATTGATACTGCCCTCACCGGTTACCCGCTTTTTCTGTCCTCCGAAGCCGAATACATTAATACCCTGCTATCCGTAATGACAGGTGAAGTTGTAACTGCTTCTAACTCAAACATATAAATCTCTTGAGCAAAACCTCCATCTTTATCAACCGGCTGATTCCGGCAATGTGAATAAAAACGCTATCTCCTTTTCATCTAGACTATCAGAAAACGGCCTTCTGGTTTCACCATATTGCGCATATAAATAACCATTTTCCGCATACATAATCCTATCGCCTTTGCCTACCTAATTATTATGGGTCCCTTGTTGTTTTCTTGGCCTAAATCTTCACGGCATCTCAGCCGGCTAGGGCAAATCGAAGGTGTAAATCAGGTTTTCCGGAATCCATTCCACTATGCTTAATCGACAAAAGAACCCACCGAAAAAAGTACAAAATAGCAACGTGGACTCTCGATGGGGCAATACCTAAGAAGTGTTCTGCGTGTTTTTCCAGAATATACATTGCCATTTTTAAGCAAAACAAATGATCCCATTAATGTATGCATGGATTGTTAACGGAATTATGTCTGCAGATGATGGTATGCGGGTTTTTTGCTTATTTCTTACAATTTAAACCGTTTAAACTCAAAGTCAAAGATTCTTAAGCACGTCCGGAATAGTCTAATATATCGATCCCGCCGGCAGTTTATAATTCCCAAACAGAACATTGATACATGTTTAAAAATTTACTGTGATTCGGTCAAGACCTGTTTGCGTCTTACGCAAAATGGTTAAATCCGTGCGCAACATGGTGATTTACGGGAGGATTTTCTGACTATACTCAAAATACGATAAGGATTGTAAAAAAAGGACTTAATTATCGTTTTCACTTGACATTCTTTTTTGACGATGATAGAATAGCTGAAAAGAAGCTGAATGGGGTTGTGCAGTTTCGACTTGCTGTTTTTGAGCCTTATATTAAAGTTACGTAATGGGGGCTTGTGTGTGGTTACGAACAGATTTTTCAGAAGCAAAGTGTAGTTGATATGAACAAATTAATTTTTATTATGTTATGCGTTGTTTTGTTGCTGTTTGTGGCACCATTATCGGTCCGGGCCGCGGTAACCTACGGCGACCATGTGACAGGGTTATACAATTGGTTCTATATAACTGATGCATCTTCAACCTGGATCAGTTGTGGACAAGGTCCGGCTTTTGATCCTACACATACCGGCCCCGATGGCTACGACCGGGTCTATTTAGTCAATGACTCAGACAATGCAACCACCGCGGGACTCTACTCGGTTGACATCTACAATGGTACCTACAGCGGCATATTGGCGCTGAGTGGTAATCAGTATCATGCACAAGACTGTATTGTTGATCCCAGTGGTAATGCTTATGTTATCTATGACTATACGCCCCAGGTATTTAAGGTTACTGATCCCAGCGGCGCCGCGATCGTAACCCAAATGCTGGGAAACTATGATGCAGGCGGTGACGATGATCCTTTCTGTATAGATTTGGTGCCGCCGGGTTTTAACGTTGGTGGCGACACTTATGAGGCGGGTCTTGATCTGGTTGTTTTTGACAACGGCATTAATGACAATGGTGTCGAAGCAGTTCTAGTCATTGATAAAACCAGCACGGTGGCATCTCCGCTCTTCACCGTCGAATGGTCTTCTAGCGCTGGAATTAATATGTATGGCACTTGCAGCGAGGTCGATGGCTACGCTTATGCGGCATTTTACGGCACCGGCACCCTTCTTTTTACGGATACTGTGGGAAGCGATACCCTGCCTTACATCAGCCGCATGAAGAGCGATGGAGTGTGGGAACGTGTTTTCCTGAACGATCCCACCATGGAATTGGAGATTGATAATACACTCGAGGCCAACCCGGCCGATGGTTCGTTATGGATGCCGATCAGGACACCGGGTACGCAGGATCACGTATATTACCGTATCGATGCAGCAAATGCAGTTAGCCTGGGCGGAGGTGATTATCTGGCGGAAATTACCGCCGAGGTTACTCTTACCGGCGCTGACGGTTACAATGTCGTTACGAACGGATTTGGCATTTCACCAGACGGCAAGTATTTGGCGGTATGTGCTGCTGACGGTCGGGATTCAATGTATGTATTTTCTATCTTGTCGGGAAGCGTTAATATTGATCCTGTTCAGCTCGAATTGTCCGAGGCCGGTCCCACCACGGGCAGTTATACCGTGGCTTGCTCGCAGGAACCGGGCCAGAATGTCTACATTACCGCGACGCCCTCCAGTGCCGGTACCGGCAGTCCTGACAATATCAAGCTTAATACCGCCGACTGGGGTGATCCCATCAGCCTGACATTCACTACGGGTAACTGGAGCATTCCTCAAACGGTTGCGGTTACTATTAAGGATGACGGCATCTGGAACCGTCCGGGTGTCTATGATGAAGACACCTATACCCTCGTAGTCGAACACACCTCCGCAAGTGGCAATCCTGCCTATGATGGTGTTCCGGTAGCTGATTTTACTGCAACAGTCACGGATGACGATTTTCCAGAGTTGGAAGTTTCCGTCAGCAATAACTGGAACCATGTGGAAGAGGGCGGTTTCACCGACAGTTACGTTATTCAGATTACCGGGTGTGAGCCTGATGTATATCCGATGATTATTGAAGTTAACCCGGACAATGCCGAAGTCAAACTCAACGGCCTGGCCGCCGGGGCAACACTTACCCTGTCGTTTACGGCAGGTAACTGGGCCACGCCACAGACGGTCAATATCGAGGCCGACGATGACGGCGATTCGGAAGATTATCACACCTCCGTGCTTACTCAAACAGTTAGTGGGGGAGTCTATGATGGTTATTCATTGGCGGTTCAAACGGTCTGGATCTCCGATGACGAAATCCCTGCCCCTCCTCTGTACGAGGATATGGTTCTTTACACCCCGTTAAACGGAAACACCCTGGATTTTTCCGGATTGTCAAACAACGGTATCCCAATGGGAGGTCCCGGGTATGACACAGGCCGGTTCGGCCAGGCTGTGGATTTGGATGGCGTAAACGATTATGTTGAAGTGAATTTGGTGGCTGATGACATCGCTGGTAGTCAGACTCATGTCTCAGTTAGCAAGTGGGTCAAAACAACAGACTACGCTGATAAATATATCGTTGCTTGTAATACTGCAGATAAGGGTAACGTCGTCTTGATTGGTATGCAAAACGGACTTTATAAAGCGTATGATGGTGCGAACCATTTTGCCTCTTCGCGGGTGGATGACGATCAATGGCATCATCTGGCTTTTACTCGAAGCGGCTCGACCACGAAACTGTACATTGATGGAATTGCCGAAGCTACCTATAGCTCTTCGTTCGTTATGAACTCGAACGATCTGTGGTCAATAGGCCAGGAATGGGATCCCGCCGGTACCAGTCAGCATATTGAAGCTGTTATTGACGAGGTTGCTGTCTGGAAACGCACGTTGAGTCCTATCGACATACTCCAAATAGCTCGGGACGGGCTTCCGCTGCCTTTTTTGGGTATCATTGTCTCCCCGGCGGCAGACCCCTTATCCGTGACCGAGGGCGGCGATCCCAATACTTACACATTGGTGCCTAATCGTGCACCCAGTGCGGACGTGCAGGTTACGGCAACTCCGGTAGACGAAAATGTTGATCTGGGCAGTGGTCCGGGGGTGGCGATTACATTGACCTTTACTACCAGTAACTGGGATACGGCTCAAACCATAACGGTATATGCCGTAGATGATGAAGAATTCGAAGGCAAGATTCCTCATATTGCCATAATTAACCACAGTTCCGTGAGCGGCGATAGTTATTTCAATAATCTCAACATTCAATCGGTGAATGTTAGTATTACCGATAACGACTGTGGCTACTGGGGTTTTCTGCAGACAGATCTAAACCACGACTGCTTTGTTAACCTGGAGGATTTTGCCTTGCTTGCCCTGCGATGGCTTGATTCTGGTTTACCTTAAACGAATAAGCCTTCCGAATTATTGGTGAAATGAAACATCTAAATTAATACATCAATGATTACCTTGCCTGGGTAGATAAGTTAAAGAAGTTGAGGAGATGCGTTATGGCCAAATGTATGAAATGCTGCATCGCGGTGCTATTTTTGGGGACAATCCTCCTGACCGGTCCGGCTGGAGCACAGGGTGCATATCCTGTCGATGGATTGACTTCTTCGTATGAGGCTGCGGCTCAGTATATTATTGACCAAACCGGATTTACAGGCAAGGGATATTGCTTTGTCTTCGGTGCCGGCCAAGGCCGATTGGCCTACGAGTTGACCGCTCGGAGTGATCTGGAAATCATCGGCGTAGAAGGAGATTCCAGTCAGGTTGACATCGGTAGAGAGATTTTGCTGGATGAGGGTGTGTACGGATCGAAGATCACCCTCCATACCGGTTCACTCAATAGTATTCTCAAGTACCGTGATTATTCAGCTGTTTTGGTTGTATCCGATTCCATCATAGCCAATGGAACATGCACCGGATACGCCAGTGAAATGTATCGAATGGCCAGACCCGCCGGCGGCGTAGTGCTCATCGGCCAACCGGTTGGTTGTCCAAATGTTCTAAGCCGGACTAATCTGGAAGCTTGGCTCGACGCCGGGGGACTCAATGGTTCATATAGCATTGTCGAGAATCCCACCGATGGTTTGTGGGCTCGTATCGACCGGGGACCTCTTTCCGGTGCCGGCGAGTGGACCATGCAGTGGGGCAACCTGGGCAACACCGCCTGTAGTGGTGAAGAAGGTATTACCGATGACTGGACAGTGCTCTGGTATGGCGAGCCCGGCCCGCGCGTGATAGCAAACCGCCACTCTCGAGGTGCGACCGACCAATACAAATCCGGCAAGTGGATTATCCCCGGCGGGGACCGAGTTATCTGTATGGATGCCTACAATGGTGCCCGTTTATGGGACTTGGAGGTCACTGATTCCTCGCGCATTGCGATAAACCATGACTGTGGCTGGTTTACTCTTGATGATGATTACGTTTTCGTAGCGGCTCAGGATGATTGCCATAAGGTTGACGTCGAAACCGGCACCATTACCGATACTTACCATCCACCTACCGGGGGCAGGGATTGGGGCTACGTGGCGGTTGATGGCGATTTGCTCTACGGCAGCGAACAGACCACCAACGCCTCTGTTATTATAGAATACCACCTGGACGGTTGGAACTATTCCCATTTAGAATATTTGCCTACCGTTACCAGCAAGGCACTTTTTTGCCGCAACCGGAACACCGGCGCGTTGATTTGGACTTATGATAGTTCCGACGGAATCGGTAGTAATCCGTTTGTCATTGCCAATCCCACCATCTGCGCAGATGATGATTATTTCTATTTTTTCGAAAGTTATAATCCCTCCGCAGTAAGCGACAGCGACGGCCGGGTACTTCTAAGCGATTTCACTAATGGAAGCAACGAATACCTGGTTAAGCTAAACAGAAACACCGGTGTTGTCCAATGGCGCTTGCAGAAGGAATTGACCTTCCAACACGACATATACCTTAGTTGTGCTAACGGTATGCTATTGGCCTCCGGTAGTCGTACTAGTAGCTATTATGTATATGACTTCCGCGCCTACGACGCCAGTGACGGTAGTCTGGTCTGGTCTGATGACGGCATTAGTTCCGGCAAAATCAGCGATAATCATGGCTACCATGATAAACATCCCATGATTGTCGGCAATAACGTTTACTTTAAATATAAAAGCTACAACCTGCTTACGGGTAGTTCACTTGGTTTCACCTGGGAACTCGGCACATCGCATTGTGCTGACTCCTGTGCCTCTATGACCCATTTCTTCACTCGTAAAGTTAAATCTGGTGGCGGTGGCGCCACTATCACCAGTTTCAGCGGTGGTGCATCGAGTGCCCAAAGACTATCCGAAGTCATTAGGCCACACTGTTACATAAGTATGATCCCCGTCGGCGGTCTCATTTTGTTGCCGCCCTTTGGTAGTGGTTGTACCTGCGATCTCGCCCTCCAGCCAACCATCGCCTGGTTGCCACAATAGGTTAAAGTTTCGTACATGAAAAAAACAAGCAAAAGACTGATATTCGGATAAGATAAACGGAAATTAGTGAAGTATTGAGGTTATAATTATGTCTAAGTCGGTAAATACAGCTATCAGGTTGTTAACAGCAGCATTTGTTCTGTCCCTGGTATTCTGTTCTATTACTGCGGCGGAGGATTGGCCCTGTCGTTTGCACGATATTCGGCGTGGTGGTATTACTTCCGATGAATTCGACTGGCCCATTGTGCAAAAGTGGGTAAAAAGCTACGGTACGCCCGAACCGGCCTGGATTGAATCGCCTGCTATTACTGGCCAGACACAATCGAACCTCAAGCCTCGGCAGAATTTCGATTTCTGCTACGATGTCGCGGTTGTCGGTGATTTCCTTTACTTCGGTTCTTCCCGGAGCGGCGCGGTTACTTGCCTCGATACCGCTACCGGCAGCGAGGTTTGGACCTATGTTACCGATGGGCCTGTTCGACTGGCACCCCATGTTGCTGATAACAAGGTTTATTTTGGCAGTGATGATGGTTACGCCTATTGCCTGGACGCTTCCGACGGTTCGCTCATCTGGAGTGAACGTGCCGGACCTACCAGCGAAATGCTGTGGGGAAACGGGCACATGATATCGCTTTGGCCGGTTCGCAGTTCAGTGTTGGTCGATGGTTCGGATGTCTTCTGGACCGCCGGTATCTTTCCAAGGGAAGGCATGTATATCTGCAAACGAAACGCGGCGGACGGTACCGGCGGTTGGACTGCCACAGCAATGAAGCCCCACCAGGGGTATCTCCTCGCCTCATCGAATGCCCTGTTTGCTCCCAGTGGAAAAAGTTTCCCAGCCTCTTATTCCCGCAGCAGCGGCTCGCTGCTGGGGTACTTCAATAACAGTGCCAGAGATGGAGGCTGCTGGGCGCTGCTGAGCCCCCAGCAAGACCAATTCTGGGTGGCTCCGTCCGAGTATAACGACTCCAAACAATACTACGCCGAAAGCAGGTCTTACATCGCATCAGTTTACAAAGCGAACTACCTGATCGCCGATTCCTCCTTCGCCTATTACAATACCGATACCCAGATTATCAAATTCAACCGCACTGATAGTATCGTGGCCTGGAGCGAGGCTTATGCCTATCCTTACGCCCTGATAAAAGTCGGAGATAAAATCATTACCGGCGGCGATGGCGAAATAGCAGTTATAGAAAGCGAAAGTGGTGAACTTTTCTGGACCGCACCTGTTGACGGCAAAGCTTACGGCTTGGCAGCGGCCAACGGGCGTCTCTTCGTCAGCACCGATACCGGAAAAATCTACATGTTTGGCCAAAGATATTTGTCCGAGGATTTCAACAAAAATGATACTGTCGATCTGTCCGACCTCATGATATTCCTGGAATCTTTTCTTGACACCACACTTCCCGACGAAGACTGATATGAATAAAGCTCCATAATAATCGGTATCAAAGGTTGTTACCTATAAATCGCAGTTGTTTTGTGTTATAAGAATCCCATCTTCTCTGAATTCCTGACCATCTGTACTCCGCCGGCAGAACACACTATCCTGGGGGCTTAGGCTGTCGTCGCTTTGCTGTATTCGGGTGAAGCGGTTAAAAATAAGTTGCAAAAGAATTGAATATGCAGTATTCTTGTCGCAATCATAAAGGATATTGCTATGTCTGAATGGATTGCAAAAATTGATTTCTCATCGGTAAATAAGATATTTAATCTTAAGAAATTATTCATTGTTGACGTCATTTTTATTTTGGCTTTTTCTACAAACCTGACCGCCGCAACAGGGTTACAGCGTGTCAAATATAACCATCCCGGTCTGGTTGTTGATCTTGGAGTAGGACTTTGGGCTTGGCCGATACCAACGGACTATGATGAAGATGGCGACAATGATTTATTAGTAAGCTGCTCTGATAAGCCCTGCAACGGCATATATTTTTTCGAAAACACTTCGGGCAATGTAAAGCTGCCCATTTTTAAAGCCGGTATCTATCTGGGGCCCGCTCATAAAAATATTCAACCTTCATACGTCGATGGTGAGTTGAGGTTGCTTTCAGCTAATTATGAAATTTGCGACTACAAAAAAAACAATTTCACTAAACGGGAACGTATATATCCCACGCCCTGGCTTCACCAGCATAAAGAAAATCGCAAAATCCGTGCTAACCAGTGGCGCTACGTAGATTATGATGGTGACGAAATATACGATATTATAGCCGGGGTCGGTGACTGGGAGGATTATGGCTGGGACAATGCTTTCGATAAAAACGGAAATTGGACCCACGGTCCGTTGCACGGTTATGTCTGTTTTATGAAAAATCTTGGCTCGAACCATAAACCCGATTACGCCCCGCCGATTAAGTTAAAAGCCGACGGTAAAATTATTGACGTTTATGGCATGCCTTCGCCTAACCTGGCGGATTTCGATAACGACGGCGACTTCGACCTCATCTGCGGTGAGTTTATCGATAAATTCACCTATTTTGCAAACATCGGCACTCGACAAAAACCCCTTTATGCCGCCGGCCGGCGTTTGGTATATAATGACCGACCCATCCATATGGACCTCCAGATGATTACTCCCGTGGCCTATGATTGGGACAAAGACCAGGATGTAGATTTAATCGTTGGCGACGAGGATGGCCGTGTTGCCTTTATCGAGAATACCGGTCAAATTATTGCCGACCTGCCCCAGTTCTTGCCCCCTCAATATTTTCGGCAACAGGCTGCTGATCTAAAATTCGGGGCTTTGGTTACCCCGGTTAGCTTTGACTGGGACAGTGATGGTGATGAAGACCTGATTTGCGGGAATACCGCCGGTTACATCGGCTTTATTGAAAATCTTGATGGCGGCAATCCTCCCCGATGGGCAGCTCCTGAGTACCTTGAAGCTGATGGTCGGATTATAAGAATCCAAGCCGGCGACAATGGCTCCATCCAGGGACCTTGTGAGGCAAAATGGGGCTATACCACCCTGAACGTGGCCGATTGGGATGCTGACGGTTTGGCTGATATCGTGATTAACTCTATCTGGGGGAAAGTGCAGTGGTTTAAAAACATCGGCTCAAAAAACCTGCCGCTCCTCGCTGCTGCTCAGCCTCTTGAGGTCGAATGGTCCGGCAAGCCCGATCAACCTGCGTGGAACTGGTGGATTCCCAAAGGCAATGAATTAGTCACGCAATGGCGGACCACCCCGGTGGTAATCGACCTTAACCGGGATGGTTTAAACGACCTGGTTATGCTTGACCACCAGGGTTATCTGGCTTTCTTTGAACGTGTCAAAAAAAACAGCAAACTAATACTTTTACCGCCCCAACGTATATTCCAGGCACAAGGGCAATCAAAATTTCTTCAAAACCATAAGCCGGCACAGGATCAGCCTCAGGAAAAACTGTCGCCTCTTCAACTGAACGCTGGTTCAGCAGGTGCAAGCGGCAGAAGAAAACTTTGTTTAATCGACTGGGATCTGGACGGAAAGCTCGATCTGCTTCTCAACAGTGTAAATATCAACTTTATGAAAAACGTTGCCGAAAAGGAAGGCCAGTTCGTTTTTAAGGATATGGGCCAGGTTGACACCCGTATTTTGGCGGGGCACACTACATCTCCAACGACAGTTGACTGGGATAAAAATGGGATACCGGATTTGTTGGTCGGCGCAGAGGATGGACACTTCTATTACCTGAAAAATCCTCACGAGAAAAGGAAGACTAAAAATTAGTTAGATATTATACAGGTTTCGCTTCAGGTAAAATTGACACGTAAGAAAGCAAGGATAAATACAATGAATTCATTTGAAAAAGAAACCAATGAGAGATTAGAAGCTGCCGTGATAAAGGCGGACACTACAAAAAAAGTCGTTCTTGGTGCAGGCGTTATAGATTCCGTAAAGTCGCATTTTGAACAATGTTTCGGCTCGAAGCCGGTTCAAATTATTGCCGATGTCAACACCGCTAAAGCTGCAGGTCCCGCGGCAATCCAGCATATAAAATCTGCGGGAAGCAATGATGGTCTTGAACCATTTATCTTTTCTGACCCATATTTGCACGCAGATTATGAAAATGTCGAGCAGATCGAAAAATTACTCTCCAACAATGATGCGATTGCTGTAGCGATTGGCTCAGGAACTATGAACGACCTGGTTAAACTTGCTTCACATAATTGTAATAAAGAGTATATGGTAGTTGCCACCGCGGCTTCTGTGGATGGCTACACCGCTTATGGTGCTTCGATAAATCGAAATAATTTTAAGCAAACCTTTTTCTGCCCTGCCCCCGTTGTGGTTCTTGGGGATCTTGACATTATTGACAAAGCTCCCAAGCTGATGAATGCCGCCGGCTACGCTGATTTGATAGCGAAAGTTCCTGCGGGCGCGGATTGGATTTTAGCAGATGCTTTAGGTGTCGAGGAAATCGACCATGGCGCCTGGGATCTTGTCCAGGGGTCGCTCAGAAAGTGGGTCGGTGATCCTGCCGGGGTACAAAAAGGAGAACATAAATCTCTGGTCAGGCTTATGGAAGGTTTAATTATGAGCGGCTTGGCTATGCAAAAAGCAAATTCTTCCCGGCCGGCCTCCGGTGCAGAACATCAATTTAGTCATTTATGGGACAATCTGAACCATACCCACAACGGCCAGACACCTTTACATGGCCTTAAAGTTGGAATAGGGTCACTGGCGTCAGAGGCGCTGTACAAAGCTCTTCTTGAGTTGGAGCCTGAGGACTTCTGCTCTGATATAGAGAAGATTAAGTCTTATTGGCCAAGTTGGCAGGAAACAGAGAGCTTGATTAATAACTATTTTGGGGATGATGTCATTATGGCCCAGCAGGTTTTAGCTCAAAGTCGTGAAAAATATATAACTGTCGAACAATTAGCTCAAAGACTTGATCGCTTAAAGGCTGGATGGTCAAAATTGAAATTACGTCTAAAAGATCAGCTTCTTGGTGTTGAAAATTTGCAAATGGCGCTCAGGCATGCCGGAGCGGCCTCTTGGCCCAGTGACATTAGTATTGATATCCCCATGATGAGACGAAGCTATAGACAAGCTCATCTCATTCGGAAAAGATATACCATTCTTGATTGTGTTCTTCAAAGCGGGCATTGGGATAATTGCATTGAATCTCTATTTGGACTAGACGGTTTTTGGGGTAAAGGCAGGTGACCATTAATGAAACAGTGTAATTATCCAATAATATACTATTTAAATATGAAGTAACTCAATCATGGCCAAATTATTCAAGTTTTTAGCCGGTGCACCGGACGCAGAACCAATCACAGATCAGCAGCAAATACAAAAAGACTATCCCTACTGGCGATTCAGGGTTATGTATGCAATGCTTATCGGTTACATTGGCTTTTACTTTGTCAGAAAAAGCCTTTCTGTCGCAATACCTGTAATAACTAAAGATTTTGACATCTCAAAAGCACACATGGGATTAGTGCTTACTGTCTTTGGTTTGACATACGGCATTTCCAAATGCATAAACGGCTTTTTAGGAGACCGTTCGAATCCACGTTACTTCATGTCATTAGGACTAATCTGTTCGGCTGTAATAAATGTCTTCTTTGGGCTAAGCAGCGGAATAATTGCTTTTGGCCTTTTTTGGATTGCTAACGGCTGGTTTCAGGGAATGGGATGGGCACCGTGCACCAAAACTCTGGTAAACTGGTTCTCCGCTAAAGAAAGAGGCGTTAAGTTTTCTGTCGCTAATACTGCTGTTTCTATAGGCGCAGCTTCGGTTATGTTTTTAAATGGTTATTTGATAAAATACTATGGCTGGAGGTATTGTTTTTTTGTGCCGGCAGGTATAGCTTTTTTGCTGGCTTTATTTATTTTGAACAGATTAAGAGACCGGCCGCAATCGCTTGGACTGCCGCCTGTAGAACAATACCGAGGGGAAGAAGCCGATCTGGGCGACACCGGTCAGGGTAAAAGCCTAACCTATAAACAGGTCGTTAAACAATATATCTTTAAAAATCCAATGATGTGGATTGTCTGTCTGGCAAATCTCTTTGTTTATATCATAAGATATGCCGTTCTGGATTGGGGAACTGCGTTTCTCACAGAAGAAAAAGGTGTCGATATTATGCAGGCGGCATGGATTATCGGCGGATATGAGTTGGCCGGTATCGCGGGTATGCTCGTAGGCGGGTGGGCTATGGATAAATTATTCAAAGGATATGGCGGAAGAACATGCGCTATATTCATGGCTCTATGCTCGTTGTTTATTTTTCTCGTATGGAAATTATCCGTACAATCTGTCGTAGCAAATGGCCTTTTGCTTTGGGGGGCTGGGTTTATGATTTATGGGCCGCAATGTCTGGTGGCTGTTATCGCAGCAAATATGGTACCTAAACAGGCAGGGGCCGCCGCGGTCGGCCTGACTGGCTTGTTCGGATATCTCAGTACGGTTTTCTCCGGCTGGGGACTTGGAGCTGTCGTGGACAAATATGGCTGGAATATAGGGCTGTTGATATTAGTTGCCTCAGCTGTTATCGCTATGATTTTGTTTATTGTTCTCTGGAACAGCAATCCTCATTTGCCCGGATC
>JAFGSR010000228.1 GCA_016934515.1 Sedimentisphaerales bacterium
AAAACGCCCAGCCATTTGCATGACTGGGCGTTTCCGTTAATCGTAAACAGTGGTTTTTACGCCACTGGTTGTTTTTGGCTCCCCGAGTAGGGCTCGAACCTACGACCTAGCGGTTAACAGCCGCTCGCTCTACCAATTGAGCTATCGGGGAAAACAATAGCCTATTCGCTATCAAATTTTCTCTTTCATTGGCCAATCTCCACGATATATATCGCAGCACCACATTTTATAAGCTAAAAACCGTTTGTCAAGAGCTTTGCTGGATTTTTCCAACAGCGATAAATCCCTATTTCTGCGTACTTTAGCTCATCTAACCTCGCATGGCTGATCCAACTCCAGGTCCGCCAGCATCTGAAAATCATCCTCAGCCCGTCGGCCCTGAGTTGTCAGGTAATTGCCCACCATCGTGCTCGACGCCCCGGCGAAAAACATCCAGCTTTGCATATCCCGCAGCGTAACCTCCCGGCCGCCGGCTACCTTAATCTGCTTGTCCGGCAACACAAACCTCAGCATGGCAATGATTTGCAACGCTTCCATCGGCTTTACCAACGGTCGATCAGCCAGCGGAGTACCGGCAATGGGATTAAGGAAATTCACCGGAACGGTATCCACCTCCAACTCGCGCAACGTAAATGCAAGGTCCACACGATCTTGCAGGTTTTCACCCAAGCCAAAGATGCCGCCGCAGCAGACCTTCAAACCGGCCTGTTTGGCAACCTGGACGGTTTTAATTCGATCTTCGTAAGAGTGCGTCGAAACAATACTCGGAAAAAACCGCCTTGAGGTTTCCAGATTATGATTATATCGGCGGACCCCCAATTGATAAAGTCGCCGGGCCTGGCGATCATCCAGACACCCCAGCGACGCGCAACATTGCAGATTATGACGGCAGAAAATTTCGCGGATAGTCTCCGCCAGGCGATCTATCTCTTTGTCAGTGGGGGTTTTACCGCTGGTAACCAGCCCAAAGGAATTGACCCCAAGCTTTGCGGCAAAATCGGCGGCACCGAGTAAATCGACAGGATCGGCTGTATTGGGCTGTACGTTGGTTTGGTAACGAGTGGACTGGGCACAAAAGCAGCAGTCTTCCGGGCAGTTGGCGGTTCGAGCCGAAGCGATAGCGCACAGTGAAATTTCGGGGCCTAGGCACTGAATGCGAATTTGATTGGCCCAGAGGAACAATTCGTGACGCTGCTGGCCTTGGAGCTGCAACAGGGAAAGCGCCTGATCAGGGCTGATACTCCGCCCGGCCATTACCGTATCGGCCAAGGAAGCTATATCGATATTTTTTTTAACTTCATCGCTCAACTAGCTTTAGAACCTTTTGATATCTGGCCGCTACTGGACCGGCCGGGGGGATGGGGCGGTTGGGCCTGGCGTAGAGGGTGTCTGGGGCGGTTGGGGGGGTGAGGGATTGAGTTTGGGTTTGGGTTGAACTTTGGGCTTGGTTTTCGGACGCGGTTGCTGGGATTGAGCAGGTAAAGTAGGTGAAGTGGGCAAAATGGGCTGCTGAATGACAGGAATTTCTTCTTCGATCATCGATTCAAAAATCAAGGCCAGGTCGATGCTGTCCAGTTCGATTATTACCCCGTTATTATTTATGTCGAAAACACTTAGCAGCCTGGAGTCGGTATTAATCAGCCAAAGCAGATCCTTATCTTCATCCACCTGGGCGGTGGCAGCGGCATAACGACCGGCCCGGATGGAATTGCCGGCATAAGCCTGGTTTCCGATGGTGTTTTGCAGCAGCAGGACGCAGCCGAGCAGCACGGCGGAAAAAATTAAAAATGCGATTACAATATTTTTTGAGATCATTTTAGTTCTCCGGAATAATTATTTCCGACACTCTCGATTCATTGAGATTAATCATTAACTGTTGTGTTTAAAGGAATTAAAAAGGCACTTTCCCGATCAAATCGACAACCTGGCCGATTTCAATCTGGCCGGTACGTTTGTTAAATATGCAACTGGTCATTTGCTCGGTGCCCAGATCCACAACCCAGACAACTTCGGTATCCGAACGCATCCGGCCGGGGATAAGCATGTAATCGTAAGGCCGAACCTGCCCGTAAGCATTGGGGATGCCGACGTGAGAAATAACGATTGCGGTGATTAATAGCACATTGATACACAACAGCAGGATTAGCCATCGATTTTTTTTATCGTTCATGGCGATACCCTCCATTTACAGGAAAAATAATGGTTTAGAAGCGATAACAATATAACGCTATAACGCTTGAAGTCTTACCCGCGACCGACCTGGGGAATATTCAACGCGCAATCCACTTAATAGCAATATTTTAGGTCTTAGTCAAGGTGGGACCTATGGGAGTTTTTTACACCGACCAATATGGTTGCAATAGATAACGCCCCTGCTGTAACCCAGGGAAATCCCGACCAGGGAACGTTTTCGCCGGTTACTTTGGCGTCATTTGTTGGCGGTGCTGGTTTAGTCTTAGATAGAACCGGGCTAAACATGCATAAAACCAGTAGAAAACTAAGGGAAATAGTCAATAAGCGGGGCAAAATGTTCTTTTTCATGGTTTTTTTCACCAAAAGTATGCCTTCAGGCCTACATAGGCTTTTTTGGGTTTAGTTAAGGCAACCTCTAAAAATTGCCTTTTCAGAGCCCCAACCGTAAGGGAGGGGATTAAAAACGCCGGTTTCTTGTTCGAAAATTGAATTTTTAGAGGTTCCGTTAAGCCTTTCTTTCAAAAATAATTTAATCGTATAGGAATTTGTATTTCGCTGTTTCCGAAAACCGCAGCGACCAACGGGAGCGTCGAAACTTCCTGTGGATCGCGGCGAATCCGGTCCAGCCAAAGCTGGTAATTTAACTTACAACAGAATTATAGCAGAATTTTGGCTTTTCGCAAGAGACTCTCTCAAAACAAAAAGGCAGGAAACCGTCAGGTGACATGGGCTTCTTGCCCATGATTCAATTTTTAGGATACCCTTCAGCCCATGCTGTCCTACCTGCACCCGAGCCCCACACAAACTGTCATTGCGAGGAGGCCCCCAGGACCGACGCGGCAATCTCAACCGCTCGATGCCATTGTGCAATCTACACACATTCCCCCGTACCGCCTACATCTTTCCGACTCTCTCAACTTCCACCTCCCAACCACACCGCCGTGTCATTGCGAGGAGGTCCCCAGGACCGACGCGGCAATCTCAACCGCTCGATTCCTTTGTGCAATCTACACACATCCCCCCGTACCGCCGGCATCTTGCCGGCATTCTTATTTTTTCCCCAACTCCTCCGTCCTGACTTGTCATGCCCGACTTGACCTGCCGCGACGGGGCGTCGGCACGGCGGGTCGGGCATCTAGATTTGTTTTGAATTTCCGTGCCGGGCTCTCCGCTACGCTACGTGTCGGATTTAGTGCTCTCGTCGCGACGACGTCGCAGACGCGGTGGATAGGATTTCCAATTTATCTGGCTTAGTGTCTTTCTTTAAGGAAACTACAACATTTGCGCACATAATTTTCATGGCATTGCCTAACCTCAACATTTACAATGTGTTAGGTGCCAGGTTTTGGTTAACGT
>JAFGSR010000229.1 GCA_016934515.1 Sedimentisphaerales bacterium
AATTGTATACTGTGCAGATATTTACGTTTTTTTATCACAACAATTGCAAATCCGCCATCGTGGGTTCGAATCCCACCGCCGCCTGTTGCTTTAATCTCCCATCAAAAGGAATTCAAATCATGAAAAGCACAATACTTACCAGCCTAAGCATTTGTTTGTTGTTCACGGTGGTCGGATGCGGCTTAAATACCACTGAAAAGCAGTTGGACGGCTTCATCGACAAACATGTTGCTAAGACAGATCCGTTGACGCGTGAGAAGAATCTGGCTTTCTGGCAGGCCATGACCACCGGCAGTAAGGATGCTTATCAACAGTTAAGTCAACTCGAACTGCAAATCAGCAAGATTTACAGTAATGCCGATGATTTTGAATTTTTGAAGCAAACCAAGGCGTCCGGTCAGATTTCGGATCGGCAGTTGGCCCGGCAACTCGACCTTCTCTACCTGAGATATCTACCCAATCAGATTGAACCTGGTCTGCTCGAAAAGCTGGTCGAACTTAACACCAAGGTTACTGAAACTTACAACACCTATCGAGGTTCCATCGACGGTCGTGAAGTTACGCAAACCGAAATCTACGAAATAATGACCGGATCTAAGGATTCTGTGCTTCGGGAAAAAGCCTGGCGGGCATCCAAAGAAGTTGGCAATAAGGTTATCGCCGAGTTGATTCAGTTGGTTAAGCTGCGTAACCAGGCAGCTAAATCAGTCGGGTATGAAAGTTACCACACCATGATCCTAGCGACTACCGAGCAGGACGTAAAGGTGCTGGACAAAATTTTTGCTGAGTTGGATGAGTTAACCCGTGAGCCTTACGCCGAGCTTAAGGCTGAACTCGATAAAATTCTGGCAGCGGATTACGCGATTGCCCCGGGCCAGATGCAGCCCTGGCATTATCACGATCCGTTTTTTCAGCGAGGTCCGCTGGTTTATGATTGTGATTTTGACGCCTATTATAAAAACGTGGATATTCGCGAGCTATCGGAAAAATATTACGCCGGCATCGGTCTGCCGGTGGACGACATCCTGGCCCGGAGCGACTTGTATGATAGGCCGGGCAAAGACCCGCACGCTTTTAGCGAAGACATCGACCGTCATGGTGACGTGCGTGTGCTTTGTAATCTGGACAACACCGAGCGTTGGATGGAAACCATCCTGCACGAACTGGGGCACTCGGTTTACAGTAAATACCACAACGCCGACGCCCCTTATCTGCTCCGAGAGCCCGCGCACAGTTTTACCACTGAAGCGGTTGCCATGTTTTTTGGTCGATTGAGCCGCAACGCCGCATGGATGAAACCGATGCTGAATCTTTCCGACGAAGAGGCGGTCCGCGTTCAGGCTGTAGCGGCGCGTTATTTACGCGATCAGGAAATTATTTTTTCGCGTTGGGCGATGGTAATGTATCATTTTGAAAAGCAGCTTTACGCCAATCCGGACCAGGACCTGAACAACCTCTGGTGGCAGCTGGTAGAAAAGTACCAGATGATTAAACGTCCGCCCGGAGCGATTGACGCGGGCTGGGCATCGAAGCTGCACTTTACTTTTGCCCCGTGCTATTACCACAATTACATGCTGGGCGAATTATTTGCCTCGCAACTGCATTATAAAATCGCCCAAAAAGTTCTTCACCGGCCACCCAATCAGAACATCAGTTTCATCGGCGAGCCGCGTATTGGCAGTTATCTGCGTGAGAACGTTTTTGGGCCGGGTGCAATATACTCCTGGAACCAGATGATTACCCGCGCCACTGGTGAGCCATTAACCGCCCGCTTTTTTGCGGCGCAATTTGTCGATTAATCCACCAGATTTTCAGCACCTCAGCACCTCAACCGAGATCGATGATGGTTTTAATCGCATCGGTGAAAGCTTTGTAGGTTTGGGGTTTTACCAGGTTTTTGAAAAATTTTCCATCGTCGCCGGCGATAACAATGTTGGGATCGATGGGGATGCTGCCCAGGAAAGGTACATTCATTTCTTCGGCCATTTTTTTGCCGCCGCCGGTTTTAAAGATGTCCACTTTTTGGTTGCAATGCGGGCAGAGGAAGCCGCTCATGTTTTCCAGGACACCCAAAACCGGCCAATTAACCCGATGGCAGAAATTGATGCATTTTTTAACATCGTTGATGGCGATTTGCTGGGCGGTGGTAACGACAACCGCGCCGTCGGCGTCTTTGAGCAGTTGTGCAATGGTCAGCGGTTCGTCGCCCGTTCCGGGTGGTGAATCGATAATCAGGTAGTCAAGCTGTCCCCATTCAACATCCGTGAGAAATTGTTTGATGACATTATACTTCATGGGACCGCGCCAGATAACGGCATCATCACGATTTTCCAGAAGAAAGGCGATGGACATCACTTTGAAGCCGTCGAATAATTCGACCGGGAGGATGCCGTTTGCTGTTCTTTGGACAGCATACCCTTGCATTCCGAGAAGTTGGGGAATACTGGGGCCATGGATATCAATATCAAGCAGGCCGACGCGTTTGCCGGTTTCATGCAGAACCAAGGCAAGATTGGCAGCGACGGTGCTTTTGCCCACTCCGCCTTTTCCGGAAAGAACGGCGATCTGGTGTTTAATTTGGCTGGTCCGTCTCTGCAAGGTGCGTTGATCTTGTTCCTGCTGAAGCTGTTGCGGAGAGGTACTGCCCAATGAATTAGCGGCATGGTTGTTAACCGGTTGTGAAGCTGTCATGAAAAACTCCAGATTTTATAAATGTTATCGTTTTATTAAGCAGGTCGCGGCTTCAACTGTCGAGTTTAACGTATTATAACGTATTATTTTGGGATCAACTCGGAAAAAGTTGGTTGTTTTGATCGGTATCTATCTGAATAAATATCATTTTTGACAGGATAACAGGATGTTCAGGATAGTTAGCTTCGCAACCGCAATCGTTCTGCTTATGGAAG
>JAFGSR010000230.1 GCA_016934515.1 Sedimentisphaerales bacterium
AGACGATTTTTATTACATTGCCGGAAGTTCGAGAGATTTTCAACGCTCAGCATCGCTGCCTGAGCAAACTTTTGACGCAGGCGTCATGTTAAAGCAAAAGAGCAGTTTGAAAAAAAATATCTGGAGTATCAAAAAGTCAAGAAAGACACGAAGGCAAATATCTATTTATTAAGCGATAAAGAAAAAGAACTGTATGACATGGGTATTTTTGCTTTGCCCTATATGGTAGAAAAGTGTGGTCAGGGCGATGAATCCATGGCAAAGTTTATCTCGGGAATAACTAGAAATCGAAATATTATCTCAAAAACAACAAGAAAATGCATCATCAGCCCAAATGCCTCGAAAAAGGATGTCCTGGACTGGTGGGAGAAAGATAAAAACAAATGGACGGTCAAGATTGATAAATCTAAATTCAAAAAAAATAGGAGTAAACCATGAAATATACAAAGTTAGTTAGAAGGGGGAAAAGGAGTCAGGGGGAAAAGGTCAGGCTACTTTTTTACTTGCCAAAGAGTATAGTCTTCTCTATAATTCTCTCATTATGCCAAGAAAAGCTTTGTAGCTCTGCAGGATGGGCAACTTTGTTACCCACTCGGTATCTGGCGGTCCGCTGAATTACACCGCACGGAAAAAACTTTACTTTTCAACCGTATGAAGGGAAAATGTCAGCATGAATATATTATCCAGGAGAAATTTCTTAAAGCGTACTTTTGGCTCAGTTGTAGCTGCATCCCTTTTTCCCGCTCACCTCCGAGCGGCACAGCCGGCACAACCTAATATCCTCTGGCTATCCTGTGAAGACATCAGCCCCCATCTAGGCTGTTACGGTCAGGAATATGCCATCACCCCAAACATCGACCAGCTCGCCACCGAAGGCGTTCGCTATACCCGCGCTTTTACCGTCCACGGGGTTTGCGCCCCAAGTCGCTCCGGCATCATCACCGGCATGCATCCCAGCAGTCTCGGCTCGGTGAACATGCGCTGCCGTGCCCTGAAGCCGGATTCGATCAAATGTTTTACCGAATACCTCAGAGCCGACGGATACTACTGCACCAATAATTCAAAGGAAGATTACAATTTCAAAACTCCAAAAGCCGCCTGGGACCAATCCAGCTCCAAGGCCCATTGGAAAAATCGCCCTCCGGAAAAACCCTTTTTTGCCGTCTTCAATTTCACCGGCACCCACGAATCAAAGCTCTGGAACAGTGCCGATTTCGATAACACCCATCCCCCCCGCCTCAAACCATCACAATGGCAAAAACCCGAAAACATGACCGTCCCCCCCATCTATCCGGATACCCTTGCCGTCCGCAGAGACTTCGCACGATTGTTCGAACGCATTACCGAGTTCGATTACTTCGTCAAAGACAAAATCGACGAACTCAAACAGGCCGGCTTGTATGAAAACACCATCATCTTTATCTGGTCTGATCACGGCGATCCCCTGCCCCGCGCCAAACGCTGCCTCTACGATTCCGGCACCCTCGTACCGCTGATCGTTCGAATCCCTGAACCATTCAGAACGAACAACCAGGGAAAACCAAACACCACTGACGACCGCTTCATAAATTTCATCGACCTCGGCTCAACGGTACTCAATCTGACCGGTCTTCCCGTGCCCAAACATATGCAGGGCCAACCCTTCCTGGGACCAAACCTGCCCCCTCCACGAAAATACATCTTCGGCGCCCGCCAGCGCATCGATGAATTATTTGATATGGTTCGCTCGGTTCGTGATGAACAATATCGCTATATTCGAAATTTCATGCCCTTCGTCCCTTACCTGCCTTTTCTGCAATATTCCGAAAAATGCAACACCCTGAAATCCCTGCGAAATCTTCATGCCCAAAACCAACTTAACAATGTGCAGGCACAATGGCTCTCTGACCACCGACCAGCCGAAGAGTTGTACGATTTAAAAAACGATCCCTGGGAAACACACAACCTCGCCCAAAATCCGCAATACACAAACGTCCAAAACCAACTGCGAACCGTCCTGGAAAATTGGATGATCGAAACCCGCGACACCGGCCTGATCCCCGAACCCGAAATGATCCGACTGGCTCAACAATACGGCGGCGAATACCTAATCTTCCAGCAGACCGACGGAAAACAGCGCATCGAAAAACTACTGAAACTGGCAATTCTTGCTTCACAACCGCAGTCAGTCCCCCGAACCGTGATCGAACCAGCTCTTAAGGATTCCGACCCCCTCGCTCGCTATTGGGCCGTTTTGGCCATGAGAGGATTAGCAATTAACAGCCAAAATGATATTGAAAAAATCCACCAAGCCGGAAAAGATAAAAATCCCTGCGTACGCATCGCCGCCGCCTGGACACTGCATCTTCTGGGCAAAAACAAAAATGCCGTTGCGATCCTTGAAAACGAATTAAAACAACTCGACCAACCAGAAGAAGTACTTCATTTCGCTATCCACGTCTTGGACACCTTCGGCCCCGAGTCCCGCCCTGCCTTGCAAACCGTCAAAGCACTCTATGCCGCAAAGAAAAAAAACAACTATATAGAACGTGTCGGAAAACATTTTATCGAAAAGTTCCAGAAGTAGTAAATCATTAAAGAGAAATCACACCATGAGAAAAAACACTAAATGAAATCACACTAAGAAAAAGTTCATTAAGAGAAGTTCATTAAGAAGAAACTTGCAATCTGCCGCGTTTCCCTTATAATTTAGCTATGCAGGATAAAGAACGTATAAGTTACATGCGCAAAGCTTTACAACTCGCCGTCAAAGGTGCCGGCTGGGTAGCTCCCAATCCCCTGGTTGGAGCGGTCATCGTAAAGGACGGCCAAATTATCGGCCGGGATTATCATCAGCATTTTGGCCATCCTCACGCCGAAATCAACGCCCTGGCGGATTGCACCCGCCACAATCACGACCCGCGCGACGCCGTGTTGTTCGTAACGCTCGAGCCCTGCTGCCATCACGGCAAAACCCCGCCCTGCACACAAGCTATTATCCAGGCAGGAATTAGCAAAGTTGAAATCGCCACCCTCGATGTTTCCGACAAAGTATCCGGCCGCGGTGCACAACAACTACGCGACAAGGGAATTGAAGTAACCATCGGCTGCTGCGAAACCGAAGCGCAACGGCTAAACGCGGGATTTTTCAAGTGGTCTCGAACGTCGCAGCCTCGGGTGATTTTGAAATGGGCGCAGTCGAAAAACCATAAACTCGCCTGGGGCAAGGATTTACCGCAGCGGTGGATAACCAACGAAAAATCCAGGCGACACGTTCACAAAACCCGTCGGCTATGCGGAGCGATTCTCGTGGGGATTAACACGGTGCTGGAGGACGATCCTATGCTGACGGTGCGGCTGAGCGGGCGACAGCCCAAGCCGCTGCGGGTGGTACTGGACAGCAATCTGCAACTGCCTATCAGCAGTAAACTTGCGCTGACGGCGGCTATGTATCCGACGGTGGTTTACACGTTGGCCAAATCGCTGCAAAGTCAGTGGGCCAAAGTGGATGCGCTTTCGGAGATGGCGGTTATGATTGTGCCTGTCGAGATCGGCAGCGAGCGGGTGGAGCTTAACGCGGTGCTGCAAGACCTTGGCAGACGGGGAGTTACGGATTTGCTGGTCGAGGGTGGAGCAACGGTGCTCAAGGCGTTTTTGCAGGCGAAACTGGCTGACAAAGTGATGATTTATACCTCTCCGGCGGTTATTGAGGATGATAACGTCCCGGCTATCGAATTTTCCGATGACCTAGGCAATCTGAAAAACACCCACCAACGTCGATTCGGCGAAGATGTTTTGCTTGAAGGGGAGTTGATTAGGGTATAGGGTGCGGACTTATTTGTTGGGTTTACGTAAGTCTTTATTTTACGTGTCTCAAAAACAGCCACATTATTAGACATGCATTGTCCATTATGTGGCTGAAAATGAGGCGCTAAATTGGGGTTTTGGGTGTTAAGATAGGTAAGATGTAACGATTATAGCGTGTCAAAA
>JAFGSR010000231.1 GCA_016934515.1 Sedimentisphaerales bacterium
CAGGAGGGGAAACGGGGAATTATGATTGGCCCGGCGGAGGGGAAACCGAACATTAAACTCGGCTGGTGGTCACTGGGCGATCAAATCGGGACGACTTTTGCTCGTCATCCGGTGTTCGGCGATTTTCCGCATGACGGCAACATCTCACCGCTGTGGTTTCGACTGATCAAACAGGGCATTGTGCTGCCCATCGATCCTGAGTATGGCGACTTTGAGTATTTCGCGGTAGGTGAGGGTGTGACCCAGTATTTTGCTTATGTGCTGGAAAAGAAAAACCAGGCCGGCAAGCCCCTGTTGATGACGCACGGGATGGATGTACTGGCAGAGACACCGGAGGGAACATACCTGCTGGATGCGATGATAAGATACGCGCAGAATGAGAGATTGTGATAGTGTTATGCATACGGATACGTTGCAAGTGAGTTTGGGCGCTGCTGATTTTGAGAATCCATTGGGAAATTCCGGCTTATTGTTCCAAGGTTATTAAAACCGGATTGGTGGATTCGAGTTCGAGCCAGATAATCAGGTCGGTGTGGTTGAGGTTGTGTCTGAAATCCAGGCGCAAGGCCGAGCCAGGCACGATGGTTTTGTCGTTTAGTTTGACTATGGGGAGCGGGCCGGAATAGTTTTCGATGAGGATAGCGGGGTTGACAACCGGTGATTCGTCGTCGGCATCGAGGCGTAGTTTAATTGGGCCTTGGATTGAGGTTTGTTCCAGTTTCCAGATGCGTTCGGAGCGATCATAGCCTTGACTTTTAACGTTTTTGGAGAGAGGGGTCAGTTGGGCAGGATTATGCCAGCTACGTCCGATTTTGACGGTTTGCTTCATAGGATGGCTGGTCATGCCGTGCAGCAAAGAACGCACGACGCAATCCTTATATTGGGGATGCTTTTGCCAGGTGTCGGGTAAGTGTTTTTGGGGATTAGTTACCCAGGCTAAGGAGGTGTGCGACGGCTTATCGTATTCGGTTGCGACGCGTGTCCAGGATTTGTCTTGCGAGACCGGCCAATGGTCCCAGCAGTTGAACTGAGAATTTGGTGCGTGCCCGCCATAAGGAGCGATGTCGGCGATTTCGGGTTTGACCATTAGGAACGGTTTGTAATCGGCTTTTAGGTTGACGCGGAGCAGGCAGGCCTGTTTGGGCTGTTCGATGAATTGAGGTTCGCCCCGGCTTGACCAGACGTAATCTTTTGATTGGCCCTGCAGGTTGGCAATGGTCAAGGCGGCAAGTTCGAGATTCTGGTCCGGGCTGGTGCCGGGCTGGTTGATGACGATGCATTCCTGGAATTCGTGCCAGATATCCATTCTGGAGGTCCAGAGCAGGATTTTACGTACACCGACGCCGTCGGGATAAATGGTGTAATATTCATCGACCCAATCGCCCCAATTGGTCTGGGGATCGGTAAAAGCGATTGAGTAATGCACATCGGTGAGGGCGTAACGCCAGTGGACGACAACGCGGGCGTCATTGCTTTCGATGATGCGGACGTGGGAGTAGCGGGCATGTTTGTCACTCATGGGTTCGGCGCAGCCTTCGGTGCCGCCGCCGGAAGTTTCGCAGAATTCGTTGGTGTACCAGATGCCATTTTCGCTAACCCAACAGGGAATGTAACTGGTACCGCGCCAGAAGACGAATTTGCAGGGCATGGAATCGAACTGGACAACCACATCAGCATGGTCGGCGACGCGCCATTTGCGGTCCCAGTCTGGATCGTAAGGCAAACGAATATAATAAGCACCGAACCGGCCTTTGCCGGTGGTTCCGGAAGGAAGAACGGGGAGTGTGGATTTTTTTAATGAGACGGTCTGAGTATTGGAATTGCTCTCGTCGTCGTTAGCGATTGCCAGATGCGTAGGCGATATAGCTACAAATACGAAAACGGAAGTTAGTAAAAAAATGATTGCCCTGGAACAAGCCATAATTAAGGTTCTCCGATCAGATGTTTCGAAACCAGTCAGGAGGTCATTCAACAGGCTTATGCAATCATAATTCGGTTTGTTTGTCAACCGTTAACCGTCATACATATTGACGTTAATATGCTTGCCCTTATCGAATGCCTTGGACTTGCAGTCCGGTGGTGCGGTGTTGTACGTGGGCGCTGAGTGATCGGATTTGTACGGGGTGAGGCAGGTCGATTTCCAGAGTTTCGCCGGGGCGGACTTTGGTTTGGGGGGTAGTTATGGTGATGGATTCGTTTGTAAAAGTGTTTATCTGAACAGTGTAGCATCTGATGTACTCTTCGCCGCCGGTATTTTTGAGTTGTAATTTTCGGAATTTTACGTTGCGGTATATGTCACGGGTATTGAGTGTGGCGTAGCCGTCGTCGGCGGCGCTGGTGGTGCCCAGGTCGATTACGGTGGGCAATTGGGCAGGAATGGGAGCGGGCAGGCCGGTGATGCGTAAGCCGCCGGTTTGATGCTGGATGTGTACACGGATTTCGGAGATGAACTCCGGTCGGGCAAGATCGACTTCGTAGCCGTCGCCGAGGTAAAATTTTCCGCCGCCGACATTGAATTCATATTGCCGGCCGGAAGTGGAGATGACGGTTATGGTGTGCATGCGCACGTAAGCGTCGCCGGAAGTGTGCTCGACTCTGATTTTTTGATAGGGAATTTTGCGGGTGCGCTGGTCGGTGTAGTAAACGGAGTTGCTGTCTTTGGCAGGTGAGGTTAATCCCAGATAAGTGGGCGGCGGTGGAGCGTCAGGCTGAAGAACAACAGGCGGATTCGGTTCGGCGGGCGGCGGAGGAACGATTTTGATGTTGAGTTGCATTTCATAGGCGTGTACCAGGGCTTTGAGCGAGGCGAGTGATTCGATCATCTGGTCTTTGGTATTTTGGTGGGCATAGACATTTTTGTGGGTTTGCCGGAAGAGGTTTTGGGCTTCGGAGAGGATTTCGTCACTGAGAGCGATTTTTTCGGCGTCGCCGGCCCAGGCAGTTGCGGTGAGCAGGAGAATTGCTACAAAAGTGATTTCCTTAAGCATGATATTGTCCTTTCAAAGGATAGCCACAGAGTTCACAGCGCGGCATAGCCGCAACCAAATTGAAACCGCCGATGAACGCGGATTTTTAAGCCACAAAAAGCACAAAAAACACAAAAGCAGGTAAATGCAAAATCATATTATTCGATTAGTTAA
>JAFGSR010000232.1 GCA_016934515.1 Sedimentisphaerales bacterium
CCCCCGGCGATCCTCCCAGCAGCGCCGCCAGCAAAAACACCACCATCACCACCGCCGAACCGCACGTACCCGGCACCACCGGCGAATACCCCGCCCCAAAAACTGATAACCATAGTCGATACATCAAAACCTGCTTCTTTCTGACCAGCTATTCTACTTTCCCCCACCACCCGCGCCAAGCACACGCTCGTAACCAATATGAATTTCTAGCGGTTTCCTTAATTTACTGCTTCACAATCGCAGCCACCCAGCCGCCTTTGTACGGCGCCGAGATCGTCACGACACCGCCGCCCTCAATAGTCTTCTTCATAAGGTTGTAGCCTCCAGCCGCCGACGTCTCAACCCGCACACCCATGGACACGCTAATCCAGGTCACATCAAAGGTTCCTTTCGCACCTGACAGATCAAGCCCGACGGATCCGCCATTGGTGAAATAGAGTGCATAGCTTTCACCGGGTTTCGCTGCCAGGTAGGCTTCATTGCTCTCGCGGCTCGATAGCAGACCCATCTGCGGCGTGATATCCCAGAACTTTATCAGCCCTTCCAGAATCCGCGCCGCCATGATGCTGCCTTTGGCGAAATCATTGAGCCCGTTGCCGCTGTCCGGACGGTGGAACCGGGCGCTCGCCGAACCGCCCAGAATGTCTCGCCAGAAACGCTCCACACCATCTTCAGGACCGCCCGTCCCAAAGCTTTTGTACCCGCTACCATAGATCTTCGTGTGATTGCTGGGACGCGGATACGTTTTGTTGACCTGCCCCAAAAGCCATTGCAACCTTTCCCAGTGCGTCTCATCGTAGTTCCGGCTGTTTACCTGCGAAATGTCGGCAAACATATAGTGCTCAGCGTCGTTGAAAATAAGCGAAGTATTCTTTGCATTTTCGGCCAGGTAGGTATCGTCGAACATGTCAGTCGTGCAAACCGTCACACCCTTCTCGGCGGCCTGGGCCTTGATGAATTCAATCCAGTACTTACCCCATTCCGCCGGGGTGGACGTCTCGTTGTCCATGCAGTACAGGACATGACCGTAGCCCAGACTGTAAGACAGCATCTTTCCGACGAAAGCCTCCTGGTACTTCCGAATAAGATCGAGTTTCTTGCTATACCGCGCCATGCCCTTGATCGAATGAAAAAAAGGCTGCAGGTCCTGACCCGAATGCTGGGGGTACTTGGATGCAAAACCTGTTTGTTCGTAGGTGTAGTTCACATTGTTCTTCGGATTCCACGGACTGCTCTCCCAGCGCTCTGTCGAATAGTCGAAACGGTCCCAGACCTCAATCTGCACAAAAATCTCCCGCTCCGCGGTCCACTTCAGCATGTTCCCGAAACGCTTCCAGTATTCCTCGTTCCATTGATCCAGGTTGAACTTTCCGTCCGGCAGCAACTTGTGAGGCTTGAGATCCTGACCTTCACGCTGGCTCATCGTATTGCGTACGTAGTTGGCCCCAACACTGGCAATTTCATCAAGGTGCTCCTTAAGATCGTCCAGCAAAAATATGTGATCCGTCTTGCTACCCCCCAGCAGCATCACCGGCTTGCCCTTATATTGCCAATAGCGCGGGTTTTTAGAGTAAGGCCTGATCCGATCCTTATCAGATGTTTGGTCTTTAAGATTTTCGGCGTTGACGCAATTACTCAAACAAAAAAGAGTACACATTGCAACAAAAATAATTCCTGACTTTCTCATAATAATACTTCTATAAAACGTCCACTTATTTCTCTATTTTTTTTCACTGCAAATGTATAAAACCGCATCACCCTTGAATGGCGCGCTGAACTCCCGGCTTTGGCCTCCCGGTGCCGTTCCCTTCTGATGGACAACTCCTTTAGAAGGATTGAACCACTCCAGCGAAAATTCGCCCTTTCCCCCCGACAAATCCACAACCACACTGCCGCCTTCCGGAAGGTACACGAGGTACTCCCTGCCGGGATCTGCCAGACAGTACTTTGTCGAAGCCAGATCACCTTGTGGTCTCATCGCCCTTAGGTTCATGCGTTTCGCATAACGGAGGGTGTAGCCCATACTGCGGCGAATCGGTTCCCATTTCGGATCAAAGGGGTTGCCCAGCACCTTACCATTGTATGGATCCATAAATATCGGATTGTATCCCCGAAGAAAACTTTTCCAAACCCAACTCTGGTTGCCGCCGATGCCCCACAGGTGGTCGGTATCGCTCAGTACGACCTTTCGACCATCCGCGACCGGCGGATTGTCGCAGTAGCCGCCCTTATTGTTTGGAGAAATCCAGTCAGCGGGACTTTTGAACAACGTCGTATTTTCTCCACCTTTATATTGAAACGTCATTCCAACGGGGTGCTGTTTCGGTCTGGTCTTTTCATATTCTTTGATAAAGCGAATCATATGATACTGCCACAAGGTTGACTCGGGGTGGTTCTCGTTGGAGATTTCGTAAAGCACGTTGTCCAGGTCGCCGACCGTGTCAATTACCTTACGAACGTAGGCTTCCTGTAGTCGTGTTACCTCCGGCCGAGTCAGTGTGTGAATTTCCAGCCCACAACCATCACCGTTAGCATCTCCGTCGATACCGTTAATATTGTTTTTCGGATGAAAGGGATGACTTTCCCATGCACCGGGCATGAACTGCATGGCCCAGCCCTCGAAAAGCATGATCGAAACGTAGATACCTCGCTTACCAGCGGCGACCACCCGCGAACGCAGCCGTTTGAAGTAAGCTGGATTAAACTTCGTCAGATCGAATTTCGCTTTGCTGTCCAATGCTGTGTCTGGCCCGGTCCGTGCCCACGGATGCGGCGAAACGGTGTGCGGTGTCTTCTTGCCCCACTTCTTACTGGTCGATGTGTCCCACACTGTATGCTCCCACGTCCACAGCCGGATGAAGTTGTGGTTGTACTTCTCAAGAAATTTGAGATATGCGGCAAAATCGAATTGTGGCGGTGGTTCTCCCGGCCCCATATCCACCAGATTGTTCCAGACGTGCGAACCGGTTAGCAGGATTGCCCGTCCACTGACGTCAGTAAAATAACCCGGATTGTCCGGGTGAACACGCAGACATCCCTTGCGGGATTGAGGTTTCTCCTCACCAGCGAAGCCCAATTCACAATCCCCAAACCCCACAAGTGCCGCCGTCGTAGCTACAGAACGAATCAGAAAAGTTCGACGTTTAATCGGGCCCATGATTTACTCCTTTATGCCGATTTTTTGATGTCTGTTAGACATAGTAGCATATTCCACTATTATTCGCCACGTTTAACCACCATCAGCTTGCCTTAATATTTAACCTGACTCCTGCCTCCCGGCCAAATTCCACCGCCAAAAAATCCTGTGCATTCCCCACCTTCTGCCGATATAATCCATTTTCGTACAAAACGGTTAAATCAAACAGTTTTACCGTATAAGCCACCAAATTAACCTGGATAACCTGTGAATTATCGTCAGATTTTCAGAAAACTCGGTGTTCTGGTACTGCTCGTCGGAGCCTGCATGGCCACCTCCTTCATCTGGGCCTTTATCGATCGCCACCAGCCCAGCTCCCAAAAAATCATCAACGCTTTCACCCTCTCCGTCGCCATCAGCATTGCTGTCGGCCTGATCTTCATCGCCCTGGGCCGCCACTCACCCAGTCAACTCCTCCGCAAAGAAGCCATTGCCGTCGTCGGCTTCGGCTGGTTCCTCTGCGGATTGCTTGGCGCCCTCCCGTTCATCTTCTCCGGCGTCCTCACCAGCCAGTACCATACCTACCCCGACATCATCTGCTCGGCCATTTTCGAAAGCCTCAGCGGCTTCACTACCACCGGCGCCAGCATCTTCATCGCGCCTGAAGAACTCCCCCGCGCCATCCTCTTCTGGCGCAGCTTCACCCACTGGCTCGGCGGCATGGGCATCGTCGTACTCTTCGTCGCCGTACTCGGCGGCACCGGGCCCGGCGCCAAATTCCTCTTCAGCTCCGAAGTCCCCGGACCGCTCGCCGAATCCCTCCGACCCCGCATCCGCTCCACCGCCCTGCTGCTCTGGAAAATCTACATCGGCATCTCCGTCGCCGAAACCATCTGCCTGCTCGCCCAAGGCATGAACCTCTTCGAATCCCTCTGCCACACTTTCGGCACCATGGCCACCGGTGGCTTCAGCACCCACAACGCCTCCATCGGCTTCTATCACAACCTCGGCATCGAAATCACCATCATCATCTTCATGATCCTCGCCGGTGTAAACTTCAACCTCCACGCCGCCCTGCTCCACGGCCGCTTCAAAGCCGTCTTCCAAAACAAAGAACTCCGCGTTTACCTCCTTCTGCTTCTCCTGGCTACCATACTGATCACCGGCGACCTCATCCTCCATCGCCCCGCCAACTACCCCGCCAACAAAGCCCTCCGCGACGCCTCCTTCCAGGCCGTCTCCATCATGACCACCACCGGCTACTGCACCACCGACTCAAACCTCTGGCCTCATTTCTCCCGATGGCTTCTCATCGTCCTCATGTTCATCGGCGGCTCTGCCGGCTCCACCGGCGGCGGCATCAAAGTCATCCGCATCATGCTCTTCACCCGCGTCGCCCTGCTCGAAATCGAACGCACCTTCCGACCAAACGTCGTCCGACCCCTAAAAATCGGCGGCCAGACCATCGACGAAAGCCTCCGCAACAGCGTCTGCGCCTACGTCGGCATCGTCCTGGTCATCTTCATGCTCTCCACCGCCCTGCTCATGGTCTTCCACAACGATTCCCACGTACCACCCGAAAACCGGATCGATCTCGAAACCGCCTTCTCCGCCGTCGCCGCCACCCTCAACAACATCGGTCCCGGCCTCAACATGGTCGGCGCCGCCGCCAATTACGCCTTCTTCTCCGCACCCGCCAAACTCCTGCTCACCTTGCTCATGGTCCTGGGACGACTCGAAATCATGGTCATCCTCTGCCTCTTCGTCCCGGCTTTCTACAAAAGAGATTAACCATTAACGTTTAATAAAAAAGGATTTAACAAATGTATTTCACCGGATTCGCAGACGAAGCCGCCGCCGACATCGACGGCCAGATCAAAGCCACCAAAACACTCAACTGGCAAAACATCGAAGCCCGCAACATCAACGGCACCCAGATCCACGACCTTTCCGACGCCGATTTCGACACCGTCGCCGAAAAACTCGCCGCCGCCGACATCAAAATCAACTGCTTCGGCTCCGCCGTCGCCAACTGGGCCAAAAAAATCACCGATCCCTTCGACTCCTCCCTCGCCGAAGCCCGCCGCGCCATCCCCCGCATGCAAAAACTCTCCACCCGCCTCATCCGCATCATGAGTTTCGCTGTCCTCGAAGACCGCCAGCCCGACGACCAGATGCAGGACGAACGCTTTCGCCGACTCCGCGAACTCGTCAAAATGTTCGCCGACGCCGGCATCACCGCTGTCCACGAAAACTGCATGAACTACGGCGGCATGTCCTGGCATCACACCCTTGAACTACTCGAAAACGTACCCGGCCTCAAACTCGTCTTCGACACCGGCAACCCTGTCACCCTCGACGATCGCTCCCAACCCAAACCCTACCCCAAACAATCCAGCTGGGATTTCTACCGCAACGTCCGCGAGCACATCGAATACGTCCACATCAAAGACGCCATCTGGGATCCCAAAACTAATCAGCCCACCTACACCTTCGCCGGCGACGGCCAGGGAAACGTAAAGGAAATCCTCCGCGACCTGCTCAAAACCGGCTACGACGGCGGCATCTCTATGGAACCACATCTGGCCGTCGTCTTCCACGACCCCTCCGTCAAATCCTCCGAAGACGCCAAGTTCAACTCCTACGTCGAATACGGCCGCCGATTCGAAAACCTGCTAAACCAAATCCAAACCGAATTAAACGATTCATAAAAATAAATAACTCAAACTTATCGCTTTGATTTGTCATGCCCGACTTGATCGGGCATCCAGTCTTAACAAAACACAAAGTTCTTTAGGGTAAAAATTTCTTGTATTTTTTTGGCAAAATATAAAGTCTCTCTCTGTGATCTCTGTGCCCCTGTGGCTATCTTTCTTCATTACCTTCATGGTTAAATGAAACCGCGAACGGATTAAAATAATGCTCTACGAATTCGACAACCACACCCCCCAGATCCACCCCTCCGCCTTCATCGCTCCCACCGCCACCGTCATCGGCTCGGTCACCATCGCCCAAAACTCCTCCGTCTGGTTCCACTGCGTAATCCGCGGCGATGACAGCCCCATCTACATCGCCGAACAAACCAACATCCAGGACCTCTCCACGCTCCATGGCGCCACCCGCCAACCCCTCCGCATCGGCAGCCGCGTCACCGTCGGCCACCGCTGCATCCTCCACGGCTGCACCATCGAAGACGACTGCCTCATCGGCATGGGCGCCATTATCATGACCGGCGCCTACATCAGCCGTGGCTCCATCGTCGCCGCCGGCTCCGTCGTCAAGGAAAACACCACCATCCCCCCTCTCTCCCTCGCCGCCGGTGTCCCCGCCCAGGTCGTCCGCACCTACAAAGAACACATCATCGACCGCTTCCAACGCCCCGCCGCCAACCACTACCTCAACCGACTAAAACAATACCAAAACCCCCAAACCTTCAATCCCCTCAGCAATGAATGACCGTTTCCAAAACCCATAACCTTGTTATTGACAAATCCTGCTCCGATGATATATAATAGCCGATAGCTCCTAATAAAATTCGTCAGAAATGATTATTGGCCTCTAATCCAGCCGAAAACACATTTTGTTAGAGCGAATAAATACTGATTGGATATGAAAGAACCTGTCATTTACCATAATAGCAGAGAAAGTGGATAACCGTGGTTGAAATGAACCGGATAAAAGAGTTCGGCCAACAAATCGGCCGGGAATTTGGCGCCCAGCAAATCATCCTGTTCGGTTCCTACGCTCAGGGTTTAGCTACAACAGATTCCGACGTTGATCTCCTGGTCATCGGCTCTTTCACCGGCCGAGCCGTCGATAAATCCGTAGAAATCCGCATGAAGCTGCGCCCCACTTTCCCCGTGGACATTCTCGTACGCACTCCCGATAAAGTGCAGGAACGCATAAATATGGGAGACAACTTTATGCAGGACATCCTGAAAAACGGAAAGGTGATTTATGAAGCCGATCACCACTGAATGGGTAAACAAAGCCGAAGGTGATTTCGACGTTATGGAACGTGAATGCCTCGTAATCGAAAATCCCAATTACGATGCCGTCTGCTTCCATGCCCAGCAATGTGCCGAAAAATATCTCAAAGCCCACCTCTGCCAAGCCAACATTCCCTTTACCAAAATTCACGACCTGGTCGCTTTGCTAGATCAACTTCTTGCAGTCGACCCCGAATGGGAGCACTTGCGGGAAGACCTCGCTTATCTTTCCGATTTCGCCGTATCTTTTCGTTATCCCGGCGAATCCGCCGACCGCGAATCAGCTCTCGAGGCTCAACAACGCTGCCGAAGATTTCGCAACCATGCCCGAAATACTCTAGACCTCTAAACCTACCCACCCCCGCCCCGCATGTCATCCCGAACGTAGCCGAGGGATCTGTTTAATAAAGCGTCTCGCAGCGACACCTTTAACATTAAACATTCATCCAACACCTTCTCCTGCCTTTTCATCAATCCGCGGCCCGCCGGCGGTAAACAGAATATTCAAACGGGTCACTAACGCACCCAGCAGTACATAACCCAACAAAACCTGTAAAGTCAAAAGGCAATACCCAGCAATCTCAAAGCCCCGCCCGGTCTCCGTATTAGCGTGCATATCACCAAATCCCAACGTCGTCATCGTAACCACCGAAAAATAAATACTGCGAAAAAAAACCCAAACCCATGAAAGCCACGGTTCCGAAACATTTAGAGATGCCCCCAATTTATCGATACATCCCGGATTAGCCGTATTGCTAAAACAAAAGTAATCCACCATGCACATCCCAAAATAAATAACCGCAAATATCAACGCCAATCCAAAGAACGATCCAATAATCCGCTTCGTTGAAGTCCCATAGTCACTGAACCACCAAAAAAGCTTAACAGGTTGGCTTAAACATGGTTTTTGTTTTGGATACCAGTCCTCCCAGTTCAACCGCCGATTGCTGTATTCCAACTTCTGCCGCGTAGATGCATCTATCCTCGCACTGTCCAGACCCACACCACGAAAATCTGTTTTGTCATCCACCTCACAATTCCAAATCAATGTGTTACCATCGACAATTGCCCGCGAGAAATTCGCACCTTCCAGATGGACGACGTTTAAGTATGCGCCTTCCAGATGGGAAATGCTTAAATCTGCATCATTTAAATATGCACCTGTCAGGCTCGCTTTTTCCAGATGCGTGCTACAGAGTCTTGCCTTTTCCAGATTAGCTTTCACCAGTAAAGCACCTTTTAGCTGAGACCAATTTAAGTCTGCACCTTTCAGGTGGGCTTGCATTAATTCTGCACCTTCCAGCATAATTTCCTCTTCAAAACCATCTCCCACTCGCCATTCATTCCATTCAGTCATATCCTTTTCTTCAGAACATCGCTTAAGCATGTCATATTGTTCTTGACTGAACTTAACGTCCGGCTTTTTCTGGTTTTCGTTTGAACTGTCCACGAAACTGCACCTCGTAGGTCTTTATATGTTTTAACCCTGCTGGCTATCCAAAGCCGGCATCTCCCAACCGCATCAATTGCAATAATTCATTTTACCCCGAATAAAATATCCCGTCTATCCTGCGTCTTCGTCCCGGCTCGTCGGGATAAATCCGTGTATGTTTTCTTAATGTCATTAATGTCATAAAGATAACATCTTGTTAATCTTGTAATCCTGTCAAAATTCTTAGCGCCTTGGCGTCTTGGCGTGAAAAAATTTCTTCCACCCAAAATCCATGAATCAACATCTGTTTGGCAAGTCCAAAACCAAAATTTTATCCCCACCAAAACAGTAGGATATAAATTTATAAAAAAATCAGTGTAAATCTGTGTCTAATAAATGTTTACATCAATTTTTGCTGCAAATCCCCCCGAACCAAAAACCCGATAGCTAACATCCATAACCCATAATTTGTTTCATTCAGCGAAAATCAGCGTAATTCATTGTAAATGAATACCTTATAGAGATTTATCCTATCTCGAAATGTGTCCAAAAGCGCGACAGCCCCTTTTTAAAAATCGCAAGTTTCTGCAAAAAACCCCCAACTTTGCCCCAACTTTCTTCAAAAACCACCCCAAAACCACCCAACTTTCGTCCCTGTTTTTTGACTGAATTTCATCTTTTCTCATTTTTGGCCCACTTTTGTCGCGCTTTTGGACACATTTCGGTGTTCATTTTCGGCCACATAATGGACACTGCATATCTAATAATGTGGCCGTTTTTGCAACACTTTTCGAAACAAAAAATAAAGACTTACAACCCACTTCAGGCTTCAAACTTCAAGATTTTTTTTCTGTGTCAATCAGTGTCTAAACTTCATTTGTGTTTTTTGCGTTTTTTCGTGGCTATTTTTAACCTTCAGGCTTCAGGCTTCCCCGCTACGTCATAGCTTCGCGGCGGTGAGCAGGCTTTCCCATTCGCCCAGCCGTCGTTATCAACACTGATAATCCACCCCGGGCCAACTCCCAAATCTCCCCTTCCGCCCCTACTGCCGACAATCAACCAAAAAAGTCGCATAATACTTATTTTACAAACACTTACAACTATAGAGCTTCGCCCCGTTTTGACGATATCCATAATTCGGACCTTCGATTGAGGCTTGCGGTTTGCCCATGAATTAGACGGGAACTAAAACCTCACTTGTTGGTCAAAAAAAAGTGATGACGAAAATAAATAACCGCTGGTAGGTTAGGCTGTAAAAGGGGCAGCCTAAACTTCTGCTACATAAGAGTTTAACTCAACAATACTCTTCGGCAGCCCAGCCTGGCAGCCCCCCGGATCGTTCAACAAAGTGACAAAATGGTTATGGTATGCTAACGCCGCGATAGTCTTTATCGCGATCCTGGTGTTGATCATCGGCTTTTCACAATTGGGCGATCCTGCGGAAAAAACAAAGTCCGATAAAAATTCCACCGGCCGCCCGGACAAAACTAACTCCAGTGATTCCAGTGATTTATCCATAAATACCAATCTCGATTCCCCCCTCATGGCTGCTACCCGCCGCTACTCCAAACGCTGGGAACCGCCCAGAGGCTCGCTTAAAGTTACCCTCACACCCCCTGAACTACTCGAAACCGACCCCAAAGCCCAGTGGCGACTAAACAACGGCACCTGGTTCGAAAGCAGCCACACCCTCGAAAAAATCTTAACCGGCCCCTACACCGTCGAATTCAAACCCATCACCGGCTGGATCGCTCCTGCAAATCAGACGGTAACCATTGAGAAAAAGAAACTTACAGAAATTCAGGCGGAATACAAAATACCCCCGCCCCCCCCGCCGGTCGGGTCGATTGTCATCAAAATCGAACCTGCTGAAGTGCTTCCTGCCAAACCGCAGTGGCGCCTGGCTGGAAAAGACTGGCAGGATAGCGGTGCTACCCTGACCGATATTCCTGTCGGAACACAAAACATTGAATTTAAACCACTTACCGAATGGAACCATCCCGAACCTCTCACTGTCGAAGTCGCCAAAGATGAAACTATCGAGGCGACCGGCACCTATTCCCTCAAGCCCCGCGGCAACGTTACCGTTACCATCGAACCCGAAGAAGTGCGGAAATTGGCCAAGTGGACAATCGCCAACAATCCCCCCCAGACCAGCGGCGAGACAATCTCTTTGTTGACAGGTACTTACGAGTGCAATCTGACAGCGGTTAACGACTGGATTACCCCCCAGAAATTGTCCCTGGAAGTTATCGAAGACCAGGATACCCAAGCCACCGCTACTTATGTCAGAAAACCCAAAGGATCCATCATTGTTTTCATAAGTCCGGCAGAAGCTGGAACTTACAAAACAAAATGGCGGGTGGACGGCGGCGTCTGGCAGGAGCCCAACACCCTGCTCGACAATATCGATATCGGTAAACACAACGTTAACTTCAATGACATCCCCGGCTGGAACCAACCGCAACCTGTTGCGGTTGAAGTTCTTAAGGACCAAACCATCAGGATTTCGGCACTTTACACAGTAAAAAAACCGCCGGCTCCAACCTTCAAGTTGCTGGGAACTATCGCTATTGGCGAAAACTTCGGTTACGCAACCGTCCAACTGCCCGACCAGACGGATCCCAATACCGTAGCGGTTGGCTATACCCTTGGCCCGTATAGAGTTAGCCGCATCGCCGACGGTTTCATGGAAGTTACCCGACAGGGATATAAGTACCGACTTGAGGTCCCCGAGCCCAAAGAAATCATATCGGAAACACCACCTCCAGACGAAAAAACCAATCCTCCTGCCGATGCCAAAGAACCACCGCAGGCAAACCAGCCCCCCAACAACAAATCAGCAAATCGGCCTCCAGTTTCATCAAGAGACCGCAGCCGAGCTGAGCTGGAAAGACGTAAGGACTTGGAAAGAAGAAGGTTAGAAAAAGAGATGGAACGGAGAAATATGGATGATAAATTGCGGAAAAAATGACCGTTTGGGAACAGCAAGCCCGGTTAATGGTCAAAAAAGGCAGAATCGCTGAAAACCCTGCAGTAATCTGTAGTTAGATAGCTAAGTAATAACGGAGTGTCAAAGAAAATGGCAGATCAAGACAAATATAGCAATCGAAGTCCTAATCATGAGCATTTGAGTTCTGAAGCCAAATGGGATGGTTCAGAAAATCATTTAGGTTCGAAGCTTAAGCTTGCGTTTTTAGCCAGGCGTTACTGTGGTTGGATTGTGGTGGCGGCAATCCTGGCATTGGCGGGAATGCTCTGGACGACCGGCAAAATAAATGCAGCGGGGCAAACGACTAAGGCGAAAGCTGCGGTTTCGATGGTTGCTGCATTGCCGGCTGCGGTTGGCGAAGCGGAAGTGTCGGCTGCGGAGAGTAAGGTTGAAGAGCCGAATGAGGATGAGGAAGCCGGTGGCGACGAAGACGCGGGGAAAGGCGTTGAAGAGCCGAATGAGAAGGCTGACGATTCGGTTAAGGATGTGGAAGAAGCAGGTAAGGACGTGGAGGAGCCAAATAAGGGTGGGGAGGAAGTTGAAAAGGACGAGGAAGTCGAGAAGGGTGATGAGGCTGTTGGTGAAGTTAAGGAAGCGGAGAAGGATGCTGAAGCGGAGAAGTTGAAGGAGGAGATGGAGGCGGTGGAAAAGGAGATATTTGATCTTTTTGATAAATATGCGGAGGCTTCGGAGAAGGATCCGGATTCCGAGGAAACCAAAGCGTTGGAAAAGGCGATGGACGACGTGATAGCCAAGCATCAGAAGATGATGGAGCAGGTATATGAGATAGAGGCGAGCAAGCTGCCGGCGGAGCCGGCGGATAAAGCAGGGGTTGATCCGAAAGAATCCAGGGTTGGTGCGCCCAAGCCGGTGGTAGCACCCAAGCCTCCGGTTAAGCAACCGGTCAAGCCGGTGGTTAAACCGGAGGAAAAGACACCAGATAAGCCGGCGGAGCCGGCAAAACCAGCAGTGTCGCCGGAAGAGTCGGTGCAAGCGGAGGAGCCGGTGGAGCCGGTGGAGGTGGTGGCGGGTCAGGCAGGTGGTCAAGGAGTGGTAACGGAGATCAGTACAGCGCCAGCGGGGGTGGATGTGTCAGATGTGAGTCAGGGTGTGAAGGTTGGTACGGGTAAGGGTGAGATTTCGGAGTCGGAGCCGAGTCCGGATGACATTGTCAAAATCAAGATGGAAGAGAACCTGGTGGATATTGCCCAGTTGATTGAGACGATAGGTATCGAGTTGAAGTTTAATTTTCTTTACGATAACACGGAGCCGATTGCGGGCAAGGTGTTGTTACAGCAGCACGGTGAGATACGTCGTCGAGATTTATTGCCGTTGCTGGAAGGGTTATTGAAGTTTAAGGACTACGTAATGGTACGGGAGGATCCGTTTATCCGGATAACCAAGCGAGTTGGAGTTGAAGCGAGTGCCCGGCCTTTGATAAGCATTGGATCGGGGATGCCGGAGGTTAAGCCGGGCGATTCGATTATGACGCAGATAATTGAAATCAAATATGTGCCGGTGCAAGAAATGATCACGTTATTAGGTAAGTTTACCGACGCGAAGTCCTTAAGTCGGATAAGCAACACGAATTACCTGATTATAACGGATTATGTCAAGCAGATGCCGCGGCTATTGGAGATTATCGCGTTGGTGGATCGTCCCGGTCCGAGCCGCAATATAACGATACTGGAGGTTGAGTATCTGGATGCCAAGAGCGTTAAATCTGAGATTGAAACGTTGGTTAAGGCGTTGGCGGGGGAGGTATCCGATGCGGCAGGAGCGAAGCCGGCTGCGCCGGTGCGTCCCGTGTTGAAGCCGGGAGAGAAGCCGGGAGTGAAGCCGAAAGTTGAGACGGAAGATGCGATATCAGCGGCGAAGGTGCCGGAATATTTTATTTATGTGGATGAGCGGACGAATCGTTTGATAGTTATCTCAACGGAAGAGCAGGCCAAGCAGATAACGGAGTTATTGGCGATGCTGGATGTGGAGGTGGGAGGTCCGGAGATTGTATTGGTTCCGCTGGAAGTGAAGCACATCAAGGCATCGTCGGCGAATACTCAGATAGTTGCGTTGTTGAAGTCATTGAATGAGCAGGGAGGAGCGGCGGTTTCGGGTCAGCAGCAGCCAAGTGTTACCGCCAGGCGGCCACCAGTGCCACGGCCGTCGACGCGTCCGCCTACGGGAAGCGCAGCGACGGATAGCAAGATAGAAGAGAAAGCGGATAAGGGCCCTTATCTTCACGTGGATGACCGGACGAATCGATTGCTGGTGGTGGGCAGTGCGGAGCAGATAGATCAGGTGAAGGAGTTGTTGTCGTTGCTGGATGTGGTGGAGGGTCCGGAGATCAAGCTGGAGGTGATACGAGTAGAGCATGTTGAGGCGGACGGGGTATCGAGTAAGATTGAATCGATTATTGAGGCGTTGAATGAGCAGGGTGCGACGAGTACGTCGTCAGCTGAGCGGGGCGGCGTTACAGCGGGTCGGACTCCGGCAAAACCACCGGCCGGTCAGAAAGAGCCGGCGCCGAGTCAAACGTCGGTTGGTTTGGAGAATCGCGGGCCGGTAATTTTTGTAGATGAGCGGACTAATAGATTGTTTGTGGTGGGCAGCGACGAGCAGATTGTTCAGGTGAAAGAGCTGTTGGCGTTGCTTGATGTTGAGGAAGGACCGGAGATCAAGCTGGTGGCGATACGGGTGGAGTATGTGATGGCAGATGAAGTTGCCAGTCAGATAGAGGATTTGATCGAGGCATTGAACGAGCAGGGAGGTGCGGGCAGTTTGACGATGCGAGGTCAATCGGGTCGTAGTCAATCGTTCAGAGGCAGTCGAGCGGCGTCGGTTCCGGCAGGTGGTGCTGCGGCTGCCAAGTTACCGGCGGCTGGTAGTGTAGCTACGGGAAGAGAAGCCGAGGTATCAGGAGTGTTGGAGGTAGGTCCGGCGATATTTGTGGACGAGCGGACGAACCGTTTGTTGATAGTGGGCAGCGACGATCAGATGGAACAGGTGCGTGAACTATTAGCTTTGCTGGACGTACCGGAGGGACCGGAGATCAAGCTGGAAGTGATAAAGGTGGAGTATGTATTGGCTGACGAGGTGGCATCTCAGGTGGAGGAGTTGATAGAGGCGTTGTATGAGCATGGAGCGCAGGGGATTTCGGATCGGCCTCGTAGTACGGGTCGTAATCAGATTTCGCAGCGGTCGGTGAATCAGCCTGCGGCCTCGCCAGGTCAGCGAGAGGTTCAGCCGGGAGCACGAGAGTCTCGTACGAATCGTACGGGTCGGGGAGATGCACAGAGCGGTGGAAGTGAGTATCAGGGTCCGGCGATATTTGTGGATGAGCGGACGAATCGAATGTTGGTGGTGGGTTCTGAAGAGCAGATTGAGCAGGTGCAAGAACTATTAGCATTGCTGGATGTACCGGAAGGACCGGAGATCAAGCTGGAAGTGATAAAGGTAGAGCATGTGTTGGCGGGTGATGTAGCGGGTCAGGTGGAGGATTTGATAGAGGCGTTGTATGAGCAGGGGGCGCAGGGGATTTCGGGACGGCCACGTAATGCGGGTCGTGATCAGGTTTTGCAGCGTCAGATGAATCAGCCTGCGACAGTACCAGGTCAGCGTGAGGTTCAGTCGGGAGCCCGAGAGACACGTACGAATCGTGCGGGTCGAGGAGAATCGCGGAGCGGGCGAAGTGAGTATCAGGGTCCGGCGATATTTGTGGATGAGCGAACGAACCGGATGTTGGTGGTGGGTTCTGAGGAGCAGATTGTTCAGGTGAAGCAATTGTTGGGTTTGCTGGATGTGGAGAAGGGTCCGGCGATACGATTGGCGGCAATTGATGTGCATTATGTTTTGGCGGATGAGGTGTCCAATCAGTTACAGGAGTTATTCGACGCGTTGGCAGATCAGAGTGGATCGGTAACGCGGGCGCAGACATCGGTAACGGGCAGGTCGAGTCGGACGAGCAATGATACGTTTTCTAACAGGTCCGGAACCCGGACAGGTGAGGACAATACTACCCGTTTAGGTGAGGTAGAAAATGCCCGGTCGCGTCGGAGCAGTTCGAGGCGGTCGGGTTCGGGGGAGAGTGTGAATCCGGGGCCATTTATAATGGTGGATGTACGGACGAACCGTTTGCTGGTGGTGGGATCCGAGGAGCACATCAAGGAGTGTGAGAATTTGTTGACGGTGTTGGATGTACCTCCGAGTGAGTATCACAAGTTACATTTACGGATATATCAGCCCGAGTATGTCGAGGCGGCGGAGGTTCAGAAGATTCTGGATGAGTTAGGTATAACGAAGCCGGAGACGATGGCCCCGCGGGACCGGGCGCGGCAGGGTGAAGGTCTTGTTCCGACGGCGGGGGTATCGCGGATATCATCGACGGTTGGTGGTGAAAGTCTGTCGACGGGTCCGGAGAAGGTATTCAGTGTAACAGGTGAGGGCGGTCAGATATTGCCGGGTCAGGAGGAGCCTGAGGTTCGGGTGGCGATACAGGAGACGACGAATCGGATATTTATTTTAGCGACGGAATATCAGTTGAATGATATCGAGGAGATACTCAAGAATGTTGATATTGAGCCACGTGCGGACATGAATGCGATACAGATATATCCTTTGAAGAATCGCGATCCGGAGGTGGTGGCGGAGATGCTGAAGCAGTTGTTGATTGATCCGATAGAAAAGGAGATCAGTGAGGGTCAGTCGGTGATGGTTCCGGGTCGGGAGGACGCACCGGTGATTGTGCCGTTTACGGATATATATGCGATAGGAGTGCGGGGTTCGAAGCAACGTCAGGAAGAGATCAAGTTGTTGATTGAGGCGTTGGACAAGCGTAAGCCCCAGGTTTTGCTGGAGGCGATTTTGGTACAGGTGAATGCCAGTGATGCATTGAAGCTGGGAATTGCGTTGCAGCAGGCGTGGGATCCGGGAGGAGCGCGGAATACGAATCGGACGTTTTCGACTTCATCGCCGTTTGGTATCAGTGCGACGCGGGCGGGAAGTATTGTTTCGGGTTCGGGTGGAACGCTGGCGTTTTTTGATGACGATTTGGTGTTTGCGACGCTGGAGGCCTTGCAGACGGAAGGAGATTCGAAGATTACCTCGATGCCTCGTGTGCTGGTCAATCATAACGAGACGGGTTCGATAACCAATCAGCGTAGTGAGCCGACGACCAGGACGACGGTGCCGGCGGGGTCGGACACGCCGATAATTGAATTCAATAATTATGTGGACGCGGGCACGATGCTGGAGATTAAACCGTTGATTGGTGAAGGGGGATTGTTGGAGTTGGAAATCAGCATGGATGTATCCAGTTTTGACGGTTTGGGTACGGAGAATGTACCGCCGCCGAGATCAGAGAACAAGATAGCGACCAAGGTGATGGTGCCCAACGGGAAATATATCATACTGGGCGGGTTGACGAGTCGGACGAATTCGCTGGATGTGAACAAGGTTCCGATTTTGGGTGATATTCCGATAATAGGGGCATTGTTTCAGAGTGTGGCGCGGTCGGAATCGGACGCGGTTTTGTATATTTTTGTGCGGGCGAACATTGTTCAGGAAGACAGTTTTGCGGATTTGTACAATGTAACGGAGAAGTATAAGAAGCGTTTGCGGGAGAGCGAGATTAATTACGATGAGCAGTCGGCGGAGACGCTGCCGGGAGTGCCGGATCGTCGTCTTAAGGTGCAGAGAACGCTGGAAGATGAATAGTAATTTAAATGACGAATGACGAAACCAGAATGACGAATCAATGACGAAGTACGAATGTACAAAGAAATTAAACCACAAGACACGAAGACCACGAAGATTTTAAGACTGGATACCCGATCAAGTCGGGTATGGCAAGTCAGGGTGCTGTTGTGTAGTTGATAAAGCGGAAGGTGAGATGAAAGAGAAGTTACTTGAGATAGCACGTGATACGAAGCTGGTGGATGAGGGGCAGTTGCGTAGATTTATGGCGGACCATAATGGAGGTGGTCGTGGTTTGGAAGAGGCGTTGCTGGAGACGACGCTGTTTTCTGAAGGGCAGGTTTTGAAGTTATTCGGTGAATATTACGGGCTGGAATTTGTTGAGCAGATTTTGCCGAACGAGGTACCGGCGGAGTTTTTGACGGTGGTGCCGGCCAATTACGCGCAGCAGCATGCGTTGTTGGCGGTGGCGAAGGAGGATGGGGTATTGAAGGTGGCGACGAGCAATCCGTTGAATTTTTATCCGCTGGACAATGTGGGTAAGATGGTGGGTTGTACGGTTCGGCCGGTGTTGGCAATTCGGGCGATTATCAATGCGGCGATTAACGGGGCATACGAGCATCGGGTAACGGTGCTGGAGGAAGTGGCGGGGGAAGTGGACGCTCAGAATATTGAAGGATTGCTGACGGAGGTTTCGTCGTCGGAGGATTTGCTGGATGTGGTGAACCGTCCGCCGGTGATTCGGCTGGTGAATGATATTTTGTTTCGGGCGTTGCAGTTGCGGGCGAGCGATGTGCACATTCATCCGTTGGAGCAGACGATCCATGTGCGTTATCGGATTGATGGGATCATGTATGATATGCTGACGCTGGATTACCGTACGCTGCCGTTGGTGGTTTCGCGGGTGAAGGTGATGGCGGGGATGGATATTGCGGAGCGTCGGATGCCGCAGGACGGTCGATGTTCGGTGAAGATTGGTCCACGGGAGGTGGATTTGCGGGTGAGTACGGTGCCGACGAGTTATGGAGAGCGGACGGTTTTGCGTTTGTTGGATAAGAGTTCCGGTTTGTTGGATATGAGTGATTTGGGATTGAATCCGAGTGAGTTGAAGAAGATCGACTTGATGCTGAGGCGGCCGCACGGGGTGTTTTTTGTGACCGGTCCGACGGGCAGCGGCAAGACGACGACGCTTTACAGTTTTTTGCGGCGGATTAACTCGATTGACAAGAACATTATCACGATCGAGGATCCGATCGAGTATCAGTTGGAGGGTATCAGCCAGATTCAGGTGGCGTCGAAGAAGGGGATGACGTTTGTTACGTCGTTGCGACATGTGTTGCGTCAGGATCCGGATGTGATAATGGTGGGGGAGGTTCGCGACGAGGAGACGGCGCGGATGGTGATACAGTCGTCGTTGACGGGTCATTTGGTGTTTAGTACGTTGCACACGAACGATTCGGCGGGAGCGATTACGCGGATGCTGGATTTGAGCGTGGAGCCTTACCTGGTATCGTCGTCGGTGATAGGGGTGTTGGCGCAGCGGTTGATAAGGCGTTTGTGCATGGATTGTAAGGAATGTGTTACGGCGGATTCGGCGAAGATGCGGGAGTTGGGATTGGGATTTGCCGGATTTGAGAAGGTTTATACCAGTCGTGGATGTGAGAAATGTTTCAACACCGGCTATCGGGGGCGGGCGGGGATTTATGAATTTATGCCGGTGGATGACGATATTCGCCAGTGTATATATCAGCGGAAGACGGCCAGTACGATAAAGAAGGTGGCGATGGAGGCGGGTTTGATATCGTTGCGGATGGATGGATTGCAGAAGGTGGAGGCGGGTATTACCTCGATAGAAGAGGTGTTGCGGGTGGCGCAGGCGGATGAGATTTGACGAGTTTTCGGTTGGGTTGTTTGTTGTTGTTTTAGCGTGCTATAATGATGGTGTGAGTGAGTGGTGAATTGAAATGCCGACGTTCGAATACATAGCGTTGAATCTGGAGGGTAAGCAGTTGCGGGGGAGCATAGCGGCGGAGTCACCGGCGGCGGCACGTCGGGTGTTGCGTAACCGGCAATTGCATGCGACGAAGTTGCGTTCGATCAGTGAGGCGGCGCGGGAGAGGCATTTTGATCCGCGGCAGCTTTTTAAGGCGCGGAAGCGTCGGCTGTTGCTGGATTTGACGCGGCAGCTGGGGACGATGATTAATGCGGAGATTAAGTTAACGGAGGCATTGGAGGTGCTGATTGCACAGACCGGCGATGATAAGCTGGCGCAGGCGGTGCAGAATATTCGTGACCAGGTGATATCGGGAGAGACGCTGGCGGACGGTTTGAGGCAGTATTCGGAATGGTTTGATCCGACGTATGTGGCGATGGTGCACATTGGAGAGGTTACGGGGAATTTGGGGAGGTCGTTGGATTTGTTATCGACGTTTTTGGCGAAGAAGCAGCGGTTGGAAGCCAAGATTAAGTCGGCGTTGACGTACCCGGCGATATTAGTGGTGATCAGTCTTTTTGTGATAGTGTTTTTGATGACGGTGGTGGTGCCGAACATTACGAGGATTATTGTGGAAAGCGGTCGCGAGGTGCCGGGGATAACCCGTTTTTTGATGGGGTTCAGTGATTTTTTGATACACTGGTGGTACATGGTGCTTTTGGGATTGGGGGTGATATGGTATTTTTTCAGTCGCAGTTTGCAAACGACGAAGGGGCGGCTGTATTTAGATAGAATGTTATTGAGGATTCCGGTGTTGGGGGGGTTGATACGTCAGAGTGTGGTGGCGCGATTTACGTCAACACTGGCGGCGTTGATTCGCAGTGGGATGCCAATGGCGGAGAGTTTGAAGATTGTGGCGCAGGTTACGGGTAATGCGATTATGACGGGGGCGATTAATCGGGCGCGGGAGCGGATTATTGCGGGGGCAGACATTGCTACGCCGTTGCGGGAGAGTAATGTGGTGGACCCGGCGGTGGCGCACATGATTGGAGTTGGTGAGCGGACGGGCGAGTTGGAGAGTATGTTGGTTACTATTTCGGAGACTATGGAGGAGAACACCGATGTAAGCGTGCAGAGAATGAGTGCGATAATTGAGCCGTTGGTAATTGTGATAATGGCGGTGGTAGTGGGCTTTATAATGTTAGCGACATTGCTGCCGATTTTGCAGATCGCCAACATAGGCGATTTATAGAAATTTTAGAAAAGAGAGGATGTTATGAAAGTTGAACAAGGTGGAAAAATTATGAGTAATTCAGAGGTTAAGAAAGTTCGGTGCCGGCGGGGATTTTCGCTGGTGGAATTGATGGTGGTGTTGGTAATAATAGGATTGCTGGGTACTTTGGTGGGAAGTAATGTGATGTCATTTTTGGCCAAGGCGAAGGTCAAGACGGCTCAAGCGCAGATCAAGTTGTTTCATGAGGCGGTGAATGCCTATTATCTTGATATAGGAGAATATCCCAGCGATTTGTTGGATTTGGTGGAGGAGCCTCCGGGAGTGGAAGGTTGGAATCCGGATGGATATCTGGCGGATACGGACGTGCTTCCGCGGGATCCGTGGAGGAATGAGTATTATTATGACTATCCCGGCAGCCGAGACAAGCCGAAGTTTGACATATATAGTTATGGCCCGGATGGACAAGAGGGTGGAGACGATGATATATACAACGGGACAGTGGAAGAAAGCGAAGAAGTGCTGTAACTGTGGCATGACGCTTTTTGAAGCGGTGGTGGTTTTGGCGCTGTTGGGAATGATGTTCAGTCTGGTGGGGTTGAACATTTTTGGCAGGATTAAGCAGACGCGTATGAACGAGGATGTGAGTCGTTTTGCGCGGACGTTGCGGACGGCGGCGCGGGAGGCGGTAATCCGACAGAAGGATCTGTTGGTGGTGGTGGAGGTTTACGACGGATATTATTCGGTGTATGTGGACGATCCGGAGGAGCCATACAGTGAGGTATCGGAGCCTTTGCTGGAGCCGGAGCAGTTGAGTTTTTGCTGGATAGATGAGATTGAGTTTGAGGACGGCTCGCGGCAGTATTCGGGTCAGTTGCGTTTGCGGGCGACGCCGCAGGGGTGGAGCGGAACGCGGCTGATGAAACTGGTGTATGAAAAGCGTGGTTCGGAATTGCGTATGGAGCGTTATCTGAGGTGTGATCGTTTTACAACGAAGGTAACGGTAAGTCGCCAGCCGATTAGTATGCCTCAGGCGAAGGCGCGATTGTGAAAAGCAGGGATGTTAAAGAACGAAAATTTATGAGTGTGGTTAAATGTGCCAATCGAGGTTTTACGCTGGTGGAGGTGGTGGTCAGTTTATTGATTCTGGCTATCATGTTTGGGGGGATTCTGTTGGCATTTCAGCGGACGAGCGATCACATAGTGTTGCAGAACATGCGAAGTCGAGCGGCGGGAGTGGCCCAGCGTCGGATGGAGTTGCTGTTGGCGGATCGCACCGAGCCGAATGACAGTCAATTGCATGGAGAGGATGAGATTTATCCGTCGTTTAGTTGGCGGTTGGCATTGGAGCGTCAGGTGGTTTCGGAGAGTACGGCGCCGGGTCGAGCGGCGGCGGCGGTGATTTGGGCGACGGTGTTGGTGGAAAGCAGTAAGTCGCCGATGCAGAGTAAGCCATTAGCCAAGTTGGTGCGTTGTTTTTCGACTTTGAAGCCATTGCCTGGCGGCAAAGGTTTGTCCGGTGAGCAAGATAGTCAGGAGGAAGCGTGGATAGAGGAGTTGACGGAGCGGTTGGGGAGGGAACCGACGTTTGATGAGATAATGGCGGAATTGGTATTGAAAGGGGCGTTGGGAGCGGAAGAAGCGGAGAAGCTCAAGTCGGGAGAGAAGTTGGATGTTGAGGAAGAAAAGAAGGATTAGTTAATTTGTAAACGTTCACGGTTTAGTATAAACACGAAGTTAATGACGAAAGACGAAGCCAGACCCGGCTTCGCAATGGCTACGCCGCGGCAAGATGTCGAAACAATGACGAATAACGACACGGAGCGAAGCGGAGAGCCCGGCACGGAATGACGATTCGGAGCTACGAGTCAGGCATGAAAAACGGTTAAAAATAGTCGTCAAGTAGTCAATCGTAATAAAATGATTAAAACGAAGTGTGAAAAATTTTCGGGTTTTACGTTACTGGAGCTGATTGTGACGCTGGTGTTGGTGGGGATGGTGATTGCGGCGGTGATTCAGATATTACAGGGGACGCAGCAGCAAAGTGTGTCGTTGAGTTATCGGCTTGAGCAGTTGGACGCGGCGGAGCACTCGATGGATATGCTGGTGGAGGATTTGGCGCATGCCTCGGCCAATTCGATTAATGTTCAGATATCCGATTCGGGTAATGTTGTGGAAGCCAAGATGGGGAAGATGGGCGATAGTGGAGATGGTTTATCGATATTTTCATACAGCGATCCGGATCGAACGCAGTTGCTCAAGCGGGTGGACTGGATGGCGGTGCCGGATGATGAAGAGCCGGGAGAGATGGTTCTATACCGTCGGGAGACGATAAAGGAGGGTAAGGTATTTCCGATGTATATACCGATGTGTTCGAAGGTATGTACGTTTAATGCGGTGAAAGACGAGGAGGGGTTATTGGTAGAGGTGGAGGCGAGTTTGTATCTGGATGACAGTTTGAATCCGAATCGTGTAATGCGGATGAGTCGGACGTTTTGTTTGGAGCGATTCAGTATATGAGTGGTAAGTGTTGATGGTTTAGTTTAACCAAGAAGTTCTTAGGCCGGTCAAGCCGCAAACAAGATGAAACAGCCGATGCACGCAGATAAACGCGGATTTAGTAGGTGTTAGGTGCTAGATTTTAGATAAAGTCAAGATTTTCAGTTGCAAAACATAAAATATATTAATTGGCATGCAAATTTGCCTATTACAGAAATCAATATAAGTTATTGATAAAACGCAATTTATAGTAAGGCAAAATAAAAATCACGCATAAAAAACAAAGAATTACAAGATAGTATTATGAAGTTAATGAAGAATGACGAAGCCAGACCCGGCTTCGCGATTGCTACGCCGCGGCAAGATGACGAGTCAATGACGAATGACCTAATGACGAAGTTTAGATGATGGTTAAATTAAGACAATTTGAAGAGTGTTTAGGGGAAGCTCGGGGTCTGTCGATGGAGCAGGATCCGTTGATAGTGCCGAGTTGTTCGGTGGTTCGTCGGGGGATTACGTTGTTGATTACGTTGATGGTGTTGGTGGTATTGGCGTCGGTGATAGTGGTGTTTCAATCAGATGCGGCGGTTCAGATTCGGTCGAGTCAGCATCGTTTGGACCGTCAGCAGTGTCGTTACGCGGCGGAATCGGGATTTGTAATTGGAGCGGAGTTGGTTCGGCAGTATTTGCGGGAGCCGTTGGCGGTGGTACCGGCGGAGGCACCGGCGGAGGCGGAGATGCCGGAGGAGGGTTTGGAGGAGGGTCTAACGGATCCGAATCAGTTGCCAGAGCCGAACAGTTTTAGTGAAGAGGCCTTTATTTTACCGGAGCTGGAGGAAGAGAAGCTGCCGAGTTTTGTCTTGATGAGGAGAAAGATCAAGGTTGCCGAGGCGGAGGTGGAGATTGAGATACACGACGAGAACGCCAAGTGGCCGATGTTCTGGATGTTGAGTTCGCCGTTTGATACGGACAAAGCTTATGCGAATTCGGAGAAGGCGTTTTTAGATTTTTCGAGTAAATTAGATGTTGGTAATTCGGATGCCAAAGTAATTGGCAGGCGGGCGCGGGAGTTGTCGCGGAATTTGAAAGTTCCGTCGGCGCCGCTGCAGATCAGTAAGAAAGCCCGGGCGCAGAATATAAGTCGTCGAGGTCGGCGGGTGAATTATGCTGACAAGATTAAAGCGTTCAAGGATCGATACGCGATTATGGGTAGTTTTGCGTCGATATGGCATAACAATCGTAAGGATGATGAGGATTTGGAGTTTTTGGAGGAGCCGTTACCGGAGATGCCGGGGAAGGTGAGAGATTATTTGAGTATGTGGGGGACGAACAAGATAAATTTGAATACGGCATCGGATGAATTGCTGGAGGCGGCGTTTAAGGGATTTGGACTGAACGCTAAGCAGGTGGAGTCGATTATTGAATATCGCACGGAGCAGCCGTTTCGTAACACGGGTAATTTGAATGATGTAGGCGGGATGAGTATTGAGACGATAAATAATGTTCGGGGTTTATGTGTGGTGCGTAGTGATACGTTTTCGGTGTATGTAAAGGCCCGGGTGGGACGAATTGAGTATCGGCTGGTGGGCGGGGTATATAGTGATTTTGATTTTAAGCTGCAGAAATCGGCGGTATTTTCGGGAGATAGTTAAGTTGGCAAAAAACAGTTGTATGGGATTACATTATAATGAATTGGGGATTACGGCGGTGCTGCTGGAGAAGCGAGGCTCTGATTTTGTGGTGGCGGAGAGCTTTAGGGTGGTTCCGGAGGCAGCGGATGAGAAGGCGTTGAGTGCCGGAGCGGCGGTTGGTGAAGCATCGGCAGGAGATGAGCGGGTCAGTACGCTGGTGGAGTTATTTGGTCAGGAATCGGAGCGGCGGGATATTGGCAAGCCGGCGGTGGTATTGACTTTGTCGGGTAAGTACTATCAGAATCAGTTTCACCACAGCGAATTTTCTGAGGAGAAGCAGTTGCGTCAGACGATCCGTTTTGACGTGGAGGATGACTTTACGGCAGAAGTGGAGTCGTTGGCAATTGGTTATCAGCGGCTGCCGATGGGTGATGTTTCGGGCAGTGATTTGATACTTTATACGGTTGAGCGGAATCGGTTGGAGCCGTTGTTGAGGGAGTTGGATGAGGCGGGTTATGATGCGTTGACGGCGTGGCCTGACATTGCGGCGTGGTTAAGTTATTTGAAAAATACGGACCAGTTGCCCCAGGGCGAATCGGTTTTGGCGACGGCATATTGTTATGACGTTTTGTATATTTTGCTGCTGGATGCCGACCAAAAACCGATATTGTCGCGGAGTGTGGTTTGTTCGTCGGGTCAGGATTTGTCGGGGTTGCTGATTGCGGAGGTGCAGCGGTCGGTTGATATGATGGCTGACGATGAGCAACCGGTGCGGATGCTTTATCATGGCAGCGGTTTTACTGCGGGTCAAATTGCGACGATAGAGCAGGAAACGTCGTTGCAATGTGAACCGTTGAAGGATAAAGATGCGGCGGGTGCGTTTGCGGCAGGGGCAGCGATGAGTTATTTATCGGGTCGGGCGGCGGTGGATTTTCGTGAGGATGGGATGCAGCCGCGGAGTTTGACGGAGTCACGTAGTCGGGCATGGTACGGTTTTGCGGCAGCGGTTACGATTTTGCTGGTGATGTTGTTGCTGGTGATGAAAATGCAGACTGCTCGTTATCGCAGCGCAGAAGCAGTTGCCAGTGATCAGATTCGGAATGCCTACGTGGAGGTAATGGGTAAGAAGCCGGGTCCGTCGGCGAATATTTCCCGCCACATTAACACGGAATACAAGATGTTGCGAGACAAGACGCGGGCGAAAGTTGATCGTTCAATACCCGGGTCGGCGAGCCATACGATGACGTTGGTTATGGGGGCGTTGGCAGATTTGGGAGAAGATTTTGATCTGGATGTTCAGTCATTGCGGGTAAAAGCGGAAAACGCCATGCTGAGCGGGTCTTTTGCTGATATGGCCAGTCAGATCAAGTTTGATGAAGCGGTCAACGCGGTAGGGCAGTTAAAAGTGGAGCGTTGGGACTTTGTGGATACGGAAGATGCGCGTAGGAATTTTAACACGACAATCCGGGTGCTTTTGTCTGGGTTGGAGGAGGTGGATTAGTCGGAATAATCTGCTTGAGGAATGAGTATGGATTTGCAAACTTTTAAACAAGGGAAAGTCTGGGCGGGGATAGTGCCGGTGGTTTTGGCAATCTGGACGATTTCGGCGACGGTGCAATTTTTGGGTGTGCGCAGTGATACGTTGGTTCAGATCGGCCAGGCCAGTGAGGTTGCTAGACAGGCGAAAGAAATTGCGGTAATGCGTGACAAGCTCAAGAAGACCGGGATGAGCGGATCGTCTATGATGGTGTTCAAGGGTAAGGCTTCGGCGAGTATGTGTGCCCGGGCGGCGGCTATTCCGGCGGAGAGGCTGACTCAGGGCACCGGGTCGACAACGACAAAGAAGCGTGGCCAAACGGGCACGATGCAGAACGAGAGTTACACGTTGCGTGCGGTTCGGCTGATGCAGGTGGCGAAATTTATTGATTATGCTGAGCAGAATTTTTCGGGGATTACGTTTTACAATCTGATTTTGACGCCGGTGGAGACTTCCAGCAAAGATGCCTGGGACGTTACGGTTGATTTGCGTTATCAGGTTGATTGAGGTGCAGGTTAGTGGAGGATGGGGCGGGATAATTGATGGGTAGTTTTTCGGGGGGCAGGGGGCGGCGAGCTTAAAAAGCGTCATTTAATTCCATTTGCCATAAGCGATATTCCCGTTTATTATGCTAATGGTGTACTTTTGTCTGTTTTCAACCTAGATATCGGAGTGGATGATGCAGAGAAATCGATTTTACAATGGTGTTTTTTTTGTAATTGCCATACTGGTGTTATTGGTGGGTGATTACCGGGAGGCGGGGGCGGCGGTTTCGGGATTTTCCGAGGCGCCGGAGAATTATTTTTTGGTTGGGCGGGACAATTGCGGCAGTGATGGTTATCAGCCGCACCTGGAGCTGGGGAATAATTACCGTTATCCGGAAGCTGATTTATCGTTGGAAGTGGTTTCGAAAGAGTCGCCATTGCGGACGGTTTCATTTCATGGCGAGCGGGTGTTATATAGGTTCCGGGATATTGAACCTGGGGCTCGATACAAACTGCGGTTGGTGTTTTTGTCGGACGGGGAACGCACGCAAAAAGTTAGTGTTAACGGGATGTTGATGGGTGAGAGAGTGGTGCTGGTGAAAGGGGAGGTGGTTGAGAAGGTATTCGATTTGCCGAGGGCGATATATCAGGACGGCGAGATTGAAATATCGATTGAGAAGATTTATGGTCCCAATGCGGTGGTATCGGTGATTGAATTGTTTTCAACGGCCCGGCCAAGACGGTTGTTGCGGCTGGAGCAATTCAGTGGTCAGTCAGGCAGGATTGCGGGCAGGTTGTCGGATAGTCTGATTGAACCGGCGGCGGCGGCGGACATTCTGGTACGGCTGGGTCAGACGGAAGAGGTTGTCCGCAGTTTGTCAGATGAGAATGGTTATTTTTCGGTGGAGTTGGATCAGGACTGGGCCAGGTCCACGCAGCAAAACATTCGTATCGAGGCCCGACATGAAGAGTTGGAGACGCTGATTGAGGTTGGGCTGGGAGATATTTTCTGGGATGTGGTGCGGCTGTATCCGAAATCGATTAAGGTAGCTGGGTTGGCGAATGATCAAATTCAGCTTAACGGAGCCTGGCATTTCAATCCGAAGCCGGGTGCGGATTTTTGGAAATTGCGTCCGGGGAAGGTGAAGGATTGGTCTTATATCAAGGTGCCCGGCGAATGGGTGATGCAGAATTTTACGGTTCCGGCTGGTGGCGAGGCGGGTTATTATCGAACGGTTGCGATTCCCGCGGACTTTTCGGGCAAACGAATTCGGCTGCGTTGCGATGCGGTTTACAGCAAGGCGCGGGTGTATGTGAATGGTAACTTTGTGGGGGCGCACGAAGGGGGATTCACTTCGTTTGAGTTGGATGTTACGGATTTTGCCCAGCCGGGGCAGGAAAACGTAATTGCCCTGGCGGTGCAAGGTGACAGTTTGTCGGATGTATTGGCTTCGGGTAATCAGTATGCCGCCCATAACATGGGAGGGATATCCAGGTCGATTTATTTGTTTGGGGTGAGTCCGGTGAATGTGTCGCGGCTGCACGTGGAGACCGAGTTCGATAATGATTATCGGGACGGTCGGATGAAAGTGTTGGTTTCGGTTGCCAATCAGTCCGGCAAGGAGGTCAACGACGGCAGATTGAGTTTTAAGTTGTTCGATCCGGAAAATAAGGAAGTGGTTTTGTCGGTGGGGTCGGTGGCGGTGCCCCGGATGGTGTCCGAGAGAGTGGTTGAGCAGGTGGTTGAGATTCCTGTAGCGGCTCCGAAAAAATGGGATACGGAGCATCCGAATCTGTATAAGTTGCATTGTACGCTTACTCTCGGTGCAGGCGATCAGATGCAGACGGTGGTACGTCGGTTTGGTTTTCGTCAGGTTCAGGTGCGGGGTAATCAAGTGTATGTTAATGGTTTGCCGGTGAAATTGCGGGGGGTGTGTCGGCACGAATCCCATCCGCTGTTCGGTAGATCATTGACGGGGAAGCTGTGGGAGGACGACGTTCGGCTTTTTCGTTTGGCCAATGTAAATTATATACGTACTTCACATTATCCGCCGGCGGAGGAATTTATTTCGGCGTGTGATGAGGCAGGGATTTTTGTTGAGCAGGAAGCCCCGCTTTGTTGGGTTGGTCACGGGGCCAACAAAATCTGGCAGAGTTGGAATTCGCGGGGTAATAAGTTTTTACCGATGATAGTTCGTCAAACGCAGGAGATGATTGAGCGGGATCGCAGTTGTCCGGCGGTAATTATCTGGTCGCTGGCGAACGAATCGGTGTGGTCGGACAATTTTGCCAAGTCTCTGGAGATGGCTAATGCGGCGGATCCGACGCGGCCTAAGACTTTTCATGATCAGGCCTGGGGGGGCTATAATAATTACGGTAGTACGGCGCTGCCGGTGGCGAATTATCATTATCCCGGTCCGGGTGGTCCGGAGAAGGCGTCTGAGCAGAAGAGGCCGATGTTGTTTGGAGAATATTGTCATTTGAATACTTATAACCGGCGGGAGATTTTGACGGATCCGGGCCTGCGGGATTATTGGGGTTTGGGTTTGCAGAAGATGTGGGACAGTATTTACCGCACGGAAGCTTGCCTGGGTGGGGCGATCTGGTCGGGTATTGATGATTTATTTTATTTGCCGAGCGGGATGCATACGAAATACGTGGGTTACGGGGAATGGGGTCCGTTGGACGGCTGGCGAAGAAAAAAGCCGGAGTACTGGCACATTAAAAAGGCATATTCGCCGATTCGGATTGAGACTGTTCAGGTTGATGTACCTGAGGGGGGTAAGCCGATTCGGATTTCGTTGGAAAATCGGTATAACTTTACGAATTTGAGTGAAGTGCGGACGGAATGGAAGCTGGGTAATCTTTCGGGGACGGTTCAGTTGGATGTGCCGCCGCGATCGACAGGGGTGCTGGAGATTGCTTCTGAAGCGGTTTCGGAATTGCTCGAATCAGGAAAAGATTTTGGTCCGCTGGAGTTGGAATTTCGTGATCCGCGTGGATTTATAGCTGACGTTTATGCAATAGAGGTGGGTAATCCCCCGGCCAGTCCGGAAGCAGAACAGTTGGTTAAAGATAAGAAACTGGAGCTTTTGGAGGACGGAATGAACTTCATTGTGCAATCCGGGGAGAGCAGTTGGTATTTTGACAGGAAAAAAGCGGTGATTAACAAGGTGGTTATGCACGATCAACCATTGATCCTGGGTAGAGGTTTGTCGCTGGTGATGACGCCGCTAGCTGGGGAATCGGGTCAGATTAAAACTGATCCAATCGAATTAAATGAATATTGGTCCAGTTGGATACCGGAGCAGGTGGAAGCGCGACAGGATGATGGGGGGATCGTGGTTAAGATGGAAGGTCAGTACGAGCAGGCGCGAGGAACATTTTCGGTGGTTTTTTCGAAAGACGGGCAGGTGGAGATTAATTATGAATTTGATGTTTTACAGGCGGTTAATCCGCGGGAGATTGGTATCGCCCTGACGTTGGATTCTGGTTTTGATCGGCTTGACTGGCAGCGTAAGGGGCAGTGGACGGTTTACCCACAGGACCACATTGGCCGAAACAAAGGTTCGGCCCGGGCGTTTCCGCGGGAGGACTGGCGGAAATATAAGCCCAACCTGGCGCCGGGGTGGGCTTGGAATCTGGACACGACCAGTTTGGGCAGTAATGATTTTCGGTCCAGTAAATATAACATTATTAATGCTTCGCTGACCAGCGATTCAGGGCGCGGGATCAGGGTGGTTTCGGATGGTACTCAGACGGTGCGGGCTTATATGGTTGGTGGGGCGGTGAGGCTGGAAGTTCTGGATTACGTCAATGGTGGTGCCGAACCGTTCTTTTCGAGCCATCTGAGCAGAAAGCCGCTCAAGGAAGGTGACCGTTTGAGCGGGGAGGTTCGTTTGCAGATTTTGGAAGACAAATGACAAATAAGGTAAGGGTTCACGGTTTAGATTAACCATTAAGTTAATGACGAATGACGAAATTCGAATGACGAATCAATGATGAATAACAAATGACGATCCGGAGCGAAGATTCAGGCATGAAAATCCGAACCAAATGCAAATCCCTGGTCAGTTTGAGGGCAAGCTTCTTTTGCTCATTCAGGGCTATTTTGAGGGGATATGCCTTTGGCGGCAACTAATTTTAAGGTTAACAGTTACCCAATAAGTTTTCGGTGATGTTTATTTTCGGGAGAGTCCCTGTCCGCAGCGGGGGAGGATTTTGTTTGCTTCGTTGGGACCGTAATTGAAGACGGTAAAGCCGCCGGTGTTGAGTTGTCGGGTGATGTTGACGAATTCAATTAGTTGGGCGATGTCGTTTTGTTTGGGCCAGACGGACAGGCCGATGCCGGGATAGCAGGGGACGGACCCGGCCCATTCGAGTTGATTTTTTACCAAGTTTTTAAATTCAGCGGGATTGACGGTGTAGTCCATGGGGCAGACGAAATCGAGATAGCCTTTTTCGCACCAAAGTTTCCAGTCCTGTCCGAAGTTGTTGCGGTCCACGGTCCAGTTGGGGAAAACGGCGGCGGAGATTTTTATATAGGGTCGGATTTTTCGTGCTTTTTTTGCCAGTCCGGCTACTACATTGTTGATTTGTTGTTGTCGGAATTTTATCCATTTCTGGTTTAGTTGATCATTTTGTCGGATGTCAGCGGGCCAATTGGCGATTTTCTGATTGATGGCGGCTTCGAAGCGTTCGCGACATCCGGGGCAGAAGCAGCCGTTGCGGTTGGGGTAGCGGATGTAATCGAAATGGAGGCCGTGAACATCGTAATTTTGGGCGATCTCGGCCATGGCGTCGATTTCCAATTGCTGGTTAGCCGGGTGGGAAGGGCAGAGCCAGCGGTCTTGCTGGGAGCCGTCGAAGCTGATCTGCGTTCGGCCCAGCGATTTCATTTTGGCTACGAAGGTTGCATCGGTCGGGTAGCCCATGTTGAAATTTACTTTCCAGACGTGGCATTGGACACCATATTTTTTACAGGCATTGAGGCAGAGTTCGATCTGATCGCCTTTTTCGGCAATTTGTGGTGCGGTGGGCAGAACTTTGCTGGGATAGTAAGCGACTCCTCCCCAGAGCATGTTGGGCAGCACGGCGGTGAAACCGTTATCGGCAAGATTTTTAACCGCCTGGTCCCAGGTCATTCCGGAAACTCCGAAAGCACTATGGCACCAGAAGGCGCGATGTTCACCGGCCAGAGGCTGTTGGGCCAGGCAATAGGCATCGATCAGTATTTGGGTAATTTTCTGGGCATTGGCAGGAATCTGAGAATAATTTTTATCGGCGATATCCCGCAGAAGCTGTTGATATAAATTAACGGCCTGGTCCAGAGTTTTACGGGCTGGTGAGGCGGGCGGGGATAATTTTGTGAGTTCTGTTATGGCGGCAGCGTAATCGGAAAAGGGTCCGAACTGGGCGAGATTTTCCCGTAAATATTCGGATGCCTTGGAGGCCAACTGTGGTTCCAGAGCGGCAATGATGGCCCAGAGCAGTTGTTGTTTGTTTTGTGGGTCGTCATCAAGCAGGACATGGGTGATAAAAACACAGTTCGTGCTGACGATGACGGCGGCTTTTTCGGTGGAGTGGTCCTGGTTGTCGAACCACCAGGCTGCTACCCGGCTGCGATTTTCAATGGGATCAGCGTCCATTATGTTCCAGGAATTTTGGAGGGTAACGGTTGGGAGGCCTTGGAGTGATTGTGCAGAAGGGCGGATGGAGGCGAAGTTGCCGGGTTGTTTTTGGGGCAGGTGAGATTTAATCCGGACGCCGCAGAGCTGCTGCAAAGCCGGGGGCATTTGATAGCAGCATAGCAGCTTTCCGCCGGTCTGGATGAAATTTGTCAATTGGCTGATCAGGTCTTCGGTTGGAGCGGGATTATAAGGCAGGATAATCAGTTTGAGGTTTTGGAGTTTGTCGGCGGGCAGTTCCTGATCGCTGATTACGTAGTGAGCGAAACCGGCCTGATTCAGGAGGCGCGACATCAGGTCGGTGTATTTTTTTATACTTTTTGTTTCGGCAGGGATCGTACCAGATGCAGCATCGTTACGAATAACAGCTATCTTTGCGTCGGTTCCGAGAAGCCCCAGATCGGCGAGGTAAAAACTGGTGTTCTGATTTTTTCCTCGCCAGGCGGAGATGCGTAGCCGGTCGATCCGGTCCCAGCCGCCGGGGCGGCCTTCGATGTTGAACTGAGTTTTATTGATGATTACTTTTTCCCAACTTTTCGATTGCGGGCCGGAAAAGGAGGAGGCATACCAGCCGTCGGGGCTGTGGAAATATAAAGAAAAATGCGAAACCGGTTCGGTATCCGGGCAGTGAAAAAGAAATTGAATTGCCTGGCAAAAAGTCAGGTTTAAATTGATGTCTAAATCCCACCCGGCGCGGTCGATGTTGGTGTCAGCGAAGTTGCAGGGCAGGCGTAGAACGTGTCGTGGACCCACGGCAATAGATGAAACCGGCGCGGTTTCAGTCATGGGATGCCAGAGGTTACGGGAATCCGCTCCGGCGGGGAGTTTCAGGTCAACCATGGGCAAGTGGTCCAGTTGATTGGGTAAGGGGGGTAGTTCCGCTGCCAGGGCTGTCAGTGTTGCTATCATAACAAGCAGGGTTACAACCGCTAACGGGATCAAACCTGGTTTTAAAATTTTGGTGTTCATGTTAATTTTCCCGATAGGTTGAAGGTGAATTTTGATAGAGTCATTTGTTGCTATTGTCTTTTTGGGGCGGATGCATGTCAAGCAGGCTTTTGGATAGGTGTTTTCGCGGGCAAATCCGGAGCAACAGGAGTGCATTTTGAGAGGAGAATAATCTCTTACTATTTGTCGGCTAATCAGTTATACTGAAAATGATATTCTGGTTTTCCCCGGCGGATTACAATCCGTCAGGAAAATTTGGTGTTGCGAGATGCATGATTTTTACTAAAGAGTTGATTTTGTATGAAAGTGCTTTTTGACATAGTTCACCCGGCCCAGGTACATTTTTTTAAGAATTTGATTGGGCGATTGCAATCGGGCGGGCACGAAGTGCTGGTTGCGGCGCGGGAAAAAGACGTGGCATTGAATCTGCTTGACGCCTTGGGTATCGATTACGTCTGTATCAGTCGCAAGGGTAATGGGCTGTTGGGGCTGGCCCGGGAGCTGGTGATTCGGGACTGGCGATTTTGGGGGCAGGCACGGCGGTTTCGGCCGGACGTTATGGTGGCGCGGGTGGGGATTTCAGCGGGGCTGGTGGGCAGGCTCATGGGTGTGCCGCAGGTGATTTACGATGATATGGAACATGCCCGGTTGCAGGCGTCGATCAGTTTGCCGTTTGCCCGCTACATTTGTACGGGGCTGGGGTATTATCGCGACTTGGGTAAGAAGCATGTGCGTTTTCGCGGCTCGCCGGTTTTGTCTTATCTGGCACCGCAATATTTTACGCCTGATCCGGAGCCTATTCGCGGTGCGGGGCTGGACCCGGAGCAGGGATACATTTTTGTGCGAACGGTTTCGTGGGGAGCTACGCATGATGTCGGTCGTCAAGGTACCAGCGAGATGGAACTGCACCAATTAATTGATCGCTTGAGTCGGTTTGGGCGGGTGGTAATCAGTTCGGAAGATCCGCTGCCAGAGTCGCTGAAGCAGTATGACAATCCGGCTCCGGTCGATCAGATGCACAATTTGCTGGCTTTTGCCAAATTATGTTTGGTTGAGGGCGGGACCATGGCTGCGGAAGCGGCGGTTTTAGGTGTGCCGGCAATCTGCTATAATACCTACGATTTCGGGTATTTGCGGGCGCTGGAAGATGAATACCAGTTGATCTATCGGCCGGGTACAACCGACGAAGCGCTGGAGATTGCGGAAGAATTGTTGCAACGGAATGATCTTGGTCTGGTTTGGCAGGGGAAACGTCGGAAGATGCTGGATGAGAGCGACGATGTGGTAGAGTTTATGTGGAACATGGTTCAGCGGGCTGTTCGAGAGCATCCGGTTAAGAAAAAATGAAGTGAGGTTGTTTAGTAGGAATCGACTGCGATTTTGAAGGGAAAAATAATGCAGGTACCTTTGTTGGATTTGAAGGCTCAATTTGCGGGGATCAGGGAAGAAGTTTTGTCGGCGGTAACCGAGGTGTTGGATTCGCAGCAGTGTATCGGCGGGCCGAAAGTGGCGGAGTTGGAAGAAGCGGTTGGGCGAATCAGCAATTGTAAATTTGCTTTGGGGGTAGCCAGCGGCACAGACGCGATTTTGAACTGCCTGATGAGCCTGGGGATCGGTCCCGGTGATGAAGTGATTACCACGCCTTTTACGTTTTTTGCAACGGTGGGTTGTATTGCACGCGTCGGGGCGCGGGCGGTATTTGTGGACATTGATCCGCAGACCTACAATATCAATCCAACTGCGATTGACTCGGCGGTAACCGGCAAGACCAAGGCAATCCTGCCGGTTCATCTGTATGGCCAGACAGCGGACATGGATCCGATCATGGCGGTGGCGAAAAAGCATGACCTGGCGGTGATTGAGGATGCCTGTCAGTCGATAAGCAGCAGCTACAAGGGTAAAAAAGCCGGGAGCATTGGTACCGCGGGTTGTTTCAGCTTTTTCCCGAGTAAAAACCTGGGTGGCATCGGCGACGGTGGTATGATTGTTACCAACGACGAGCAGCTTTATGAAAAGCTCTTTATCATGCGTAATCATGGCGAACAGCGGCAGCGTTATTATCATAAGTTTGTCGGCGGCAATTTTCGACTGGACCCGCTGCAGGCGGCGGCGCTGCTGGTGAAGCTGCCCCATCTGGACGACTGGTCTGGGGCCCGACGGAAAAACGCTGCTTATTACAACGAGAAATTTGCAGGAACCGCGGTTCAGACGCCTTATGTTCGCGGCGATTGCGTGAGTATTTATAATCAGTACGTTATCCGGCTGCCGCAACGGGATAAGGTTTTCAAGCACCTGCAGGAAAAAAAGGTTGGTTGCGCGATTTATTATCCGGTTCCGCTGCATTTGCAGGAGTGTTTTGCCGATCTGGGTTATAAGCCGGGCGATTTTCCTGAGTCCGAAAAAGCCGCTTTTGAGGTGTTGGCCCTGCCGGTTTATCCGGAATTGACCGATCAGATGAAAGACTATGTCGTCGAGAATGTGCTGGAAGCTTTGTAGCTGAGGAACTTATGGAAATTATCCAGGTTGGGCATTGGATCAGGAAATACTCGTTTAAGATATACAATTTATCATTAATTACGCAATTATATTCGGCTTGGTTATTCCCCTAGATGTTTGTGTGCTTATTCGGCAGAGATTAAGGTCGTCCGTGAGAAGGCCGGGTATAATAGCAGGTTTTTGTATAAGTTGTTACCGCAAAAGGGATTGCATATATTTAGCCTCGGATGGAAAAAATCTGATTTTTTCCTTGATCTAGTGGGGCTATATCAGATAGAATGAATTGTATCGTAATTTTCTTGAGTTTTATTTGGCAAGGCAGTGGTCTTGTCGAGTATTATCCGCTAGCTACATATATGCACAGGAGGGTACAGGAATGGTCAGACAAATCATATTGGCTTTAGTTTTGGCAGTGTTCAACGTTTCGGCCGGTTGGACAATGGAATGGTCAGAACCGGTTTTGCTGGAAGAACTAAACAGCCCCAGCGCACTTACTAACGCCAACGCTCCAAGTTTGTCACGAGATGGCTTGACAATATATTTCGAACGGAGAGAAGACGATAGCTACAGGCATATTATAGCAGCTTATCGAGATGTTCCAAGCGGCCCTTTTACGTCTGAGGAAATCTTAACCGATCTTGATAATGATAAGAACCTGTATAGCCCGTGGATTTCCGCGGATAATCTGCGTTTGTATCTTTCTTGTTATATGGGTGGGACCACTCGGATGACACTAATAATGGCTGAACGAGTCAGCACTTCAGACCCCTGGATTATTACTACAATTTTTACGGATATACACGTTAACGGTAAGGATGACGCATATCCCAGCTTGACAGAAGATGAGTTAACACTATACTTTTTAACTAACCGATCTGGCGATTCCCAGGTTTGGAAAGCAACTCGCAATTCAATAGGTGATCAATTCTCAAATCCAACCCCGGTAACTGAATTAAACAATTTCGGTGATAATGGGCATACATGTGTATCTCCCGATGACCTGTATATATATTTTGTTGCTTTGCGAAGTGGTGAGTCACAAAAGAGTATTAACAAAGCAAACAGAGCTTCGACTTCCGAACCGTTCGGTAATTTTGAACGAATAGAAATACCTGGAATAGAAACGGATGATTGTGGCAGTCTTTACGTTACTCCCAACGAGAAGGAAATTTATTTTACTAAGGTTACAGGTACAGAAGTGAGCGGTATCTGGTTTACGTATTTAATCAGCGCGGTTTATCACGTTGATGGTACCGATGGCAGCGATGAAAACAGCGGTTGGAGCAGAGAATCAGCATTCGCTACGATAGCCAAAGGTATCGAAGTAGCTGAAGAAGGCGATACGATCCTGGTCTGGCCGGGGCTGTATGAGGAAGAGGTGGATTTCTCCGGCAAAGCTATCACCATTAAGAGTGCCGATTACCCTGCTACTATCCAGGCTCCGACAGTTTTTGATGACGCGGTTTTGTTCGTTTATGAGGAAGGCCCGGAAAGTGTGCTGGAAAATTTCATCATCCAAAATAGTGACAACGCACTGCTTTTTGCTGCCAGTTCGCCTACAATCCGCAATATAACGATAGTAAACAACAATACCGGAGCCAAGTGTTATGCCGGGGCCACCCCGGATATCAGCAGCAGTATTTTCTGGGATAATGACGACGATCTGGATAACTGCACTGCCCGTTATAGTTGCATCGAAGACGGCGATCCCGGCCAGGGTAACATCAGCACCAATCCGTTCTTCGCCGATCCCAACAATCACCTGCTATCACAGCGCGGTCGCTATGTGCCGGACAAGGATTACTGGGTTCTGGACGAAACCACCAGTCCTTGTGTGGACGGCAGCGACCCGACGATTTATCCGGAAAACGAAGCCACCCCCAACGGCGCCCGGGTGAATATGGGAGCTTATGGCAACACTGCCTATGCCAGCCTGAGTGAATGGCCTTTATCGGCGGATATCAACCGGGACGGCACGGTAAACCTGTTGGATTTCGCCCTATTTGCCCAGGACTTCCTGTGGACAGCCCCTTGGTACGAGTAAATAAAATCCTTCAATCGGTCAGTATGAGCAATTTAAATAATCCTGGACAAGTTGTGATATTTTTTTCAGGTTTTCACTCGAGAGCAGATTCAGGCGTTCAGCGTTTTTTTGTAATTCATTTCTATCGGTATTCTGTAAAACTGTCAAGGCGGCATCACAGAGATGAGAAACCTTTACGCTGCCCATGGTCTTGACTGGTTCTATGTCCCAGTGTTTTAGGTAATGATCGAGTTTGCGGATGGGGGTAATTCCGATATGTGGTACAGCATAGCTCATGGCGGTAATATTGCCATGAAGACTGGTCCCAATAAACATAGAAGAATGTGCAATAAGCCCCATTATATCATGCAGACCCATTACATTTGCTGTGCGTGAAGGCACGCTTAGTTTTTGGGATAAGCGTTCGGAGAGAATGTGGTCTTCATGCCTGCAGGCTCGCCCAATTGAAAGCAGAACAATTGGCAGTTTTGTTTCATGGTAAAGGCGATTGAGCTGTTTTCTGATTGCTCTAAAATGCCATTTTGTTTTTGCTTTTGCCTGAAAGATAATATAGCCATCTTTGAAGTCTGTAAGGATAGACTTTGCTTCAGGGGTCATTAAATTCTTTAGCGATTTTTTTGGCCAAAGGCTGGATATTACCGATGCAGAGTCTGGGGATAAGGCAAGTTTCTCCTTATCGAGAAAACATTTCAATCGATCAAACAAGGACTTATTTCGAACCGACAAATAGTCAGCATCTTTAAGGCCATCAATTTCCTGGAGGTTTCCTTTGAAATTGTCTCCTACCGCATTGTAGATTAACAGAGTTTTGTTGTTTGGCTTGACTGGGAAAAACGGGTAGTTACCCCAGGTTATGTTGAGTTTCTTTTGAGCGATTTTATCAGCTGGATTTGGAAGGTGCAATATTTTAGATATATATCGGCATAAATTCAGAATGGGTGTATGTTTCAAAAAACTGTACAGAATGGCGGCACGTGTACCGACGACACTTCCTCCGGCTACAATAATCACATTTTTTGAATTTGAATTCTTGTACTTGTTAAAAAATTCACTGAAGGGTTTTGCCTGAACAGAACCAATCTCGGTGAAATCTGCTTCAGAAAGACCGTAGTGCATAATATTGGTGCCAGGTAAAAACTTATGTAGAATTAAGGGGAAAAGTAAATCACCGTAATTATATCTATCAAAGGCGCCTAAAATTGCAAGTTCCATCTGCTTTTTCCTTTATTATTTTTCAGCCATGTTGCTATTGTTGTAACTGAAATCATTTCTATGTCGCAACAGATCGTGGCCTCCGAATATTAATCCAAGTACGAGGAGGAAACTTGTCCCGATAACGCGTGTCAGAGTTGATACCAATATGCCTTGAGCCATTCCAATTCCCATGTTTTCGCTTAAAAATCCAAAAACGAGTTCCTGTATCCCCAGGTTTCCCGGTGTCAGTATGATGAAGTTTCCCAGTTTGAAGATGGCGTAAAACACTGCCAATGCCGGCAGATCAACTTTGGTGCCAAAGCACAGGAAATAGATATAAAATGTTACACAGGTTCGTGCAAAAAGAAGCAGCCCCAGGATGAAAAGTTTTCCAAGATAGATTCGGTCTTTGAGGTTATTCACCGTGGTGCTGACAACCTGCTGAAGTTGTTGATGTATCCAGGCAAGAGTCTTATTTTGAAATGATAAGCTGCCCAGCCATTTTTCTACCAGAACCGGCAACGCAATCACAATGATCATTATTATAGCGATAATTTTCCATGCGATAAAACGACCAATTTGAAAATCCGGCTGGAAAAGTACAATGACAATCATCGCCATCAATAAATTCATTGAGGTGTCGAGCCAGACCATCGATGTGTGGCCACCAATATAATTCGTATAGGTGATATTGTATTGTTTTTTTAGAGTTATGCCTCGATAGACATTGCCGGTTTGGGAAAAAACGGTATTCAGGAATCGGGCCAGAATATAAATTTTAAACCACGGCCCAAAAGGCACTTTGGTACCGGTGCATTTTTCCATCACAATTCTGAACCGCCAGCTTTGCAGGAGATATAAGATCGGCTGTAAACCGATAATAGCCAGCAGTGATTTTGTATCCAGTGCAAAAGCGACTTCAATATTTTCATGATTTTTATAAAAGAAACCAACCAGGTAAGCCAGGCTCATTATCAACAGGATATATTGTATAACACGTTTAATAGATTTCATTTTTTGGCTGCCTTTAGCACGGGATATTCCCGGATTGCCCGGTGGATAATTTCGAGTTGAAATACCACAACATCATTACTTTCGTTCCGGGAAATCTCAAGCGTTATTGGTATGAATTTTCAATTTTTTCTATACATTCCAGCCAGTGGTTGGTGCTGCCGCCATGTTTGGTTTTCCAGGATTTTACACCTGTGCCATATTTATGGGTAACAGCTATTTGCCCATCATAGCTGTAAAGCTCATATTCGTTGGCGAGGCTTTCGATTGCCTCTGAAGAAATATAATTTTTAAGTTGTTTTTCCGGTTCAAATACCGTATCGAATAAAATGGACGGTAGCCCTTTTTGGTTTGCTTCCCGGGCGATTCGCCATCCGGTATCCCGGCTGAAAACACCAAATATATTTTCCATCATCGAATTTATTTTTCGCCATGATGGACTGTTTACAATTCTTTTGCGGTTTATTAAGCCGGCCAGGCGGCCAATTTGACGAACCAGGAATATTACTAAATTTACGATGCCGCTATCAGAAAAAGGTGTCCAGTTATTTTTAAGCTGCCTGATCTTATGTGTGCGGAAAAAACAAAAAGGCGGGCTGGGAAAATCATGATATTTACCTGTCTTCCAGAACGGGTAAGGTGCCCCGATGGCAATACAGTTGTCATGGTCCAATTTGCTGATACAAAAGGTATCCCATTGTTTTATGAAAACATGGATATCCGGATCAGCAACCAGGCAGTATTCAGTATCAATATATTCCATAGCCTGGTTCAATGCAAAAGCGTGACCGCTGGAGCTTTTAAGTTTACCGGGATCAATTTCTTTAAGAACAGGTTTTAATTTATGCTCAGCAATTTTTCTGATTGCTTGATCTTTGCCATTGGTATTGTCAATAATCAACACTTTAAGCTGTTCAGGATTCTTAGCCTTGTTCATGAGGTTGTCAAGCAAACGCTTAATGAGATCGTTTGAATGCCAGTTTACAATTACAATAGTAATGCTGCACATGTTTATCTCAGTCAACGATTAGACGTGATTTTTTTACTTGATTTTTCAATAAGCAAAAAGGCGCTGATTGCGTAACACATCCATGCCTGGCACCAGCGCATGAGGGTGTAGCGTTTGGTCCAGATTTTGCCTTTCTGGTAATAGAAGCGTGAGGATTTGGACTCGTAGAGGTTGCGTAAGGTCCAGTCGAGGATATTTTGGGCAAAGGTCAGATGATCGGAATTGCGAGCGGCGGCCCGGGAGAAGGTAATGATTCCCTGGGCGGCACCGTGGATGTCATGGGGGAAATTGCGGTCGTACATCCATTTCGGGGCGTAATCATCGGTAAAAAGATTTTCGCGGTAGAATTTCAGCCCGTTGAGGTAATCCTGTTCGATTTGAGCGTCGGGAAAGACATGCAAATATTCGGCGATCGCGTCGAGCACGAATCCGGTGTGGTAATTATCGTGGGTGATGCGTGATTTTTCGGGTGGATCGGTATAGTACCAGGCGTGATAGTCGGTTTTTTGTGAGAGTACCCAACGCATCATGGGTTGGGCATGATCGCGGTATTTTTCCTTACCGGTGATTTTGTACAATTTGGCCAGGAAAGCCGCGACGAAGCTGTTGACGTTGATCACTTTCCAGTTGCTGTGCAGGTCGTAACTGCAACAAAGCAACCCGGGCCCTACGTTGATTTGGGTTAGATCGTGCATGAGAAAATCAGCGATTGATTCGCAGATGTCCAGGAATTGCACATTGCCGGTGATCTTATAAGCCGACAGAAAAGTGTCCGCCACCGAACAGGTTACCACGGCGTTGGGTTCGTAGGGGGGAATAAAAAAGGCGATGTTCTGCCACGGGTGATCGTAACCCCAGCAATGTCCGGAAAAATCGTCCCCCCTGGAGTTTTCCAGCAGCCGATTTAGTAATTTCTGTCCCCGGCCAAGATAAGTTTCGTCGTCGGTTAACCGGAACATATTAAAAAGTGCCCGACCAAACAAAGCCAGCCCTTTGGGATTCTGCTTCTTACGTACTCCCAGCAGAGGTCGAACATTGAATGGCATTCGACTATTACCGAATACAAAGCAACTTCGCAAAAAACGGGACCTACAGGACAGAATTCGTAACACGGGACTGTTGAGCGCATCGAATTTGCTGTAGCCCTGATAGTCCCTTAGTCGAGCCCATTCCAGGCTATGGTGGCAAATATCCAGATATTTGGTTTCAGTTTTGATACCAACTTCCTGCATCCGAAGCATTGTCAAGCAACATCAGGTAACTGTCAAGATTTTTCAAGAACCTCTCTGATCTTCCCGATTCTGGGGCATGATATTATCGATACACCTAATAAGGGCAAACTTCGAAAAAGTACTAGACCGCTTCGCGTTAAATTTATTATAATGGACTAAGAGCCTCTAGCGAAATGCGTTGCAGGTTGCGATTATTGACTTTATACCAGCCAAAAGCACATTTTGCCAGAAACTGTCTCATAACTCTATAAAAGTGTGATGTTAGTGTTAAAAACATATTTTTTGAGGTTATGAATCAAGCTCCGGAGCTAATAAGCCGTATTTTTTAGTCGAGGTTGGTTATGAAACTGATAATTCAAATTCCCTGTTATAACGAAGAAAACACCCTTCCTGAAGTGGTTCGCGACCTACCCCGGCAGTTGGAAGGCATCGATGAAATTGAATATCTCATCATCGACGACGGCAGTTCCGACCGTACCGTCGAGGTTGCCCGCGAACTGGGTGTTCATCACGTGGTTTCGCTGGGTTCCAACCAGGGTTTGGCCGCGGCTTTTATGATGGGAATCCGTAGCTGTTTGGAACTGGGTGCCGACATTATCGTCAACACTGACGGCGACAATCAATACCAGGGCGGCAGCATCGGCGACCTGATCCGTCCCGTGGTTACGGGCAGCGCCGACATAGTGGTGGGTGCCCGCCCCATTGAAGACATCGCCCATTTTTCCTGGCTCAAAAAAAGACTCCAGCGCTGGGGCAGCCACATCGTCCAGCGTTTTTCCGGCACTGATGTTCCTGACACTACCAGCGGATTTCGCGCTTATTCCGCCGAAGCCGCCATGCGTCTGCACGTGTTCAACCGTTACACTTACACCCTCGAAACCATTATCCAGGCCGGTCACATGCATATGCGAATTACCCATGTGTCCATCAAGGTTAATCCAAAAACCCGCGAGTCCCGCCTGATCTCTTCCATCCCGCGATATGTCCGCCGCTCCGGTTCAATTATCTTGCGTTCCTATATTACCTACAAACCGTTGCGAACCTTTTTCTATTTTTCACTACTGCCAGCCTTGGCGGGTTTGGCAATTTGCCTGAGGTTTCTTTATTTTTATGTCTCGGAACAATCCGCCTCCGGGCATATTCAATCGTTGATCCTAGCCGCGGTGCTTTTGATTATTGCTTTTCTGTTGCTGTCCCTGGGTATTCTGGCCGATCTTATGAGTGCCAACCGCAAACTGATCCAGGAAGCACTCTTTGCCACCCGTCGGCAAATGTATCAAAATCGCGACACTTTCGATAAAGCAGTCTCTGATAGTACCAAAGAATCCGATGTTCCTGTAAAACCTGATCCTTCACAAAATTAACCTGAGTGCGAAAAAGTTAATCAAATGAAAAATCACGAAAGGCTTTTGTCAGTTTGTATAATCCAGAAAGATAATCATGGCCCAGTCACGGCGTAGAAAACCTGTTATGTCAAAATCCGGCAAGCAGAACCGATCTGCGTCGCCCCAAAGTCCAATTAAACCACCCAAGCCGATGACCTTGCCGGACGAAGCCGTTCTGAATCGCAGGTTCGGTTGGTTGGCCATGGCGGTGTTGTTTGCCTTTGGCGTTTATCTATCGATTCTTTATTTCGGCCATCAGGTGGTGCCCAATTCCGATTTTGTTGCGTTTGTGCAGACCGGCCGCAGCATGTGGTCTTTTGAATTGCCCGCCAGTTTCAAACGCGCCCCGGTGCTGGGGATTTTGCAGGTGGGGCTGTCATTTTTTGTTGGCGGCCAACACCCAGAACTGACCGCTGGTTGGCTGCTCAACGCGATTTTGTATCCGATTTTAGCCGTGCTTTTATACCTGGTTGGTCGAAAATTTCTTGGTCGCGCCGCCGTTTGGTTTGCGCTGCTGGCGATACTCAATCCCTGGCTGCTCAAATGGATGCGTCACCCCATCGCTGAAATCCCCCTGATCTTTTTCATGGTGCTGACCTTCTATTTTATCTTGCGACGCTCCCGATGGTGCTATTTTTTCGCCGCGGTTACCACCATGGTCCGTTACGAAGGCGCTGGCCTGATCCTGGTGGCGTTCGTGCTCGACATGATTGATTCGGAAAATTTCCGTCGTCGCGTCATCTCGTTTCTCTATTCCGCATTGGCGACACTGCCCCTGGCCTTGTGGCTGCTGGGAATGGTAACCAACCGCAAACCGGGCGCCTCTGGTGGATCGCTGCCATACATTAGCAATTATGGTGCCGAATTTGCAAAAGTTTTCCAGGTCTTCAAAGATTTTTCCAGTTTTACCTGGCAGGTTTCAATCGCACCCCTGATGGCCACCACCTCACTAATGTCACCCGGTCAGCAGATGCCCCAAAACGCCCTGGCTTTTCAGTTTCCAACGTCCGATCCGCGTTCTGCGTCAGAAGTGCTGATCTATCAAATGGTCGGACTGACTCAAATTGTGTTGCTTATCTCAGTGGCGCTAGCGGTGGTTTATGCGATAAAGAAAAAACAGTGGCGACCGCTCGGATTAGTTATGTTCGCCGCGATCTTTTTCGCCCTGCACGCCACCCGCAGTTACACCCTTATCCGCTACGCCGCACCGATGGGCTGGATGATGCTGCTTATTTGCATGTACGGCTTGCGCGGCGGATGGATTTTGCTCCAGGGAAAAATCCAAAGTGACGGTCAGGGTCGCATTCCCCGTCCTGTTACCATCGGTCTGCAAATTTTTTTACTCAGCATCTCTTTCGCCTGGCTCATCAGTCTGGGAAAGGACTTCTCTTATCTGCCTCGTTACTGCCAACGTTCCGTTTCCATCCCTTATGTTGCTGCTGCAGCTATCATTACGGTTCTGCTCATCTCGATTTTCCTCTATCGCCGCAAAGGTTTTCTCGCCCTGATTACATCCGCAATGTTTACCTGTATGCTGATGGTCAGCAACCAGTTTGCCTTGGCCCGTTACGTCAGTAACGGTAACGGCGACATCGAATTTAAGGAACTCGCCAACTGGTACATTGCCCACGCCCAACCCGGCGAAAAACTCGTAACTTCTATGCCTCATATCGTTAATCTCTATGCCCCTAAATACAAAGAAGACTTTATCAGAAAAAGCTCCCTTCCCGGCGATACTTTTGCTGAGTTCATTGAGACCTGCTACAAGAGAAACATCACTTACGTCGCCTGGGATTCCCGCATTGGTCTAGCTCCCAACGATACCTATTACAAACGCTGGAAAATGCAGGCCATACAACCCCTCTACAAATCCGCAGACGTCGGCCCGTTCAAGTTTATTGCCCAGATCAAGGCCAACCAACGAAGGTACATTAACATTTTTTGTCTGCAACCGCAGACAGCTCAATCGCAAAAAAAGCCAACCGGCAATTGAAAACCCCAAAAAAGGAGTTAATAACCATGACTGAATATTTTCCCCGCATTAAAAAAATAAAATACGAAGGTCCCGATTCCCACAATCCCCTGGCCTTCAAACATTACAATCCCAAAGCCAAAATCCTCGGCAAAACCATGGCCGAACATCTGCGTTTTTCTGTCTGCTACTGGCACACCTTTAAGGGTCTCGGTGCCGATCCTTTTGGCGGCCCGACCATGATCCGCTCCTACAACCGCTCCGATGATCTCATGCAGATAGCCGAAGAAACCATGCAAGCCGCTTTTGAATTTTTCACCAAGCTGGGCGTTAATTTCTGGTGCTTCCATGACCGTGACATTGCACCCGAAGCCGACACCCTTTCCGAAACCAACAAACGTTTGGACCAGATAGTCAAGCTGGCCAAGAAGCTCCAGCGGGATACCGGTATCAAACTGCTCTGGGGTACGTCCAACATGTTTTCGCATCGGCGGTTTCTGGCCGGTGCCGCCACCAATCCATCACCAGCTGTTTTTGCTTATGCCGCCAGCCAAGTGAAAAAGGCCATGGAAATCACCAAAGAGCTTGGCGGGCAGGGCTATGTCTTCTGGGGCGGACGCGAAGGCTACGAAACCCTGCTCAACACCGATCTCAAACGTGAACTCGACCACCTGGGACGGTTTCTGCAAATGGCGGTGGAATACAAACAGAAGATTCGTTTCGGCGGTCAACTCTACATCGAACCTAAGCCCAAAGAACCCACTAAGCATCAATACGATTTCGATGCGGGCGGCTGCCTGGCGTTTCTGCGTGGGTATGGGCTGGACCAGCACTTAAAACTGAACATTGAGGCCAATCATGCTACCCTAGCCGGCCACGATTTTATCCATGAACTGGAATTCTGCTGCGCCCATGACATACTTGGTTCGGTGGATGCCAACCGCGGTGATCTGATGTTGGGTTGGGACACCGACCAATTCCCCACCGACATCTATCAAACCACTCAGGCCATGTACACCATCCTCAAGAGCGGCGGTTTCACCACCGGCGGATTGAATTTCGACGCCAAGCTTCGTCGGCAGTCGATAGATCCGGTTGATCTGTTTCACGCTCACATCGGTGGTATGGACGCCTTCGCCCGGGGCCTTAAAAACGCCGCCAAGATGATCCAAGACCGCAAATTCGAAAAATTCATCAAAGCCCGCTACGCCGACTGGGACCAACCGCTAGGCAAAAAAATTGAAAACGGAAAATGCACCCTCGAAGAATTAGAAAAATTCACCCTCAAAAACGGCGAGCCAAAAGTAAACAGCGGCCGTCAGGAAATGCTCGAAAATCTCCTGAACCAATACCTATAAGCAACTTATACTGCATTAGTATTTTGCTAATTAAACGGGTGTTTATGTTGCGGTGTGGATTTCCTGTGCTGTCTATTTACGAGTCAAGCTCGTTTCTTTTCCGGAGACGATTGCTTTTTCAACCTTGATTCTTCCGTATTGAACTTCAATAAAAGGCTTACCATTTTCCAGGCCGACCGAACCAAAACCGTCAGCGGTGGCAAGGAAGCTTTTGAAATTAGAGCCGATGCGTGAATCTATATAAAGGATTTTGTCCACCGCGTCATAGCGTGCACCGGTCAGGCCTTGGATAAGGCCGTAACTGGCCATCGCCCGGGCGTACCAGTGGCCGCACTCGTATTCGTTGAAGGGATTGCGAATTCTGCCATCATAACGATCGCGACAGGCACGAACAATGTCCAGACCTTTATCAACCATTCCCTCAATCATCAAATGGGACGCGACCTGATATTCAATCCCGGTCCACACTTCGTTGCTATATACAAATGGGATGGATAACTGTCCACCCTTGGGCCAGGTACACAGTAAAAGTCCCCCTTCGGTTCCGTAGGCATAAGATGGTCGTTGTGGGTTGGCATGGTCGGACAGATCCGGCTTGAAGTTGTATTTGTAAATCGCATTCAGATTACTTTTGATTTTTTGTTCGTCAATAATTTGTCCCAGGCCGGACATGCGCGCGATCCAGAAGCCCAAAATGCCATCGGACAGACAACCTGTTCCATACTGGTATTTCGGGCCCTGTTTATTTAAAGCGGTCACTATGTCCGTATAACCCGTTCCATTATGGGAAGCGGCCAGCGGATGGAACTGAGCATTTAATCCCTCGGTTTGAATTTTCTGATAGAAGTATTCTCCGTTAAATAATTCGGTTTCCAGAAACTTTCTGCCTTTTTGGACAAGCTCTTGATACAGCACCACATCCTCATCTAATGCCTTGCCCATTTCGGCAGCCGCGGCTAGAGCGCCGAGGTAAAAACTTGTACAGTGTCCTTCTGGGCCCCAATATTCGATGTCATAGGTATTATGGTGCGGTTCCTCAAGAATGCCTTTATGTCGAGGGTCCCACGCTTCGATACAATATGCCAAACTTTGCTTGACCTGAGGCCATAATTTTCGTAGCCAAATCGTATCGCCGGAAATGCGCCAATCGCGATAGACTTTCATGATTCCACCCAACTGTCCATCAGAAGCTGCATGGTAATTGCGCGCAATCGGGCGAATGGGAAGTGCCGAGCGGAATGTCTGGTGGCCGTCTTCTGCCTGACTTTCATTGAACTCGGTATGACGGAACGACCGTTCCAGATCCGGAAACAGATGACAAATCGCCTGAGCGTAGTTCCAGACGTGCGTGCAGGAACCGGCACAACAACCGTGGCTGTCACAGCATCCCTCCCAGCACCAAAGCCGACCGTTTTTCTGTCGTAGAACTGTGGGCGACTTCAAAATGGTAAGATTGGCCGCCACCGCTTCAACCACTTCCGGGGGCAGGGTAGTATCATAGAAGGCCTTACGAAAAAGAACGCTTTTTTCACGCAGCGAATTATAATGATTTCGCCAGTAATTAGCTGCTTCCGTAATGCTGGAAAATTTGCCGGCATAATAAGGTATATGATAGGTTGGAATATTTTCACAATCTTCGCCTGGGCAACATGGCGCCGGCGGTCCCTGAGCAACCCATCCGCTATAACCTGGAGACTCAAAATCATTAAGCACGATGGCGTTTTTCAGTTCTGAGGGAGTCCCGGTGGCAATATCTGACATGATAATGTGATCAACATTGATATGTCCCCACGTGTCTGTAACTTCATCGACGATTTGTATTATAGCCTTTTTGCCTTCGAAACTCGTAACGTCCCAGGTAGTCCATTCCAACTTCTCAACGTTTTTGCCCGTGGCTGTTTGGATTACATCCCCATCGATAATTAAATTCACGCAGGTTTTTCCCGGGTTATTACCGCCCCCGATCAGAAAATGAATATAGTTTTTTGTTATTTCGAATTCACCGGAAGTTAGCGTCCCTGTCAATCCGTCGCCGGACGGATCGAAGGTATTAATCAGTCCCTTTCCCAGAAAACCCGAAACCTCCTGCTGGCCAGTCGCGGTTCCCTGTGAGGGGTTTTTGCCAAAAGCAGGCCCCGTTGTTTCTGCACGGTCCTTACCATAACGCAATTTCGTCTGCGGAACATGCCAGGCTGTCATCAGCCGAATAGTTCTCGTCTGACCCGGTTTCACCTTAAAGGGTACAAACAGTGATGCACCCGGACATGAACCTTTGACCGGTGGATTGTCCATCAAACGGGCGGTCTCGATGTTTTCCCAGGTAATTGTCAGCGAATCCCACCAACCGCCCTTGAACCAGCAGTGATCCACGACCACATTATCATCATCTACAAAAAACGCACAAGCTCCTTCCCGTTCAGGTTGACTTTGCGAACCCTCCTGCCAGAGAATAAATCCGTTATCAAACGGCAATATCGTATTTCCGTCGCCGACAGCCATAAAATTTTTTGTGTTGTATGAAAAAACCGCTTCGATGGTTTCCTGAGTTGGATTATTAAACGTATATTCAATCGCACCGAACGGCAGGGAAGACTGATCCGAATTTCCCGGAACAAACGGACTCCAACCGGTGATTTCCACTTCCAGGGGGATGTCCGAGTCAGCAAGTTTAATTGTCGCAAAAGGAAATTGCGTGATAAAACGGCAATCTAAAAACCGGGGGAAACCATAACTGGTGCCGGCGGCCCCGTTGCCGGTTTTCGGTTGGCCGAATATTTTCCAGCCGGGTACCTGGCCTTCCAATACTTTGGCAACATTACCATTCTTTCCCTTCACACACAAAGCCGCAAAAGTGCATGGTTCGTTAAACGCTTCCATTTGATGACGTAAGGATACATGGGAAAGCGCTCCGGTTCCTTCAAGGCAGAACATTCCCGCCCCAATGCCTCCTATCGGAAATGCAACCCGGTTCAAATGTGCTCCGGAATACCAACCATTATACTCCCGCCCCGGCAATTTATCTCGTCCATATAACGGATGAATCACTACCGTTACTATAAAAACCAAAAATAAAAGATAGCTTTTGGCAGCCTTGTGATTTCGCATTGTTAACCTCCGAGTTATTTATCTTCCTTGATAAGTAAATAATCAATTCCGAACATACGACTTTTAACCGCTTGTGGATTGGCGCCAATTATCGTTACTTCCAGTTGATTAGCACCTTTTTTCAGTTGGCTTTTCCCCAGCGATATTTCTTTCGTGATCACCGCGGAATTGTACAAGTCCAGCGTTTCGATCTTGACTTGTCCGTTGATGGCGATCTTGACAATTCCATAATCATTAGCTCTGGTCAAAGCAGCGATAATTTCATAAGTGCCGGCTTTTTCGACAGGAAACTCCAAAACCAATTTGTCATTGATATCAGCATATTTCCACCAGAGCTGTTTGTTGTCACTCCATTTAAAAGAAGACGATCCGTCCTGAATTTCTGTCGTTCCGCCGTCGGCCTGAAGAATCTTAAACGTCTCAGCCTCAAGAGCACCTTCAACTTTTTTGACGACAATTTCTAATTTTTTAGCTACCGGGCGCTTTGCTTCTTCCGGTGCGGGCTTGACATTACTACTCGCCCCCGGTTGGGCATACCAGAAACTGGTAGGAGCGTAGTTTATCTGGGTATCTTTCCAGTGCCAAAGTTCCATATCGAATTTTAACGATTGTTCAAATGGTATTGCATCCAACGCGCGGTATCGGTTGTTGACGGAAAATCCACCTGCCAGATTCCCGCCACCGTTCGGCTGCGCGTGAAAAGGTGCCTCGAAAAATTCCGGGCGACACCAGGCATAACCATAATAATCTTCTGTCCCGGTGCCAAAATGCGAAGGAAATTTTTCATCATCAACATAGATTTTCTCATCGCCCTCACCCCACCAGCGAGCGGCACCGTTAAAGATCGTTAATGTGTCGCCAACGTAAACACCCTGACCCTGGATTTCAACGTAGTTGACATCATAGGCCCCTTTGCCGTCCTGACTTTTATCGCCTCTGGTTTGGGCTGAATGATAATTCCGCCAGCTGCCGTGAAAATGCATCGATCGCTCATCCCACTCCCAGCCACTGTGGCGGATTTCTCCCAAAGTAACCGTAACCGGAGATTCTCCCAGATTATACACCGTTACGGTCGCACTCTTCTCGAAAGGCATCACCCAGTAACACGCCAGAGTACCATCTTGACTTACCTCCGTGTACCAGCTGCGATAAGGATTCAGTTGGTGGCCGGTCCCGAAAAAATCACCCATCGGACACCATACCGCCTGCTCACCGTCGAATTTGATTTCCAGAACCGTCGAACGCAGTGCCTGATCAATATCTTCCGCTTCAAGCTTAAATGACAATTCCCGAATTGCTCCGGCACCGCTCAAGCGAACTGTTTTTGATGCATTATCCTGCAAAATTCCCCGTAAATTTTCTTTCAGAAGCATGCATCGATCAGACCGCCTGTAGCAGGATAAATCACTCTGAATATCAGCCAGAAGCCATCGTGCCTTCTGTAATGCCTCCATACTAAAAGACTCAACCGGCGTCCCTTCAGCATAGCTGCGGTAATTAATTTGGTAATAAAGAGCTTCTCCTTTCTTCCCCCCAAAATCATCCATTTCGGGGCTTTCATACGTTACCTTGCATCCCTTGGCGTAAGGTATCGGTAAATAAAGGTTATGTGCCCGTCGTTTAGGATCCGTCGTTGGTGAGAGCGAATTTGAAAGTGGTTTACCCGCGAGTTGACCGCCACTGATGATTTCTTTAATCTTTCCTTTAATTGCGGGCTCGGTCACACCGTCCAGATATATCCGTAAAATACCGTTATAAAATTCCTTTCCGCTCGGCCCGTGCCAGGTTGCCCAGAAACGCACAATCGCCCCAGGCCCCTTAGCCTCCATTAGCACATACTCTCTACGACCCTCATTTTCTTCCACAGACAAAAACTGACTGCGATCCCAGTTGGCAAACCAGCCCGGCTGCCCCACAGCTACCGAGTCACGGTCGTAACTACTGAACTGTTTGCAGGTGTAGCTCGGCTCCGGCAAACGAGCCAGGGAATCCCTGTTTGTCATTTCCTGTAGCAACGAAGAAAAGCTGACTTCAGCTTTTGCTGAGTTTTCTTCGTCAGAAAAGCCCATCCCCAGGACACATGTCATGATGGCTACCGACGCAAAAAACTGGATTCGTTTATTCATGGCACACTCCTTTAATATAATAAGATCTGTTCTAATTCAGGTTGACTATTGGTTTTATGGTGATTTCTTACCTGACCAAAGTTTGATGACCTTTTGCAGGATAAACTTATTGCCAAAAAGGTCAAGTGGTTTTTTGCTCAAAATGGTGCTGAGATGTTATATATTGAGCCTGAAATCCCCGTGAGAGCATGATTATGTCGAGTCTTTTAACAGCAAACTCAAAGCCGAACTGTAAAATAGCGGATTTTTGCCTATTGATGAGTTGAGGTATATTGCCCATAGGCAGAGGAATGATTATAATCATTTATGCGGATATGCTAAAAAGGCCCTGCCGAGCCTCAACCCAACCATCCGGTTTATGAGAAAAAATACACGTAGAACCGCGTAAGCAAAATCGCACTAATTTTTTTCTTTGAATAGGAGTTTGAGATGAAAGTTCGTTTATTATTTGCCTGCCAAATTATCTTTTGGTTCGCTTGCTCAGCGACCGCCTTTAACGGTCACATCGCCTCCGAAGGACCTGTAAAAGTCACTATTGGTGAGATTGATACAGTTGAAGAATTTAACAAACCGGTAGACATCACTGTATCCATCGATAATAGTGCACAAAAAACCATCGAGGTGAAATTGACAATGAATGGACTCGTCGATGAATGGTATGCCATCGGCGCAACTGATAAGACAATCGTTATAGCGTCAAAAACTCAGCAGAAAGAAACTTTCCAAGTTGCCTCGGCCAGCGGAGCATTATCTGCACTTTATCCTGTTCACTTTAACGCCGAGTTTTCATATACAGGCGAAAGTTACAAAATACACTGCGTTCAGATATTTGACACCGATTTCACCAGGGCGGCCACTTCGGATGTGTCTGTAATAATGCCGACAAACATCGTCCCGGCGCAAGGTTCCTTGTCGCTGATGTCGCTCAACACCCAACGAGTTGCATGGCAATACTTCGACAAGCCCCTTCTTCGTATGCCCGTCGGCTGGAGCGGTTCGGACGAAAGATCGGGCGTATCCTTTGCAAAAGGCAACTTCCATCGCGGTTCCGGAAAAGATGCCATTGCGATGCATCCCACTTGGCGGGGCGGGGCGGGAACAGTCTTTGCGGAGTATCAATTAAAACTAACACGCACCGAAAAAATTGAGTTCCGGTTTTTTAATGCAATTCGTGACCATAGCGCCGAAGAACCTCCAAGCGACGGTGTAACGTTTCGTGTCCTCGTCGGCGAGGAAAAACTTTTCGAGCGACATACCGATAGCAAGGTGTGGGTAGAAGGCAAGGTCGATCTAAGTCGCTTTGCGGGCCAGGAAATATTACTCAGACTCGAAAGCCACCCCGGTCCAAAACGCGACACAACATGCGATGGCTGCTATTGGGCTAAGCCGATGATAATTACAGGTGAACAGCCAAAACCTCTCAGCAAAGACGAACGCATTGCACTTTACCGACATGTCCAAAACATAATCGAAACGCAACAACAAAACACCAAAAAAGACTTCGTGTTTGGACTTTCCGATGGAAACACCGCGGCAATAGTACTCGGCAAAGACGGCCTGATCGACAGTGCAATTGCATTTGGCAAAGGTGACGATTCTGTTGTCTTCGACGGAATAAACCTTTCAGTCCTGAACCGCACAGTCGGCTCACAACCCGGAAACATACGAATTACCAAAACAGAAATATCCAAAGATGTTTTCGGTAAGGTTACAATCAAACATCGCCTGTTGATGAATGACGAAGAATTTGATCTTGTCACCAAAATCTTCAAAGACAACAGCGGCCTTCGCATAAAATTCGATTCACCTCAACGAATTACGGATATTTCACTCGCTTGCGCAAACCAGAAAGCAAAGAGAGTTTATTGCGGCCACGGTTATTGCATTGAAGAACCTGAAGCTTTCCGTGCCGGATTCGGAGGTCATAACCTTTCAACATCCCATGTAGGCTTTGATTTTGAAAAAGGCATCTCACTCCTGATGGCAACCGATAATCCACCAGACTATCTTCAGGTAACTCCCGAAGAAAACAATTATTCGCTCCATACCCACCATAACGCAACCCTGACTTTTGTTCCCGGTACCAAAGGAGCTTTCGATTGTGCCGTCAAATACCAAAAACTTTTCGATAAAAAATCCTCGCCCGGTTTCCAAAACAAGGCAGGCCGATTCGTTTTCGATATCTGGGGCGGACGCTATTCACAAATCGCAGATACCATGGCCAAAATGATCGACTACGGCCTAACCGACTCGCTCCTGACAATCCATGTCTGGCAACGCTGGGGGTACGATTACCGTCTGCCCGATATCTATCCACCAAATACTGCCTATGGCACAATCGACGACATGAAGAAGATCGCAACAGTCTGCCGTAATTCCAATATCCCATGGGGCCTACACGACAACTACATCGATTTCTATCCTGACGCTGCCGACTACAGTTACGACGACATCTGTTTCACACAAAACGGTAATCCCGTCAAAGCCTGGATTAACAAAGGTCGTGACGCCCAAAGTTATCGCTGGCGCCCCGACCGCATCATGCCATTTGTCAAACGCAATTTGAAACCGATCAAAGAAAACCTGGCGCCGAACCACTACTTCATCGATGTCTTCACATCCATTTCCTGTTTTGACTATTACGACAAATCCGGCCAATTTCATTCTATGCTCGAAACCCGAAAATGCTGGGGAGAAACTTTCCGCTGGATACAGGATTATTTAGGCGGGGCGATTACCACCTCCGAAGCAGGTCACGACCAGTTGACCGGTTACCTCGACGGCGCCGACTGCCAACACCTTACACTTTCGCCAAAAGGTGGACGCTATTTCATTCAACTCACATGTTCCGACTGGCAGCGCGTCCCCTGGTTCGATGCCGTACTGCACGACAGGTTCAGCCTCCACGGCGTCGGCTATCCTTCACGTTACAGACTTACCGAATACGACGACCACGAAAGCCCACTCCAATCCGACGATTACATCAACGCCGAAATCCTTGATGGCCATGCCATGATGATCGACAACCAAGGCTTCGGCCGCGGCGCAGTAAGAAAGTACTGGCTCGCACAGGACTTCATAAAGACCATCGCAACCGACACAATCAAAAGCGTTGACTTTGTAGATAACGACATCCACCGCCAGATCATAACCTGGAACTGTGGTGCTAAAATTTACTCCAATCGCAGCAAGAACGACTGGCGAGTCAAAGGCAAAATACTCCCGCAGTACGGCTACTTCGCAAAGAATGGCCCAATAGAATCCTCCATCGAAAAAATCGATGGACTAATCGTCGAGCAGTCACAAACCAATGCAGATCACTATTTCAACGCCCGCGGATTCGACATTGATAACGGCATAAAAATGATGCCCCGAATTGAAAACCTGGAATACCTCACCAACCGCAAATTCAAAATGACCGTAAACTGGGACGTAGCCTCCCCAGCCCAAAAAAACCTCGACATATTTGTCCATTTCTGCCCTGTCGATTCCGGTACCGATGAAATTGCCTTCCAGGGCGACCTGAGACCATACCCGCCGATGAGCAACTGGAAAGATCAGATCAAAACCGGCAGCGAACATCTCCAGTACATCCCCGAAAAATGCCTCCCCGGCGACTACGACATAATGATTGGCGTCTGGGACCCTTCCACCGGAACACGCTACAGACTAATAGGCGAAGACGCCGGAAGCTTCAGATACAAACTCGGCATCCTCACCATCGAAGGTAGCAAAGATAATGTCACAGGTCTAAAACTCAACAGACACAACCCCACATCCCTGCCCAAAAACCGCAGAAACATAAACAAAACTCCAATCAACTTCGGCCCGGCAACTACCTTTGCAGCATTCAGATGCCAAATCCAAAAAGATGCCATAATAGTCATCCCCCTACCAGACATAGAGCAATTCCCGATCACACTTAATCTCGAAAAACTACTCACCGACAATAACCCAATAGTAAAATCGATAGAAGCAATAGACGCCGCCGGTAAAAAAATACGAGATGTTGCTTTCAAACAAAATAACTCTATCGTAAAATTTCAAACGAAAGAAAACGAATTCGCTTATCAAATTAAAAAGGCCTGCCTCCCTTAAAAATTAGAACTTCGCGGATTCAACTCATAAGTACAACAGGTGATTTATTTATCCGTGATTTATTGTTGAATATTTCAAAAGGTGTTTGGAATCCAGGGATTTTTCTGACCCGATGATTAACTTAACTTTTGCACTTTCCCAAGTAGCTTAATCGGCTGGAGCCAGGGCTTACAGCAGAAAGTGGAAACAGCAGAATCAGTAAAAAAAACCAATACTAAGCTATATGAGGCAAAGGCTATGAAAAACTGGGCTTTATCAGATGGTAATTCTTGTTTGAGAACAGTTTTTTGGACCGTGTCGATTATGATAGCTAGCTGGACCCAGGTAACAACAACCGCAAGTAATGTGAACCCGGCCGACACTGGACCTGACTACGAAAATAGTAAGGCCGCTCTCGAAAATTCTCCGGTTAAGATTCGAATTGCAGCTTACAATGTTTTGTTCGGTAATTGGGCACAACCCGAGCGGATCGGAGAAATGTTCAAGCCTTACAATCTTGATATCATTGGCTTTTCTGAAGTTCCCGATGGAGACTGGACAGCGCGTGTGGGCCGGATACTTGGCATGGATTATGTTTATGTGGGCAAAATTTCTTCCGCAAATCACAAAGACAAATTTAAGTCTTTACTTAGTAGAACACCGCTCACCGATACCAATGAGATTGAAATAAATGCTGTCGGCTGGGCGCCCGCCTCAATTGTCGGTGCCACTACGAAAATCAAGGGCATGGAGGTAACTTTCTATTCACTCCATATACCGGGAAGGGATAAAGCCGAAGGATCTGCTGCAGAGTTTCTCGCTCGAAAAATTATTCCTCAACTAAAACCGGACCGCCTAATAATTATGGGCGATTACAATAATCATATAGGTGAGGAATCCTTGAATCTGCTGGCCCAGGCCGGTATGAAGCCTACCTGGGACGGACTGGATATCGATCTGGAAAACAAAAGTACCCACAAACATATTGAAACCGGCACCGAAAGCGGCATCATCGATCATATCTTCTTCAATAGTGCTTCCCTGGCTCAGGTTAGTGATGGTGGAATTATCTATGATGTCTATAATCCGCCTGACGAAGACAAGCCCATGAAATCATATTATAAAGAATGGAAAGATTTAAAAAAACCACTCTCCGACCACCGGCCTATCTGGGCCGAGTTGGTTCTACCCCAGCGGCCCAAGGCTTTTTCTCCTGAACAACAGGTTTCTGTTGAAGTTGATTGGCTAATAAAACCAGTTAAACAACCAACTGAACTGCATATACGGAAAAGATCGGCTAACAAGATCGATCTGGTTCTAACCAACGGCCTGATTAGCAGGACATTTTGTCTGTTGCCCAATGCTGCTACTGTTGCTTTTGATAATCTTATGACGAGCGAATCTATCCTGCGAGCTGTCAAGCCGGAGGCGACGGTGAAAATTGATGGTGTGGAATATGAAGTGGGCGGGCTTAAGGGGCAAGTTGAGCGGGCATATCTGCGCCCGGAATGGGTGGACGATATGATAAGCAATCCCGATACTTTTCAGTTCACAGGTTACCACACCAACAAGATTAAAGCACGGTTGCCCTGGAAGCAAAATCGTCATGCCCAGAATCTGTCCTGGCCGCCGCCGGGCCTGGAACTTGTGATGAGCTACAAACCGCCTCATTCCTCGACCGGACTCTATAACGGATTAAAAGTCCAAGTGCATTACGAAATGTATCAGGGTATTCCTGTTTTGTCCAAGCGGATAACCGTGGTCAATGAAACGGACAAAATCATAACGCTTGACAGGTTCGTGAGCGAAATACTCGCTACCGTAGACTTTGAAGTGCCCGAAGAACTGATGTCTCCGGACCCGTGGCATCCAACGCCGTGAACTTTTTTTGTCATGCTACATTGCAAACCCTTTTGGCACAAAGAATTTCATTCGGTTTGGCCGGTCGGATTTTAG
>JAFGSR010000233.1 GCA_016934515.1 Sedimentisphaerales bacterium
ACACTTATTGAGCTGCTGGTGGTGATCTCGATCATCAGTGTTCTTATGAGTATTTTACTGCCGGCTTTGGGAAAAGCCCGGGAGCAGGCCCGCAGCGTGGTTTGCAAGACCAATCTGCGTCAACTGGCGTTAGCGAACATCGGTTATGCCACCGAAAACCGGGATCGTTTTGCCATCGCCGCGTATAAATTTTTCGATCCGATCGATAATAACAAAAGCAACCTGCATCGCTGGCACGGGGTTCGGGACAGCATTGATGAGCCATTCGATCCGATGCGTAGTGCCCTGATCGACTACACCGCCGGCGGTAAGATTAATCAGTGCACTCAATACGTTCCGTTTCGCAATGGTCAGCCGTGGGATATGGATTTCGAGGAGGGTTGCGGCGGTTACGGCTACAACATGACTTACCTGGGTTCGCGAACCTGGAGCGGTCAATCGTTTTCGGCGGCCTGCAATCAGAGCACCAGGTCTTCCCAGGTTAAGTATCCCAGCGAAACGGTGATGTTTACTGACACGGCCATGACCAAGAAGGACGGTGATGAGAGTTATTACCTGGAATATTCTTTTGCTGAGCCTCCCTTTTTCATCGGGAGCAACGGTGAGCCGGTTACCACTTTTTACGCGTCGCCATCGATTCACTTTCGCCACGACGAAAAAGCCAACGTCGCCTGGGCGGACGGACACGTGAGCAATCAGGAACTGACCGATTTCGATCAGCTCAATGCCTACGGGGTGAAATCCGGCGACATGATGATCGGCTGGTTTGACGAAATTAATAATCGGATGTTTGATCTTGAATAGTTGCTGTTGCGGAGGGATGTCTGATTTTGCACGATAATGAAAAATCGACTGAACATTTTGGTTTTTGTTTTGCTGCTGGCGGCGGGTTTGCTGCTTTCGGTGGTGTTCAGCAGAATAACTCTGCCGGGTGCTAGTCGCCCTGCCGGTCAAAATTCAGGCGGCCAAGTTGCAATCCCGCAGCGAATCGTCTGCATGTCGCCGAGCATCACGGAAATTGTTTTTGCGCTGGGTAGCGAGGACCGGGTGGTCGGGGTATCCAATTTTTGCCATTACCCGCCGGAAGCAAAGCAGAAGCCTAAGCTGGGTGGATTTTTAAATCCGAATTTCGAACAGCTTATCGCGTTGGAACCTGACATGGTGATTGTTCAGGGGGTTTCGGAAAAAATCACCCAATTCTGTCAACAGGAAGACATCGAGTTGCTGAAAGTTCGGGTGGATAGTGTCGAGAACATCTGTAAAGATATTGAAGTGCTGGGACGTAAACTGGGATGTCCCGAGCGGGGTAAGCAGTTAAGTTTCGAGATCAGTGGAGCGTTGGACGATATTAAAAAACGACTGGCGAAATGCAAGCCGCGTAAGGTATTTTTCTCACTCTACCGCACCACGGGGTCCATGAGCGGGCTGACGACAATCGGGGCGGACACTTTCGTCAGCGAATTGATCAGCTTTTGCGGCGGCGAAAACATTTTTAATGACGTGGCTATTCGTTATCCGCAAATTTCCAAAGAATCTTTGTTGAAACGAGCCCCGCAGATTATCATCGAACCGATAGCGCCCGAAAATTTGTCGCTGCAATACCGAGAGCAGGTGATTGGTGACTGGCGGGATTTTTTTGCAGGCGTTTCAGATGAGGAGCTGCGGATTTACCTGCCTACCAGTGAAGTGCTGTTGATTCCCGGGCCGCGGATTGTTGAGGCGGCGGCGATGCTGGCGAAGATGATTCATCCGGAGGTGTTCGGTGAGATTAGATTTGCCCCGGCGGATGATCCAAAAGGTCAGTCGGAGGTGCCCGGTGAACTCTGATGCGGCGATGTTAGTTCTCGAAGATGTCAGTTACGCTTATTCGGCGGGCCAATGGCATCTGCGTAATCAGCACCTGGCGTTACCGACGGGAAGAATTTGCGGCATCATTGGGCCCAACGGCGCCGGCAAAAGCACGTTGCTGAAAATTGCCGCAGGAATACTCCCTTGCCCATCGGGAAAAATCACCCTGGCGGGGCGAGAGATGCAGCGCTATTCGCGTCGGGAAATGGCGGCGATTCTGGGGTATCTGCCTCAGTTGGTCGGGAGCACGTTCGATCTGGTTACGGAACAGGTGGTGGCGATGGGACGTTATCCGCACCTGAGCGGGGCGGGTTTTTTGCAGGAGCGGGACATCGAGATTGTCGAACAATGTCTGCGGCAAACCGAAACGCTGGCTTATCGGAGGCGCAGGCTTTCGGAGCTATCCGGCGGCGAACGGCAGCGGGTGATGCTGGCGTCGGTTCTGGCTCAGCAACCCAAGGTGCTGCTGCTGGACGAACCCACAACCGGGCTGGACTTGCATCATCAGGTGACTTTTTTTCAATTGCTGAAAGAGTTGGCCAATCAGGGCATCGCGATTGCGGTGGTTACCCATGATCTGAATCTGGCGGGGCAGTTTTGTGACAGGCTGCTCTTACTGAAAGACGGCGAGCTTGTCAAGGAAGGCTCCATCGGACAGGTAATTGAGCAACAGATTCTTCGGAAATGTTACGGCCCGGAAGTGTTGGTTAGTCAGCACCCGTTAACCGGCGGTCCGATTGTTCTGCCGCTGGCAGACATTGAAACTTGCCAACCTGGAAATCATTCATCATGACTGAATTATTGACCCGGAAAAAATTTCTAACGGCGATTTTTTGCTATCTGGTGTTGACGGTGATAGTGCTGAGCCTGACGCCGTTTGTGGGCAGCGAAAATCTGGACGAATCCGTAATTTATCGCGAGCTAACCTCCGGAACCTCTGCCGATTGGTCGGGCGACACGCGGATTTTTGTCAGCCAGAGAATTCCGCGGGTGTTGTTGGGATTTTTGATAGGCGGGTCATTGGCTTTGGTGGGCAGTGTTTTTCAGGTGATCTTTCGCAATCCCCTGGCGTCACCTGCTACGCTGGGAGTTACCGCCGGCGGTGCGGTTGGAGCGGTGCTGGCGATTTCGGTGCCGGCTTTGGCGTTTCAGATTGGGCCGATTTCAACCGTGCAGTTGTTTTCGCTGGCAGGCTCGGCGGCGACCATGTTTTTCATCTATTTAATGGCCCGGCGGCCGCAGGGGCTTTCCATGAACACCCTGCTTTTGGCGGGCGTTACGGTGGGCATTTTAGCAGCGGCGGTCAGTCAACTGATTCGATACCTAGCCAATCCGCAGTTGCTGATGGCGATGGATCGCTGGCTGATGGGCGGACTGGACGTGATTGGTTATCAACAGCTTGGGGCGTTGATGCCCATGCTGCTGCCGGGAGCGGGGCTGCTGTTTCTGCAATTGAACAATCTGAATCACCTGTCACTGGGTTCGGAAATGGCCCGGGGGCACGGTGTGGACGTCGGCTCGGTTCAACGCTGCTGCTTTGTCGGAGGGACGCTGGTTACGGCGGCGGCGGTTTCACTGGCCGGGCCTATCGCTTTTGTGGGATTGGTGGTCCCCCACATTGTCAGGTTGGTCAGCGGCTACGATCATCGTATCGTTTTGCCGGGTGCTTTTCTGGCGGGCGGGTCGCTGCTGGCGGCTTGCGACTGCCTGGCCCGCACCATCGTCGCCCCCACCGAAATGCCCGTGGGCATCATCACCGCCATTATCGGCGGGCCGTTTTTTATCCTGCTGCTGCTCCGCGGGAAATAATCACTTCAGTATTTTTACGCCGTTGCCGTCAACGTAACCTTTAGCTACATTCCAGGCTTTTTCCCGGGTGGAAACGTCGGGGTATTGCGGCAGAGCTTTAACCGATCTGGTTGCCAATAATCGAGCAATCATCAAGCGCGCCTGTTGAGCCTGGTTGACTGAATCAGCCAAAACCCGCATCGATTCCTGCGGCGAGTGGAATCCCATGCCGTTGTTGGCAGAGACGTAATCCCACCGAAACTGAGCGTGGCGGAGCAATTTCCGCGGTTCGGCAAGCTCGGCATCGGTAGCGCCGGCTTCGGCGGCGGCGGCAACATCGAAGTGAGCTTCGACCAGAGCTTTTTCCACTTTCATCTTGGCTTCGAAGTTTTTAGTTTGAATGGTTTCGACCCGGCTGCGGACTTCTTCCTCGCTCCAGCGGTGGCAAATCGCGCAACTGTTTGAGATATTCAACAGCGGGCTTTGCACGTGGTGATCGGTAAATTTCAATCCGCCCTCGGTTTTGTAGGGCATGTGACAATCCGAGCAGGAAACGTCCCGATAGGCATGAACGCCGGTCATAAACATTTCATAATCCGGGTGCTGGGCTTTGACGATTGGAGTTTTGGATATCGGATGAAGGAAATCGCTAAAATTGGTTTCGTCGTAATACTCAATCATCTGCTCGACGGTGGTTCCTTTGCCCCAGGGGAAAGTCAGGTAATTTTTCAAACTGGTTTTTTCGTTGGTTTCGAAATAATACTCCACATGGCACTGGGCACAGACCAGCGAGCGCATTTCCTGATGGGTAGCCTTTTCAATGTCTTTACCCATCGCGGCAAAAGCCTCTTTCAGGGCCGGTCGCGAAATCCGCAGGTTCATTGTCTGAGGCTCATGGCAATCCTGACAGCCGATCGGATGGGTAATTTCATTTTTCAAGTCGTGCCAGTTGGACGCGTAAAACTCTTTTACTCCCATGGTGTTCATCAGCCGCGGCACGTCGGGGCTTTTGCAGGTCCAGCAGGTGGCTGCGTAAAAGTCCGGTTTGATTCGTTTGGTTTTGTTGATGTCCTCGACCGCGTAAAAATGGCTGCGGCCCTGGAGGTAATCTTTACCAAACCCGTACCCGGCAAACAAAATCACCTGATAAGGGTCGGCGTCCAGGTAATCCCGCGGATAGGCGCCGCCGAACTTGGTCTCGGTATCGGTGATTTCGCCTTTGAGGTAGCTTTCGTATTCCCTGGGATAATTTTCACCCCACTTGGCATTGTCGGACTCCCATTGGTCGATCGGCTTTAATACCAGGGCGGGCCGTTGTGATTCCCAACGCCGCTCCATAATCGAGGTCGCCAACAAACCCAGCAGCACAATCACCGCCGCAGTCAAAAACACAATCGCCATTCCCGCCCAGGAAGGCAGCGAAGGCCGACTTTCAGCCTGCGGATTTGGGTAAGCCGATTTGTTTTCACGATTTGAATGATTTTCCGAAGTCACGGTTAATCTCCTTTCTGCATAAATTTCAGTCCCGCCCCCGGCAGTTGCGGTCGAAGCACGTGCGGCGACGCCGACAGGCTCCTCACTGAGCCGTGAATATTATCGTGGCAATCCCAGCAGTTACGCTCCGACGAATCCGCCAGCCGCACCATGGCAAACTGATCGCTGTGACACCTCAGGCAATTTTCCCGCACCACCGGTTTCGCCCCGGCTGACAGTTCCAGCACCTGAGGCTCCTGACGCATGGTGAATACGTAAGAATGCTTCATCCCATCACGGGCCTTGAACGCCGTTTTCGCAACAATGTTGCTGTGAGGAATGTGGCAATCGTTACAAACCGCCACCTTGCCGTGACTGCCCCGCTGCCAGGTGGCGTACGCATCGGTCATGACGTGACAGTTCATGCAGGTTTGCGGTTCGTTGGAAAGATAAGACGCGGCGTTACCCAGACGTGCCGTAATCAGTGCCAAACCGAGCACCCCACCCACCATCATGTAAATCGCAATCTGACTGCGTCTGGACAGGCCGCGAAGCGTAATTATTGCTTTTATACAATCCCAAAAATGCATAGCTATATAATAAGTTTCAGGACCGGATTTTCAAACTATAAATCAGGCTTTTTTCTTAGCCTGAAAATCCTGATTTATAGCTGCTAAGAACGCTGATGCCGCAAAAGAGAGATCTGCTTAATCCCCTATAAATACTGCGGAATTAGTGTTTTACCCTGTTATTGATTTTTATAACTGTCTCAGATCAGCTTTTGCAAAAAATGCCCTACCAGCGCCAAGCCTTTCATCGAAACCGCCCCGGCAATCACCATGAAAATCCCCGCGGCATTGTGCAGTCCGACGTTTGCCAAAGCCAGCAACGACTTCTCCGCCCGCACCATCTCTACCGAATGCAATGCGAAGGTGGAAAAGGTGGTCAGCGCTCCCAGAAATCCGGTAAAGATAAAGCTCCGCACCTGCTCCGAGAATGGTATGTATTGCGCCAATTCGTAAAGCAACCCGATCAAAAAACAGCCGATCAGGTTCGCCAGCAGAATCCCCCACGGGAAATGACCGTCAGCCGAGAGGTTGCCAAGGTAGTGTCGTAAAACCGCCCCCAACGCCCCGCCGATCAGTACCGCGATAATCTTGTCCATGCCGACAAACTCCCTGCAAAAAACCTTACTAAGCAGGAGTCATTAGCCCCAATGGCGCTTATCGGCGAACTCCATCACCATCCCAGCAAAACAACCGCAATCCACTTACATCCCCCCCTCCCAACAGCAGCAAACCCCTCTCACCAGCTTCCCCCTTTGTCATGAGCCTCCCCCTGTCAAAAAAACCTGTACGGCCCTCTATTCATTCAGGCTCGGGCAATCTGATATAACTACAAGTCTATTATAATTTCCCAATGCAGTAGAGTAAATAAAAAAAGGTTCTCATCGGAAAAAGTTGGTAAATAATTCATCGTTTTGACTGTAACACCTTTGAGTTTAACGCTTTAGGCC
>JAFGSR010000020.1 GCA_016934515.1 Sedimentisphaerales bacterium
GGCGATTTTTACCGAATTCCCGGGAATATGAGAAATCGCCAGAGCTCAGCACCGCCGCCTGAGCAAACTTTTGACGCAGGCATCAAATAAGAACAATATTAACATTTTTTGTTCCTGCCTATTTTGGGGGTATATAACAATGGTGGAATATGTATTTACCAAAGGAGTATGGGATGTCAGCAAAAGCATTTAGGCTTTTTTTAGTTTTATTTATAAGTTTTGGAATTGTTCAGTCGGCAACAGCGGTGCTTGAAATTGAAGCAACCGCTGAACATTTTATCAGGGAAATAGATCCCAATACTATCTGTGACAATGATGGTATAAGCGTGTGGTCAACCGCCAAGGGGGATAGGCGTTATGGTCTTATCGAGTTTGATGTAAGCTCGTTGGCCGGTAATACTATTGCCGGCGCTACCCTGCAGTTGTATTCAGCGGTACATCAATGGTCAGATTATCACTCTGCGATAAAGCAAACAAGCTATGTTATTGACTGCTCGAGCGGGAGTCCTTTGAGTTCTCTGGACTGGATCACATATATGGCCCAGAAGGACGCCGGCAAAGAGATACTGGAAACTCTGGGGAGCTATGATCTGCCGGCCGCCGATGGAGATCCCGCGCAGCAGAATGCATACGTCGAAAGTAACGCCAGTGAAGCGGATCTGGTTTTGATTCAAACAGCGGTTGACGGCGATGGTAAATTTTGTGTGGTGCTGATAGCTGACGAGAGCGGCGCTTATGGACAATCGTGGGGAGATGGAAAAGGTAATTGGTCCGGCCTGGTTGCGAAACTGGTTATTCAACCCAATCCTGCTATTTACGATTTTGAGTCGGTCAGCGACGTCTTTGTCCGTCAAACTTTTCCGGATCTTACTTACGAAGATGACGGTATCAGCATCTGGTCCAGTGTCTCGCCTGATGGTGGAAAGCGATATGGATTGGTGGAATTCGACCTGAGCAGTTTGACAGGTGAAGAAGTCGCCGTGGCAACCCTGCAGTTGTACTCGGCGGTGCATAGCTGGTCTGATTATTTCACACCGATTAAACAAAGCGCCTATATTATTGATTGCTCAAGCGGAACAGGGTTAAGTTCGCTGACCTGGAATAGTTATATGTCGGAAAAAGATACCGGCAAAGTAACTCTGGAGACGCTGGGCAGTTATGATCTTCCCGCGGCCGATACTGATCCCTCTCAACAGAATGCCTATGTTGACAGTGTAGCCAATGCCGCGGATCTGTCCCTGATTCAATCGGTGATAGACGGAGACGGCAAATTATGCGTGGTGTTTATTGCCGAGGAGGACGGCACCAACTATGGTCAATCATGGGGCGATGTCGTTTTGATGGGTCTTGCCCCTAATTTACAAATTCAGGTGCTCAGCGAACTGTCGTATTCCCCCACGCCGTCCGACGGATGTGTATCAGTGGCTCGAAATGCGAGCATGACCTGGCAGCCGGGCATAGATGCAATATCACATAATATCTATTTGGGTACGAGCTATGAACAAGTTCTAAATGCCGGTGACCCTTTCACTTTGCCGGGACGGGGGAATCAGTTGCTGGGTAACGAAGCCTATACTCCTCCGGTTCCTTTTGACTATGATACCACCTATTTTTGGCGTATCGACGAGGTAAGCAACGCGGGCACCACCAAAGGTATGATATGGAGATTCAGCACCATTTCCGGCAAAGCTGCATTACCCTATCCTGCCGATGGTGCTTATGTGGTGAAGCGTGATCCGGTTTTAAGCTGGACGGCCGGGGTTGATGCCGAAACCCATCATATTTACCTTGGCACTGATTATGCCGAGGTTGAAGCAGCGGTGGATCCTAATGTTTATCCCGGCCGGGGCAGTAAGTTGCTGGGTGATGAGAGCTATTCGGTTGAAACATTATTAGATCCCAATAGGTTTTATTACTGGCGTATCGACGAGGTTAATCCCACGGATACGGCTATGGGAAACATCTGGAGATTTCAGGCCACGGGGAGCGACCCAAGTACATGCGACGGGCTTTGGGCGATGGATTTTGGCAAAGTGTCTGATTATAATCAAGATTGTATTATTGATCTTTTTGATCTGAGTTATCTGACTGGCTTATGGTTAAATCCCCTTAATTTGAATGATTATAGTATGTTGGCTGACGATTGGAATCGATGCAATAATCCCACGGACCCGAATTGTGAAAAACCCTGGCGGAAGTTGGTAGTTAATTGCCTGGATACTCTGATTGCGCACGGTACGGATGTTTATGGCGCTGTCCATACTCCGCTGTTGATGGCGGTGATTGATGTGAACACGCTTATATCGCCGGAGAATCCACTTTTACTCGACAGTGTGGCCCGTCTCGAACCCGGCCGACTTCATCGTCGGGCTGAAAGAGGATCCAACCTATGGTATGATCAAGCCACGGTTCGCGCCATGTATCTCGTTTCGCAACTTGTAGGCGATACCAAGTACGCTGACGCTGCGGACGCTTATATGGCCTATACCCTTCAGTATTGTCACAAGGCGGATGATTTTGCCAACGTCTATCGTAACGGTATGTTGAGTTGGGGCACACATATTTATTGGGACTGTTACGAAGACTGCCCCGGCGGTGACGGTGGGGGCAACGGGCCCCATGAAATTCTGGTCTATCATCCTGAATGGGCGGATTTGTATCGTCTCAACGCCGCAGCCGTAACGACCCTGGTGGACGGAATCTGGCAATATCATGTCTGGGACAAAGTCAACGGTTGCCACAATCGCCACGACGACGGCGGCGCCGGTTGTGATTTTGCTTTTTCGGGCGGTTCCTTTGCCATGGCGTTTGCCTATATGTATAGCGTTACGGGCCAGCAACATTATCTGGATAAGGCATTGCTTGTTACCGATTGGCATTGGCAGCACCGTGATCCCGTTACCGGGCTGGTCCCCGATGCTCCGGCTCTTACGGACCGTTATGACGGAACTCACTGCATGACCTCCACGATTGGTCCGCATGTTTCCCAACTGTTGCGTTGCTATGAGCTGACCGGGGTGGATCATTTTCGGGATGTTGCCATCAGCTACGTCAAGGCCTATGATAATTACGCCTGGGACGATTCGGCTCGTAATTATTGGGCGATGCTGGAGTTGGACGGCACGCCGGTACCGGAACAGCAGGCGAGTGGTTTCTATGACCAATGGGCACCTTACGGCTACGTCGATGTTTGGCGAACGACAATTTACTCCTATGAATTTCCCCTGGTTGCCGCCCAAGCTGCTATATTCGCTTACGAGCAGTCGGACTACGGCAGCGGTCGCGACCCTCAACTTCTCACCATTGCCGAGCATTGGGCCGAGTTAATCGAGAATAATCTCCCGCCTTACGTTGGGCGAAGATGGAAGGAAGATCTTGAAGCCGAGATGCCCGATGTGCTTCTTACCGAGGGGACGTATGCCGAAAACTATGGCAGGACAATTTCCTTCTTTGTACACCTGTATCGTGCCACCGGGAATGATCATTATCTAAGCGTAGCCCAGGACGTCGCCACCGAAGCTGTTCAGAAACTCTACAAAAACGGTTTGTTCAAAGGTCACCCCGCCAAACCCTACTACGAAGCAACCAACGGCGTGGGTTTCTTTTTGTATTCTCTTTTAGAACTTGATCAGCCGGATAGTCAGAGTAAAGGGGCATTTTGAACAATATCTTACAAAGACAAGCCGCGCACCACTTTGCGCACCAACTATGTTCTATTGACCTACTATTCAACTACTATTGGACTACTATTTCAATCATAAGTCCTTATTATGCCGTTGTAAAGCATTGTCAATCCAGTAGTTATAAGACAGGGATTCATTTTTCTAATCCGTAGGTCAGGGGTTCGAATCCCTTCGGGCGTGTTTCATAAGTTCTCTTAAATAAGGCATTTATGTTTTTTACCTTTTTTCTTTTGACCCTCAAAACTGCCTGTGTCACAAAAGTGTGACAAATTCTGCATAAGACCTTGCTCAGACGCCTTTCTGGTCTGCTCCAAAATGTCGTCAGCCATTTCCAGATAAAATCCATGGGTAGTCGAAATTTGGACATGTCCTGCTATTTTCATAACATGGTATTGTACTGATTCCCTGGGCGATCAAGTTACTCAAGGCTGTTATTCTTAGATCATGGAACTAAGGCGAAACCTCATAAAAGCATAGTAAAGGTTGTTTTGTTTCCAAAAATTGCTTAAAGTAAGCGGTGAATAAATATGCTTTAATATGTACCTGTTGATTAAAGGAGTTTTAGTTATGAGGTTGACTTTTAAATTAGCAGTCTCGGTAAAAATAGTTCTGGTAATGTGTTTTTCCCTATTCATTGTTTCATGCGGTAAAAAAGAGCAGGATGTATCCGGTAAACAAGCAGCAACGGATGAAGCTGTAATTCAGGCTCAGCAAGCGGCTGGTGTGAATGGTTTTAGCTGGGATATGGCAAAAGGAGCGAAAATAAAAGTTTTGCTCAACCAGCACATGTACGCAGAAGCAATCATCAAAAAAATTGCTGACTTCACGCAAAAAACCGGTATCGAAGTCGATTACGCAATTACGCCGGAAGAAAATTATTTCGATAAGGTTACTACCTCTCTGAACAGCCGAAGCGGCGACCCGGATATCTTCATGACCGGTGCTTATCAGATATGGGAATACGGCGCGGCAAATTTCATACAGGATTTAACCCCGTTTATAGAAGATTCGAACCTGACCGGGCCTGATTACGATATTGCTGATTTTTATGAAGGTGTTCTTGGTGCATGCAGGTGGGATCTGATTCCGGGCCATAAAACAGGTGCGGGGCCTTACTGGGGACTTCCTTTGGGATTTGAAATATATTCGCTGGCTTACAATAAAAAAGTGTTTGCAGATCGAGGCTTGGCCGTACCGAAAACCATGGAAGAGCTAATTGAAATTTGCGAAAAACTCAAAGAATTTGACGGCAGAGGTACATATCCAATCGCTTTTCGAGGGTCCAGGAACTGGGCAACAATCCATCCCGGATATATGAGTACATTCGCAAATTACGGGGCACAGGATTTCGTGATAGAAAACTGCAAACTCGTTTCAAAAGTAAATTCGCCCGAATCCGTAAAAATGACCGAAGACTGGGTCAAACTAATCAAAGTAGGCGGCTCACCTTCATGGTCCAGCTACACATGGTATCAGGCCGGTGCGGACCTTGGCGCGGGAAAGGCGGCGATGCTTTTTGACGCAGATATTAACGGCATTCACCAGAACTGGAAAGGCGCTTCCAAGGAAACAGGTAACATCGCCTGGGCGGTCATGCCATTACCTGCCGGACAACAGACTCTTAACTCCAACCTCTGGACATGGGCATTAGCAATGAACAAATCGTCCAAAAACAAATTAGCCGCGTGGCTGTTCATGCAATACTTTACCGGTAAGGAATATGCTTTGTGGGCTTCGCTTGAGATGAAAAGTGTTGACCCTGCCCGGGCGAGCGTTTGGGAAAATTCTGAGTTTAAGAAAATGATGTCGCAGCAAAGCGGGTATCTTGAAACTTTCAAGGCGACAATCAATGGTACAAGAATATTGTTTACGCCTCAGCCCCATTTTTTTGAGACTACTACCGAATGGGCTGCGACTTTGCAGAAAATCGTTGCCGGTCAATACGATTCTGTTCAGCAGGGAATGGATGAACTGAAGGAAAAGATGGACGAAGCCGTCGAATATTTGAAAACAGAATAGCCCGCCAGTTATGAAAACACAGATGCCCAAAGCTGCTGATAAAGCAACAATAAATAGTAAATATTTGAAGGTGCCGTTTCTTGTGAGGGCCCGCCCTTACTTTATTATGGCACCGGCGCTTTTAATCACCATCGGTATTTTTTATCCATTCGTAGCGGCAATTTATTATTCTCTTACCAATTATTCTTTCCGGTCCGAGACGTATAATTTCGTGGGATTGAAAAACTGGATCAAGATGGCGACTTCGCCGGAGTTCTGGCATGCAATATTAGTAACAGGGAAATACGCACTTGCAACAACTGGTTCTGAAATGCTGTTGGGGCTGGGTATTGCTCTTCTTTTAAGTAAAAATAATTTTTTTACCAAAATCCTTAAGGTTGTTCTGATATTTCCGCTGATGGTCGCTCCGGTTATCGCAACTTTGATTTGGCAGCTGATGACAAATAATTCGGTGGGTATTCTGGAAAAATTCCTGAATCTGTTCGGGATTTACAATTTTCCCTGGGCTTCATCGGCAAAAACCGCACTTTTTACCGCTACGGTAATCGATATGTGGGTCTATACACCGTTTGTGATAATCCTAATCCTGGCGGGCATACAATCGCTGCCGAAGTCACCTTTCGAGGCGGCAAGAATCGATGGCGGTTCGGCATGGTTCACATTTAAAAATCTAACCCTGCCCATGCTGAAACCCTATATGTATATCGCTCTTATCTTCAGGCTGATGGCATCGTTGCAGGAATTTGCGATTATTTTCGCCCTGACCAAGGGCGGTCCCGGCGATACGCTAATGAATCTATCAATTACCGGTTACACTACCGGTTTTGCATTTTTGAAATTCGGTCAATCCCTGCCCTACGTGCTGACTCTGTGGCTGATAATTTATTTCATCAGTAGAAAACTCGTCAGCAAATGGTTATTAGTACAAAAAACGGCGGCAGGTAATTAGAAGGCACAAAATGAATTTAAAACTTAAACGTATCTGCGGCGCAAGCGTAAGAAATACACTGTTAGCTCTTTACGCTGTCTTTGCACTGTTCCCGATTTTCTGGATGATACTGATTACATTCAAAACCGATGCGGAGATGTACACAACTACATTCATTTTCCACCCAACGCTGCACAACTATGAAGAGGTGTTGCTCAGGACGGATTATTTTTGGGCATTTCTTGATAATATAATAGTTAGCAGTTTGGCTGTAGTAGTTTCGGTGCTTGCCGGTGTTCCGGCAGCCTATGCGCTGGCAAGATACAAATTCCGCGGGAAAGAAGATTTAGCTTTCACTATCCTGTCTTTTAAGTTCGCACCTGAAATCCTGGTCATCCTCCCGTTGTTTATGATTTATCAGAAATTAGGGATATTCGATACTTACTTCGGCCTTATTTGGGTGTATCAGCTTATTACGATGCCTTTGATTATCTGGGTAGTCAGAGGTTATTTCGAAGATGTCAACATCGAGATAGAACAAGCCGCTCAGCTTGACGGCTATCCGTGGTATAGTGTTTTTCTGAAGATACTGCTGCCCTTAATCAAACCCGGTCTTGTAGCAGCAGCACTACTATCATTCATATTTGCTTGGAACAGTTTTACCTTTCCGCTACTGTTGAGTGGATTCAAAATCGAAACTGTAACGGTAGCTTCCCTGAAATATATTGCATCCGATACGGTGCATTACGGCCAAATGGCTGTGGCTGCCACCGTAGCGGTAATACCCGAAGTGGTTCTTGCTCTGCTAATTCAAAAGCATCTTGTCCGAGGCCTTAGTTTCGGGGCAGTTAAAGGATAAAAAAGTTGTTATGGCTCAGATCGAACTTAACAATATAACGAAAAAATTCAAACGGACTGTCGCACTGGAAAACTTAAGTCTTGCCGTCAAAGATAAGGAATTTTTCGTTCTGTTCGGTCCGGCCGGAGCGGGTAAAACAACAATTCTCAAGACCATTGCCGGTTTGGAATTTCCCGATGCCGGTTGCGTCAAAATAAACGACGATATTGTAAATCTTGTTGAGCCTGCCAGAAGAAATGTATCGATGGTGTTCGAAAATTACGCTTTATATCCGCATTTTACGGTGTATGATAACATCGCGTCTCCGATGAGAAGTCCGCTCTATAAAAAAGACGAAGAGTTCATCAAAAAGGAAGTCTATCGTGTTGCGACTATGATGAAAATTGACGATTTGATGGATCGCTTGCCCAGTCAGATAAGTAACGGCCAGAAACAACGTGTTGCCATAGGCAGATGCCTCGTAAGGCAGCCAAACGTATTTTTGATGGATGAACCACTGGCCCATCTGGACGCAAAACTAAGGCATTTTATGCGTGCCGAGCTGAAGGAAATGCAATCCAGCTTCGATACAACAATAATTTATGTAACTCACGATTATCTCGAAGCTCTTAGCTTAGGCGACAGAATCGGCGTAATAAACGAGGGGAAAATCGAACAGATTGGCACCGCTGACGAAGTTTATTACACCCCTGCCAACCAATTTGTAGCAAAATTGTTCGGCGAACCCGAAATAAATTTATTCGGCGCAGATATAATAGAAGAGGTCGGCAAAATAAAATTGAAATTCCTCGACCAAAAACACCTGTTCAGCGTCGAAGATGATGTCGCTGCCGCTTTGTCTGCTTGCGAACACAGCGTTGTGAAAATGGGTATAAGAGGCACTTGCATTTCATACAGCCTAAGCAAAGAAGACGATGAATTTATACACGGCACAATATACAGCCTTGAGCCGATAGGCAATAAATCGATACTAATAGTTGATATCGCCGGCCAGCAGATACGCCTGCTCGCTCCGAATGATTTTTATGCCGATCTCGATTCGGATATATATATCAAAATGAATCTGAAAAACGCCCTGTTCTTCGACAAAGACGACGAAACTTTCATTATCAGGCATAACCAAAAACACTATATCGAAAAAACTTTGTAATGGCACAATTGCAACTTAAAAATCTTTATAAACAGTATCGCAACAAAAAGTCCAAACAGCAAAATGACTTTGCGGTAAATGATTTCTCCTTAACGTGCAATGACGGTGAATTCGTAGGCATATTAGGCCCATCCGGCTGCGGCAAAACCACAACTCTGCGGATGATTGCCGGCCTTGAAGAAATAACCAAAGGCGAAATCTTCATCGGCGATACGAAAGTAAACGACATTCACCCCAAAGACCGGCAAATCGGACTTGCTTTTGAAGATTATGCGCTATACCCACCGCTGAATGTTTATGACAATATCGCGTTCAACCTTAGAGCTAAAAAAATATCCGAACAAAAAATTCACGAACAGATAACCCAAATCGCTCCTCTGCTAAAAGTCGATGATTTACTCGATAGCAGACCCGTAGGCCTGAGCGGAGGCCAAAAACAACGAGTAAATATCGCAAGAGCAATAATCCGTAAGCCAAAACTGTTATTGCTCGATGAACCTTTGTCTCATCTCGACGGTAAAATGCGCCAGGTGCTGCGAACCGAAATTAAAAGACTGCACAAGGAAATAAACTGCACCACAATTATCGTAACGCACGACCAACTCGAAGCCATGAGCCTTGCCGACAAAATCGCAATAATGAAGGACGGCAAACTTCAGCAGTTCGGCACGCCACTGGAAGTTTACGACGATCCGGCAAACGAATTTGTAGCAGGTTTCATCGGCGAGCCTCCGATGAATCTTATGACAGTTAAAATATCGAAAAATATGGATGAATTCTTCTTCGACTTCCCGAAAAGTGAAGTCAAAATCAGTGTACCCCAAAGATACCACAGCGTTATCGTTGACGGCATGACAGTTAAACTGGGCGTAAGACCAATGGACGTACTCATCGGCGACAAAACCAGCAAAGGCTCACGGGTACACGTAGCGGTATTCGAAAACCTGGGCGAAGAAAGAAAAATAAGCGTAAGAGTCGGCGACGAATTCCTGACCCTGACTACTGCCGAGGAAATAAGACTAAAACACGGCGACATTATTAGGCTACAGGTAAAAGCAGAGAAGACTCACCTGTTCGATGTAGAAACAGGCCAAAGAATTAGAGCAACAGATTAAACACGGCATGGTTATGTCAGATCGAGTCGCATAGTATATTTATTCCGAGCATCTTCCGCAGCCAGACCCTTTGCGATTACTTGCTCCTGCATCTTCTCCAAAAGTTCTCCACGCAGTTCATGCTCGATTTCAGTTTTTACCAAGCCGAATCCAAGTTTTTCCCAAAAGCTCCTTCCGGCTGCACCAAAGTTGGCATACATTATCTCAACCTCTTCATACGCAGTAGCTTCGATGCTTTCCCACCCATGCTCCTGGGCCCAGCAAATAAGTTCACGAGCCATTCGAGTTCCAATGCCTTTACGTTTATAAGGATTTTTCTTCTGCTGCGACGACCCCGCCATCATACAATGAACTTTCAATGTCTTATCCTGAATATTCTTCAATGATGGAAACTCTCTTGCCGCGGTACTTTCCGACGGACCATAAGGCGGCTCCTGCTGGAGACAAAAACCGATCATGCTCCCTTCGGGAAAAAGTATTTTAGGGTAAAACCGAAGCGAGCCAACAACTAAATCGCTATCTTTTGCGAGTATAGCACATGTTCCATACGTTTCAATTAGCTTCTCCAGTAACGGAATATTAACGGCACGTAGCTTTTTAAAATCAGTATGAAATTTAGGTGGCGACTTCTCAATGCTTGTTTTTGACAGAGGCCCCCATGCAAACAACGCCATAAAATAAAGTCTTTACCCATTGGCTCAATAATAACGTCACTCAACATTTTTCTGTTTTCTTTCTATTTTTCAAATGTTAACTTTCCGTACCGGGCTCTCCGCTGCGCTCCGTGTCGCAGTTTTATGTTACATCACATGTAGAGCCGCGCCAGCGAAAACGCACCATTGGATAAATAGCCAAAATATCATATAGATTTGCAAAACGCAGTTACTGCTTCAAGAATTCTTGATCCCTTTTCCGCATTTGAATAAAATGCAGCACGAGATATTTCAATCTGAATCCAGGGCAGTTCATCAGCATGAGAACTAATAATACATCCGCCCCGGAAAGGCCGATTGATAGATATCTGATTTTTAAAGGTCCTCTCAAAACATTCAGCAAGATTATCCAGTAAGAACCGTGGACATGTTCTGTCATTATTACTTAGACAGACCCAGGGGCGTTCTTCACCGGGATCGGGGCCGAGGGGCGGACCAACTGCCGCCATAGTGTGACAGTCCAATCCTATCTTGATCTGAGATTGTTTTGCAATCTTAGTCAATTGCCGATGGTAAGGATGATAATATTTGTTTAACAACGATTGAATTAACAATTCCGAAAGCGGGCTGCGGTAAACAGGGTCGCTCCAGCAGGTGTGGGTCTTGACAACTCCGTCGGGGCGACGGTCGGATACAAGACGATTAAGGTCCACAATCGCGCGGGCAACGTCGGATGTAAGGTAAGCAGCCACCTGCGATTGAAGATCATAAATCTCAGCGGCACCCTCGTCACTGTCAGCACAAATCTGCTCCAGAGTGAGAATACAAATATCCTGAACCTCACAAGGAATGGACAAACCGGCATGGGGGACTGAAATCAGAATCGGCAAGGTCATGACCGAGGTCCTCCCGCAGCACCGTCGCGACGGGGATCGGCAACACCGAGGAATTCATCACCTTCACGCTGAACCAGTTGAACACAACCCAGATAAAAGGAATACGGATCTCGCTGATCGATTTCGAAGCCATAGTCCCGGAGAGTATCGGGAATATCGCTGCGCATACAAGAAGCTTCGAGGCTGACGATACCATCGAAAGAACAATGCAAACGAGGCGCAGCAACGGCGTCAAAGGAAGATTGACGAGGCAGACGCAGGAGGACCTGGAGGATAGAGGAGACTATGCGTTCGCTGCCGGGGGAACCAATGGCAAGCCAGGGTTGTTTACCGCGAAAGATGATGGTGGGCGCAACACTGGCCCAGGGAACGGCGTTAGGGCGAAGGTAATAGGGATGCCGAATATTTTCCGTCTCAAAGGCCATCATATAATTGTTGTATAGAAAACCGAGTTCGGGAGTAGCCACACATGCGCCGTACACGCGCTCAATAGACTGGGTCAAGGCAACAACGTTACCGAAGCGGTCCATAACCGACAGATGCGTAGTCTCACCTTGGCTGCGGATTTGCTTATTAATTCGTTTGGTCTCTTTCTGAGCATATTCGATGCTTAGCATCCTTTTACGGGATACTTGGGAATAAAAATTGGGATCGAAAGGCCGGTCAATGCGATCGCGGAAGGCCTGTTGAATGATATGGGAAAGATAGATGGCACCCCGGGGCGTATCAGCATTCCGGTATTTTGCCGGCACGTGGCTAAGCATATTGAGCATCTCGATCAGGGTTCGACCAGCACCAGGCGGTGGAAAGGTAAACACCCGGGTACCTTCAAAATTACAGGTAACGGGGCGCCGCTCGATAGGACGGGGAATCTGAGCCAGGTCTTCAAGACGGATAAGGCCGTCATTGCGCACCATATCCCAGTGAATCAATTCTGCTATCGTTCCGGTATAAAAGTCGTAAGTTCCTTTTTCTGCGAGTCGTTTTAGGGTCTCGGCGAGAATGGGCTGTCTAAATCGTTCGCCAACTTTGTAGGTACAGTGCGCGTCTTTGAGAAACAGAGAGGCGGCCGAGCCGGCTCGAAGGTTTTTTCTCTCCCGGCGAATAAGCCGTCGGTGTAATTCGGTGATCAAGAAACCCTCTTCCGCGAGTCGGATGGCCGGGGCAAGCACCTGCTCCGGGGCGAGTGTACCGTATTTATGGCGCGCATAATTGAGCACGGCTGGGGTGCTGGGTACGGTTGTCGCTCGATAACCGCGTCTCCGGTCGTCGTCGGTCAGTGCCGCCAGCGAGGTGAGGTTAGGGGCACGGCTTGAACCGTCGAGCGCGAAGGTTCGGCGAGTTTTGGCCAGGTGAATGAGCATCATGGTTTGCCCACCGAGACCGGAAGCAGAGGCTTCGCAGACTCCTAACGCATACGCCGATGCAACAGCAGCATCGATGGCATTGCCGCCGGCCTCAAGCATTTCAACGCCGGCATCCGTAGCACGATAATGCTGGCTGGCAACCATACCGAAACGAGAAACGGCAAAACGCTGCGGTTTACGTAATTTGGGCGGAGACAAATCCTGTGTTTCAGTGTCATCTTTTTTAGGAGGACGTTTTTTCATAGGCGGGCAATCCTTCCAATTCCTGAACGAGAAACTCAGCCAACAGTAAGGTACGCTGGAGAATACTGATTCGTTGGACTGCTTCCTGGGGTGTATAAAGCTGACAGGCGACAGGGCCCAGACCGCAGACCACGGCGGTCGAAGTGGGTACCAGTCCGGCGATACTGGGCCAAAGCGAAGATTCTTGTTTAAGGGGGATTTCCCAATGCTCGGCAACCTGGGATAGAATTTTCGCCAATTGGCGATTTTTAGGACGGGCTTTCATGGCCGGTCGATCTGAAATAATTTCCAGTTCCCAGTGAATGGAATCTTTCCCGAGGATTTCACGCATCTGTCGTTCCAGAGAATCGGCCTGCGTTTGATCACTGTAACTTAAAAGTAACGTAGCCTGGACGCGATGCGGAAGGAGCATGGGAAAGGCATTCGTGTGAATATCCGTAGCGGCAACCGCTACTCGTTCCTTGCGGGAAGATAATTTCGACAGATCGTGCAATTTCCGACAGAACCAATTCAACGCATCCGGTTGCTTGAGTACCTTGCCCAGGCGACGCGGCTCAGCCTTAATGAGCAACTGGTATTTTCTTTGTCCTCGGCGCTGGGTAATAATTTTGTTATCGGTATTTCCGGGACGCAAAACAAAAACCTGCTTAGCCTGCGCCGCCGCTTTTCGGATGATTTCGGCACTGTATTTGCCATCACGTCCTTCGTCGGTGTAATAAAGCACTCCGATAGGCAAACGCTGCAACCTTCGAATGTGTCGCAAACCACGGAGCGCAAATTCCAGCATCACCAGGGGAGCACGTGATAGGCCGATACCTTCGCCGAACAGCCATTCCGGATCTCGGCGGAATTCCTGGTAGGGAATCTCGCGACTCAAAGGAATATCAAGATGACCAATTAATAAGGTCCCCTTCTTAAATCCCGCGCGGGTTTGCCAGGTCCAGACTGCATGCTCATCTGTAAATTCAGATACTTTTTGCATACCTATCCCACCAAAACTGTCCGTGAGTTTATTAACACCTTCAAGAAGGCCAATCGGATCGGATGTTCGGCTGTGCAGGCGAGTCCATTCTTCGATACGCTTTTCGATCTGGTCACGCCTTTTGGATAGGAACGAAAGCATAAGTTCGCCTGAGTCGGCGTTCTTCAAATCAATTTTCACTGGTTTGGGGGTACCAAAATAACGGGCGGCGGCTTCATCCACAAGCCGATTAATAACGGCGGCAAAATCGAGTCCGATACGCGCAGCGCCTATAAGATAGGAACCGTGCTCTCCGAGACTGGGTAAGCTGTTGACTTCCAGAATGTAGAGTTTACCTTTTGTATCCATACGCATATCTACGCGGGCACAGTCGTAACAGCCCAGCGACTGAAAGGCGCCACGGGCAATTTGCACGGCGCGAGCAGAAAGCTCCTCGCTAATAGACGCAGGGCATTCAAATTCGATCCGGCGGCCGGAACGGTGAGTTTTATCTTCGTAGGTATAGACGGCGGGACCGTCGGCGGGGAATTTTAGTTCAACAGGAGGAAAAGCCTCGGGTGGATTGTTACCAATGAGACCGACATTGATCTCGCGGCCTGCAATGTATTGTTCGACGAGAACGGGCTGCTGGTACTCGTCGAAAATAACCTTAGCCGCTGCACGCAGTTCTTCTTCGTTATGAACGATTTTCAACCCGAAGGAAACCGCTTCGTTTTTCGGTTTGACAATCAAGGGATAGGTCAGTTCCGGCAGTTCGAAATCCCAGGAGTTCAATACTGCAAAATCAGGTGTGGGGAGCCCCTGCTGACGAAAAATCATCTTGGCAACTACTTTATCCAACGCCAATGTATGAGCCTGAGGTCCCGAACCAACGTAGGGAATACCGATCATTTCCAAAATGCTGGGGACGTGCGTATAGCGGGCCTGACCCTGGATACCATAGGATACATTGAACACCAGACCGGGCCGCTCCCCCTTGAGAACGCGAGGCATGAATTCTTCAAGATGGTCGATCAGGTCTTTGTCTCCTTCCAGGGCTTTGACCTGGTGTTTACCTTTTTTCAGGGCATCGGAAAGACGCTTGATGGTTTTTTGGCCTATGATCTCTCGGTTCGGCACCCCGAAAAGATTGATGACATTACGCTGGTCCCGATTATATACAATAGCGATTTTCATAAAATTTTGTTCTGAACAGTTTTTGTTTTTTAGCCCAGTTTTTTTTTGCTAACCTGCTCTTCACTATCGGACCAATCTTTTTCGTATTTAATCCTGCCACTGCTCAATCTTAACACAAATTTCTCCATCCAACAACCAATCTTTTTCATTGAAATCGGCTTAATCCAGTCAACAAAAAATACGCAAAAAGCCGACACGCCATCTCTGACCTGTCGGCTTTTTGTTAATACTAATTGACTCTGTTCTGGGGCGAGACCGCTCGCCTTCACTACTGGAGAACATAAAAGCCTAGTAGCGTCCGCCACCACCGCCGCCACCGCCACCGCGACCACCACGACCGCCGCCACCGCCGTAGCCACCGCGACCGCCGCCGCGTGGGCGATCCTGTTTCGGCTGCGCTTCGTTTACTTTCAGAGCACGTCCATCTACATCTTTCTCGTTCAGTGCTTCCATTGCCGCCATCGCTTCTTCGTCAGAACTCATTTCCACAAAACCAAAACCTTTGCTCCGGCCGGTGTCTCGGTCGCTGATAACCCGCGCCGAAGTCACTTCACCAAACTCGGCAAAAAGCTCTTCCAGCATCGTGTCCGTGACACCATAACTCAAATTACCAACATAAATGTTCTTACCCATCAGAAATACTCTCCAAAAAAAGGAGCCCTTACAAAATGCGTCAGAATTAACAATTATTGGCCATTTAGCCTACCGAAAACCCATTTTGTTAGAGCGAAAATTTATTGAGCCTGTTTTTTACTTTCGGGCTATCTGCGAAAGCGGCCATACCATAGCCTATCATGCCCTTCCCTAATGCTGCAAAAAACAGACTCACTGAGTTGGGCTCTATACTTCAATTTAACTTTTATGCTTCCATACTGCCAAACCAAATCCGCCCTTGTGCTACTCATCTTATACAAAAAACCTTCCACGCCGTCAACCTACCAGATTCAACTCCTCGCGTCAAACGTTTTCTAACCAACTCGCCACTCTATGTTCTGGCTGATCAGGTCATCGCCGCCGTTTACAACAGGAATCGTAAATACTTGATAAAAAGCAACTTAAGGACAGAGTTGTCGCGCCCGCTCGGTAGTTTTAACCGGCACAGAACACTTGCTTCTATTAAAACGCCGACTGCACCTTTCTTCATAAAACCTTTCGGATAACTGCCCGAAACAGGTTCAAAATGTCGCAACCGTTTCCTGAACACAAACGGACTGTATAATAAAAAAGATGTTGCCCTTACAATAACAAGGCAACACCTTTTAGAAAAAATAGCGTTTTATCTCAATTATCAAGCGGGTACTTCGCTAAGTGGAATACCCAACGCATCGGCTACTCCCTTGCCGTAGGCCGGATCAGCTTTCAGACAGTTACCAATGTGGCGAACCTTAATCTCCTTGGGGGCATCACCCATAGCACGAGCTGTATTCCCAAAGAGCGCTTGCTGCTGTTCAGGATTCATCAAACGGAACAGAGCGCCGGGCTGAGAGTAGTAATCGTCATCATCCTCACGGTGGCTCCAATGGTCAGCCGCACCATCAATTGCCAGCGGCGGTTCACAGAATTCGGGCTGCTCCTGCCACTCGCCGTAACTATTAGGCTCGTAGGCCAGGGTTCCACCGTGGTTGTCATCAACCCGCATGGAACCATCGCGATGGAACGTGTGAACCGGGCAACGAGCACGATTCACCGGAATCAGATGATGGTTCACTCCCAGACGATATCGCTGGGCATCACCGTAGGAAAAGAGCCGACCCTGCAGCATCTTGTCCGGCGAAAATCCAATACCCGGTACAATATTCGCCGGATTAAACGCCGACTGCTCGACTTCAGCAAAGTAGTTCTCCGGATTCTTATTCAACTCGAGCACACCCACATCGATAAGCGGATAGTCCCCGTGAGGCCATACCTTGGTCAGGTCAAATGGATTGAACGGAAATTTAGCCGCGTCTTGCTCTGGCACCACCTGAATCTTCATGTCCCACCTGGGAAAGTCACCCTTCTCAATACTCTCAAACAGGTCACGCTGGTTGCTTTCCCGGCACTTCCCGACAACCGCCTCCGCCTCAGCGTCGGTAAGGCACTTAATTCCCTGTTGGGTCTTGAAATGGAACTTCACCCAAAACCGCTCGTTCTTGGCGTTAATCAGACTGAACGTGTGACTGCCGTAGCCGTTCATGTGCCGGAAAGAGTACGGAATTCCCCTCTCGCTCATGGTGATGGTTACCTGATGCAAAGCTTCAGGCAGGTTCGTCCAAAAGTCCCAGTTATTGCGAGCGCTGCGCAGGTTGGTTTTGGGATCGCGCTTTACCGCATGGTTAAGGTCGGGAAATTTAAGCGGATCACGCAGGAAAAACACCGGTGTGTTGTTGCCCACCAGGTCCCAGTTACCCTCCTCAGTGTAAAATTTCATCGCAAAACCGCGGATATCTCGCTCGGCATCCGCCGCTCCTCGCTCACCGGCCACCGTGGAAAAGCGAACAAATGCCTCGGTCTTCTTACCAACCTCGGAAAATATTTTCGCTTTTGTGTACTTACTGATGTCATGCGTCACGGTAAAAGTCCCGTAAGCTCCCGATCCCTTGGCGTGCATACGGCGCTCAGGGATCACCTCGCGGTCGAAGTGCGCCAGCTTTTCGAGAAACCAAACATCCTGAAGCAACTGCGGACCACGCGGCCCTGCAGTCATCACGTTCTGATTGTCAACAATAGGCGCACCTACATTACTCGTTAATTTCTTCTTTTTCATTTTATGCTCCCTTCTGAACCAATTTCATGGTTACGAATAAACTCATAAAAGGTTTAGTGATATCTAATAAAGCAAGCTTATTGCTTTTTCTTACAGCCACGCATGACAACCTGATACTCACGCACCTTATAATCCTTCAGCGAATCCTCACCTTTAACCTGTAATGCATCCCATGGAACATCATGAATCTCACCAGTTTCATCATCGATGAAATGATGATGTGGTTCGATACAAGGATCGAAAACAACTTTGCCTTCCCTGAGTATCTGTGTTTTCAATACTCCCTTGTTAACCAGAAGATTAAGAGTGTTATAAACCGTAGCCCTCGATACCGTTGGGTAATCCCGCTTCACCTTCTCCCAAACCTCATCAGCCGAGGGATGCGTCCTCGTATCAAAAACCGCCTTGGCAGTAGCTATCCGTTGTGGCGTAGGCTGTATCTGATGGGACCGGAGTATTGATATAACTTTTTCCATAGCAATTTATACTATGTCTAATATTATACAATGTCAAAACATTTTCCAAAATAATCCAGGAAAATATCTATCACATGACAAATTCGTCAAAAACGTATGATGATCGCTGAATCGAGTATATCTACAAAAATGATGTTCATCGCCTCGGCACACCGTAAGTGTCTGATATGAAATGGATTACAATTTACACCCTGTCCCCAAAACCGGCATTGGCCGGTACGGGAGTATTTGGGCTGCATACGCCGGAATATGCAAATCCTCCCTTTTAAGGACTTTGACCTATAGTTGTCGCACACCTCATCTACTGATGATCATTCCTATCAGCAGTAAACTTCAAGCCGATGACGTCCATGTCTTTATTCTATATTTATAACTCTTCCCGCCGCTGCTGATTTATAGCAGGCATTTATAACTTTTTGACTTTGGATGCCAATTTTCGCATCATTAGCCGGCTTATCACCATTAATTATTGCTCTGCTGATTTCTTGAACCTCTGCAAGATAAGTATTAATCGCCTCCGACTTAATCTTAATGCCGGCGCGAGCATCTCTGCCCTGCTGCGCGTCATAGGCTGCCGCTGAATCCTCCAGGAAAGCAATCATTTCACCGGTATCACCCTGGCCTATTGTGCCCCTAGCTAGAATACTTCCACCTGAACCATAAAGTTCTAAAACATTCTTGCTGCTCTTGTCAGGAATACAGAAGAAAGTGTCAACAATACCCATTGCCCCGTTTTCAAAAAACAAATTTACAACCGCACTGTCTTCAGATTTGTAATCGTGAACCGAATTATTAATAAAGCAGCTAACCTTTTTAACCTTACCAAAAAACATCTCCAGTAAATCAATACAATGACCGCCCATATCCATTAATGAACCACCACCACCATGATCCGGATCTTGTCGCCAGGCACCTTCAATCGGAGGGTACCAGCAAGATAGCTGGGCTCGACCCAATACCAATCTGCCGAGCTTACCCTCTTTAATCATTTGCAATGCCTGCTGATGCTGCGATTGAAAACGCATCATAAACGCAGTACCCAAAATAACTTTAGCCTCTTCGCAAAATGCCGTCATCTTTTCAGCTTCTTCGATATTCATCCCCAATGGCTTTTCGCATAGTATATGTTTGCCTGCCTTTGCGCATGCAATTACCTGCTCATAATGCAAATTCGCAGGAGTTGCAATATACGCCGCATCAATATCACTCACCAAAAATTCATCAACACTGTCAACTGCTGCTACATTAAATTCTTTGGCAACTTCCGCGCTCGCCTGGGAATTCACATCATAAACAACTGCAAGCTCCGCATTATCTGCTGCAACTATACCTTCCGGAATTGTCCTCCTTCTTGCGATACCACCACAACCGATTACTCCCCATCTGATATTATTGGACATTTGTGTTCTCCGATTTCATTTCTGTTTTATAAAAATCCGCCAACTCATTGCAGGTGCATACCCATATTTTGTCCTGCTGGTATAATTGGCCGAGATATTCAATCACCGGGAACAAAAACTCTTCCACCGCGTCGTCCCATTTTTCACTTTCAGTTACCAGGTTTATTGGATGGCATAAAAACGTAAAAATTGATTGCTGCTCAATTGCATCCGAAATCCTCTGCTTCCAAATTCTTACCGCACCAGCCGGCGTTCTATTAAATTCAATCCCCCTGCTTTCACAATACGCTCGAGCCGCATCAACAAAAGTTGTATTCGCTTTCTCATCAGCAACTAACACCGACCAGTCGTAAGTTTGGGAATCCATGGGAATCTCCACCATGTCATATATTTTGGCGCCAAGCTGCATTCGAAACGGCATGGGACCATATCCCTGACCGGGCACAACAAAATCGTCGATGCCAACATGACTGGTCCATTTTAGGCCAACCTCTTCTATCGCCTGATAACTGAATTCATTGAAATAACCGTATGGCAGGCGAAAACCATTGACAGTACCGGACTTGATTTTTTCGATAGCTTCCACGCCCCGCTTGACTTGCTCTGCATTTACCTCTGGCCCATATTGGCCTGCATAAATCTTGTCCTCATCAAACGCCCTATCTAAATCATGCCAGTAGCCATGCGATGCAACCTCACAACCGGAATCCAACATCCTGTTAACAAACTCAGGACCATAGTCTTCCGCCATTTGACCCACAACACAAAAAGTTGCCGTAATGCCGCATCGTTGAATTTTTTCGCATATTCTTTTGTAATTCGCAACTTCTTTGGCTTCGTCACCAACACCATTACTATAACACCCCTCAACATCAAAGGTCAAAAGTATCGCAGACTTTGCTCCATTGGGAAAAGTGGTACAAACCGCCATCTGCCTGTAAGGATTGACACCACTAGGCTGTTGGCCTCCAAATGAAAAACCACCATATTTGCCCATCATATTCCGCCCCTGCTCTACCAAAGACTTCTGTTGTTTTGTCATGAAATTCAACCTTGTACAAAATTTACGAGAGGCTCCAAAGTACATCTCATAAAAAACAAATTATTTTCTAAGCTTTTCCGCTGTGCCCTTAATTCCTGCAACAACATCATCAAGCTCTTGCTTTGTCAATCTCGGATGCATCGGCAGATTCAATTCCCGCTTATAGAAAAACTTCTCCGCTATCGGACAATCGCCCGTTATACCAAGCTTCTGCAAACCCGTAAAGTGATATGTTGGCTGATAATGCAGAATTCCCTGTACACCAAACTCGCGATATAGAACTCGCAAAAACCCGTCACGATCATATACTTCAGGATCAAGAGTCAATGTATATAGATGAAATACATGGCCGCAATTTGGATCTTCGTAAACTCCATTCACGCCATCAATATCCTTGATGCCATCATTGATATATCTGGCATTATAACGCCTTTTCTCGGTTAGCATGTCAATCTTTTTGACCTGTGCAATGCCCACTGCTGCCTGAATCTCATTCATGCGATAATTATTGCCCCAATGGCCTTTGTAATCCTGAACATCAAAGTGTGAGGGCACCCAATAGTCGCTGTATTTACCATCGATAACCTTTTTCAGACTATTCCTGCCAAATGTAAACTCCGTCTGGCCAATATCCCACTGCCCCAGATTCATACAACGCAACGCCTCGATAGGCTTGACCCACTCGTCATTATTCGTAGTAATCATGCCGCCTTCACCACATGTCGTTATGTTTTTCAGAGAATGAAAACTAAAAACTCCTGCATCACCAACCGATCCCGCCTTCTTGCCTTTATAAGTAGCTCCATGAGCATGTGCACAATCCTCAAGAACAAAAATATTATGCTTTCTGGCAATCTCCATAATTGGGTCCATGTCGCACATTTGGCCGGCATAATGGACAACGTAAATAGCTTTGGTCTTTGATGTTACTTTTTTCGCAATTTCAGCTGGATCAATATTAAATGTCCTTGGATCAATGTCAGCATAAACCGGTGCCACCTTTTCCTTGAGAAGCACCAGCGAATTTGCAATAAAAGTATTTGGCGTGATAATTACCTCGTCTCCCTCTTTTAAATCAAAAAGCTGAGTGCACAAGTGCATACCTGTTGTACAGTTAGAAACCGCAAAGGCATGCTTGACATCATGAAACTTAGCAAAATCTTCCTGGAAAATCTGAACCTTGAGTCCCATTGTTAAAGAATCCTGTTCCATTGCTTCCAAAACAGCGTTTTTCTCGTCTTCGTCATATATTGAGCCAAAAAACGAGTATTTCACCTTCAACTCAACGCCGTCACCTGTTTCATAACTTGAAGTGATGCCGCCTTCTGACTCCTCGCCAGTAGTGTGAACTTCATTTCTTCCCTCTTTTGACATAATAAACTCCTAATCCTTGAATGATTGACAAAAACTATTATTTTTGCTATACAATATAATAACATTGTATATTAGTTTATTAGGAGACCCTTATTTTGTCAAGTAATATATTAACGCTCAGGAAACTTTCCCAAAATGGCACACAAACCAGTATTTTGCAAACAGTTAGAGATTTTACCTCAATTTCACGATCTGGCATTGTCCAGAAAACCCACCTGCCCCACGCTGCAACATCCAGAGCTGTCGCCGCATTACTGCAAAACAACACTGTTATCGAAACCAAACTCGCAGATACCAGCGGACCAAGAAGAAAACGGGGCATCAGCCTTAACCCGGAAAAAGGCTTCTGTATCGCTGTGGAATATAGTGCAATTGGACTCGAAGCAATCGCTCTTAACACCGCTTATCAGAAAATCGCAGAAAACAAAGCTTCTATCGACCTGAAAAATCTGCCGCAAAATGAAAAGATTCTCAAAATAATCTCATTCTTAGAAAAATTCAAAAATTCCATTTCTCTCAGCGACGAAAAATGCCTCGGCATCGCTATCGTCGACCCGGGTATCATCGACACTGACCAACGAATTTCCATTTATTGTAGTACACTTGAAAACTGGGAAAATGTACCCCTGGCTAACTTAATTGAAATGAAGTTCGCTATCCCTGTAACATTAATCAATACCAGCATGGCAAAAATACGGGCTCTCGACCGTCTCGAAATCCAGGGCAGCCATGACAATCTAATGTATATCGAATATGGAAACGGCATTGGCTGTGGCTTAAAACTTGCGGGAAACTATATCAGCGGCCAAAATAATCTGGCTGGCGAACTTGGGCACATAAGAGTTACCGACAAACCCGTCTGTTGCAGATGCGGAGGAATCGGCTGCCTTGAAGCCGTCGCCGCCCTTCCTGCCCTAAAAAACCACGCGATCTCCATCATCAACGAAAGTACCGATAGCGTTCTTAATAAAAAAAACAAGATAAGCGGCTTAGCAGTCCTCGAAGCAACTGCCTACGGTGACCGGCTCGCTTCACATATCATCGATGAAGCTTTTGACTACCTGGCAAGAGCTGTCGCAGCAATCGCAAACGTCGTAAATCCCGAAATAATCGTCTTTGACTGGCTCATAGGAACCGCCGGTAACCAGGCCGTCTCAACATTGATGCGGTCATTGCAAAAAAACATTCTATCTACTCACTGGAACAACACAAAAATCTGCATAAGCAAAATTGACTCTTTCATCGGACCTCTTGGTGGCGCTGCTAATATTATAGATAAAGCCCTGGAACATTAAATATATAAAACAAATATATAACATACACTGACGTTACGGGAAACACTTGATGACATCTCCGATTACATTCTGCCGGAAGTATTTTTAAGTTACCTCAAGTCTTTAATAACAAGATGGTATGAAAAAACCACGGCGTTTCTGTCATGGATTTCTTGGTAACCAACGGAAAAAAAACGCAAAATGTTTATGACTAAACGAAACTTTAATTGCACGTTGCGGAAGACACCTAAATCTGTTATAATAGCTCATGGATAAATTGTGATCAAAAAATATTATTAGCCGGTATATGTTGCGGAAAGCGGAAAAATGTCGGAAAAACATGCTTAAGCTACGCGTAAGACCACCAATCCTGTTCTTCCGCAATAGGTACTAAATAAAACAAATTACGGAGATTGTCATGGCCAAAGCCGATGTTGACCCCGAGGAACTGCAAAAATTCGCACGGGAACTGACTCGTTTTAATTCGGAGCTGGAAAGTTTAATCAATCGGCTCCATGCGCGGATGCAGGCGCTGCAGCAGAGCTGGCGCGATCAGGAACAGCGAAAATTTGAAGAGGAATTCAACCAGACAATCAAAGCCTTGAGCCGGTTTATGGACTCATCGAATAGACATGCCTCTTTTCTGGTCAAAAAGGCAAAGCATATTGAAGACTATCTGCAACAACACTAGGGGGCAGGCATGAGCAATGGTGCACGAGTATATTCCCTTGAGGCACTCAAGGAATTCGAGGCGGCGTTGCTGAAGTTCGCCCACACGGTCTCGGCTGCGATCGAAGAAGCGGACTCCGAGGTGCAGCGCACGCTTCTGTGGCTGAATTTGGAACAGGATCGCTATTGGAAAAATCAATTAAGAGTCAGAAACGAGGCCTACACCCAGGCCAAACAGGTGTTGAAGCGTAAGGAGTACCTGGATAAGTCGCCGCTGGGAAGCAATTCTTCTTATCTCGATGAACGCAAAGCAATAGCCTTGGCCAAAATGCGTTTTGAAGAGGCCCAGACCAAATGCAAAAATGTCAAACTCTGGATAATGAAGTTGGAAGAAGAGGCGATGACGTTCAAGGCGGCGGCGAATAGCCTGATGAATCTGGTGGAGATGGACCTGCCCCAGGCACGAGCCCAGATCGATTCGATGGTGATGGCGCTGGAACGATACCTGGAAATTAATCCGCCCAGCGAAGTGACGCCCAATATTCCAGACAGCGTTAATTACCCGTTCCAGGGCCAGGACCAGGACCAGGAAGCTGTCACCCGCAGCGAACCGCCGAACTCAAATGCAAAACCGGATGAAGCTCCCGCCCAGACAGAGCAGACGCCCCAAACGAACGATAACAATAAGCATAATAATCATAATCAGTCGATATAAAAATAAGCAGGAATTTATTATTCATAGATCGTGGAGTCAACGATGGGTGTTAAGGCAAACCAGGCACAGATAAATCGGGCAGCCAAGGAACTGTGGATCAAATGGAACAGCACCCGAAGTAAATGGCAGGATGAAAATGCACGCAAATTCGAAAAACAATACCTGGATCGTCTCCGGGCGCAGTTGCGGATGAGTGAATTAGCACTGGATCATTTAGATATGGTGTTGAATCGGGTCAGGCGAGATTGTCAATAATGGAACTATGAAACCCTAACAAAATACGTTAAAAACAGCGTTAATAGTCCTTTTGCCTGGCCGAACACTCGTTTTGTTAGAGCGAATAAACGTTTTTTGCGGATAAAGGATCGCAGATCATGACGGATCTTTTGGACCGGTACATTCAGGACAAGTGCCCTAAACCGGATGGTGACTATCTGCGTTTGCAAATGATAGCGCTGGGTGAAGTATTAAAGCTCAGCGCCGAAGCGATCGAACCGGCAAAATCTCAGATCGAGCAAAGCTATCAACAGGCTTGGAACAAAGCAGAAACTAAAAAAAATGAGTCGCAGAAAAAAGCACAGGCCGATTATCAGATGCGGCAGGAATCCATCGAGGCCGACCGTCAGAAGCATTTGCTGGCGGCAGAGGAAAAGTTTAAATCCGCCCTGGCCCGCGGGAAGGGCATTCCCGAAACACGTCGTGATCGAATCATCAGTTCTGCCGATACGCAAATGCAAAAAGCCAAAAAGCAAAGTGAATATGAGATCATAACCGCTGAAAACATCGCCCAGGGGGCCCAGGTAAAATGTCGCGCGGAAATAAACTCCCTCAAAGAGTGGCTCGCAAAAGCCCATCTGGCGTTGGACGAATTGCGTATGCACGCAATTGGTTTATTAAATAGGTATCGCCGGAAAATACCTCCCGGATCGGAACCGGAAGCAATCGTCGAGGCCGATAGCGAAAAGCTCAGGATTCAATTTGAAAAACAAAAGGTTTTGGCCCAGCATCATCTCGACGAACTGGAACTATTGAAAATCCCGGAAATTTTTGTCGATATCATTCCTCTTTTGCTGATAGTGATCCTGGGCGGAATCGTCGGCGGGGCAACAGCGGCAATTCAATACTACTGGGCCAACCAGTGGGTCTCGTGGTATGTAACCGCAGCAATTGCTTTGGGAATAACACTGGCGGCGGTTTTGTTTTTCGGTCGATTGTTGTGGCACAAGGCCGGTCAACAGGTATTGCGATGCTTTGTCCCTCTACAGGAGGCTTTGGACCTGGCGGAAAAAATTCTGGCCCAGCGAGAAACGATAAAACTGGCCGAATTGGAACAGCATGAACAAAAGGCACTGCAAAATATCAAGGATGAAATCAACCGGGCACGGGAACAGTATCAGCAGGTTAAAATCCAAATCCAGATTAAACGTGATCGGCTGATAAAGAAAATCGAAACGCGTTTGCATACCCGGCACAATAAACTCGCCCTGAAACGAACCGCCCGGCTGCAAAAAATTGAAAAAGAATACAACGATGAGTTGTCCCATCTCTCACAAAAATTACAGGACAAACTCATCAAAATCGACCAGGACTACCAGCAGCAAACCCATGAACTGCAAAAACGTTATGAATCGGACCACCGGCAACTCCATCAACGCTGGCAACAAAGTATATTATGCCTGAAAAAATTACTGGACCAAAGCGAGCAATTCAACCCATCCACCAGCCCAGATCAGGAAAGTTCACCCTGGAATAATTGGCAACCTCCCAGAAATTTCGCCTCGCTGGTAAAAATCGGTAATTTCAAGCTGGATTTAAACCGGCTGGCTGAACCGGTACGTGAAAAAGCCGGTTTGACCCATGAAAACGCCCTTAAATTACTACCGGCGGTGCTGTCGTTTCCTGATAACTGTTCCGTACTGTTCGAAACCGCCGGCGAAGGGCGCCAAATGGCAATAGCCGGTTTGCAGGCAATAATGCTGGCTCTGATGACCGATATTCCACCGGGCCGGGTACGATTTACTATTGTCGATCCGGTAAGTCTGGGCGAAAATTTCGCCGGGTTTATGCACGCTTCGGATTATTCGGAAGCACTGGCCGGTCGACGTATCTGGACCGATACCTCCCACATTCAACAGCAATTGGCCGATCTGACCGATCACATGGAAACGGTAATACAAAAATACCTGCGCAATGAATTCAAAACCATCGAACAATATAATCTCCAGGCCGGTGAACTGGCTGAACCATATCGTTTCCTGGTCGTGGCGGATTTCCCCGTCGGGTTCAACGAAGAATCACTACACCGGCTCAATAGCATTGTCAACAGCGGCAAAAGGTGCGGAGTTTATACGCTGATCGCTTATGATTCGCGTATAAAAATACCCGACGAATTTCAACTGGCAGAACTCCTGTCCAAAAGCATTCATCTGCTTTATAAAAAAGAAGGGCAATTCGTCTGGCAGGATCGGGTGTTGAGTCAATTTCCTATATTGTTAAGCCAGCCGCCATCAGAGGAAATCCTTACCAGGCTGGTGCACACCGTGGGGCGGGCCGCCAAAGACGCCTCCCGGGTGGAAGTACCTTTCGCAACCGTGGCCCCTGCTCCGAAACTTATGTGGACCTCCAACAGCAGCAAATTAATGGATTTAACCATTGGCAGCACCGGAGTCAAACGCAGTCAGCATCTCAAACTAGGCTCGGATATGGCCCAGCATGCCCTCATCGCGGGTAAGACCGGATCGGGTAAGTCAACACTGTTCCACGTGATAATTACCAATCTGGCGCTTTGGTACGATCCCGATGAAATGGAAGTTTACCTGATTGATTTCAAACGCGGCGTGGAATTCAAAACCTACGTCACTCATAAGCTGCCCCACGCCCGGGCAATCGCCATCGAAAGCGACCGTGAGTTCGGACTCAGTATCCTACAACGACTGGACCAGGAAATGGCCCGGCGCGGAGAATTATTCCGACAGGCGGCGGTGCAGGATTTAACTTCTTATCGGCAGGCAACAGGGAAAAAACTGCCCCGTACGTTGTTGATTGTGGATGAATTTCAGGTATTTTTCGGCGAGGATGACAAATTGGCCCAGGACGCCGCCATTACCCTGGAGCAATTAGTACGCCAGGGCCGGGCCTTCGGCATTCATGTTATTCTCGGCTCGCAGAGTCTGGGCGGCTCCTTCGGATTGGCCCGCAGCGTCATCGGACAAATGGCGGTACGTATCGCTTTGCAGTGCTCCGAAGCAGACTCCCAATTAATTTTAGACGATGAAAACCTCGCCGCAAGATTGCTTTCCCGACCGGGTGAGGCTATATACAACGACACCGGTGGCCTCGTCGCAGGAAATAATCCGTTTCAAACGGCCTGGCTGCCCGACGATCAACGCGACGATTACCTTAACCAGGTAACAAAACTGGCCCAGGAACGAAAAATTCAATATAAACCTCAGATCGTATTTGAAGGAAACGTGCCGGCCAAAATTGAAGATTGTGACACGCTGAAACGTTTTTTACAGCAAACAAAAGTGAAAGATTACAAAAAGCCCGCCCGTGCCTGGCTGGGCGAGCCCGTTGCTATAAAAGAATCGACAGCGGTGACGTTTCGCCGACAAAGCGGAGCTAACCTGCTCATCGTGGGCCAACGCGACGAAGCAGCGATGGGATTGCTCTCCGCGGCTATGGTAAGCCTCTCGGTCCAGCTTCAGTCGGGCTTGGATAGATTCGTTATTCTGGACGGCAGCCCCGCTGATTCTTCACGACAGGATTTTCTCAAAGAAACCGCTTCGCTCCTGGGACAAAATCACAACGCTGTTCCTTGGCGTGAAGTGCCGCAGGTAATCGCACAACTCCATGAGCAAATACAACAACGACTGGAAAGCGAACATTCTGACCATGAAACAGTTTACCTGATTATTTACGGACTCCAACGCTATCGGGTGCTGCGAAAATCGGAAGATGACTTCAGCTTCAATATTTCCGAAGAAGCTGCTACTCCGACCGACCGACTCTTTGCCGACATCGTTTGTGACGGCCCCCTAGTGGGCGTCCACACCTTGATATGGGTCGATACTTACGCCACCCTGGAACGGATGTTGAACCGACAGACCATCAAAGAGTTCGACAATCGGGTACTGTTCCAAATGAGCGCTTCGGATTCCAGCCAATTGATCGATTCCCCCCTGGCCAATCGACTCGGTTTCCATCGGGCCCTGTTCTACAGTGAAGAGCAAGGCCTGGGTGAAAAATTCCGCCCCTTCCAGTTACCCGACAAGCATTGGCTTTCCGAACTCGGTAAAAAGTCCTGAATTGAACTAAATGCTTAACAAACATTGAAATCAGAAATTTCAGACAATCAAATTGATTTGATTATCGCGAGCTACTAAGCTATTATTATAAGCGCTTATAACAACTAAGCGATTAAGACTGCCTGGTTTGGCGGTCATGAAATAGTCTTATATCCATAAAAGGAGTAAAAAGTTATGAGGCGAAGAACTTTTTTGCAGGCTACAGGCGCGATCATCGGTGGTTTATATGTAACGGGTTGTAATTCTGTCATAGTAGGGCAAAATAAGCTTCCGTTTAAGATTTCTCTGGCGCAGTGGTCGCTACATCGAAGGCTTTTTGGAGAACAGGAGCCTAAGATGGACAACCTTGAATTCGCCGCTGCCACTCGGGGCTATGGTATCGATGCCGTCGAGTATGTTAACCAGTTCTTCAAGGACAAGGCTCAAGACAAAAATTATCTCGCCGAAATGAAGAAACGCCAAACTGATAATGGTATAACAGCGGTCCTTATCATGTGCGATGGGGAGGGGCACCTTGGTGATCCAGACGGGAATAAGCGCAAAAAGGCGGTGGAAAATCATTATAAGTGGCTCGAAGCTGCGAAATACCTTGGGTGCCATTCTATTCGCGTCAATGCACATTCAGAAGGCTCTTATGACGAACAGCTCAAGCTTGCAGCCGACGGACTGTACCAGTTGACCGATTATGCCAGGCAGTTTGGACTTAACGTCATTGTCGAAAATCACGGGGGGTTGAGTTCCAACGGTCAATGGCTGTCGTCGGTAATGAAAAAAGTTAACCTTCCTAACTGCGGGACTCTGCCGGATTTCGGAAACTTTCACGAATATGATCGCTATAAGGGTATTGCCGAGCTAATGCCGTTTGCTAAGGGTGTCAGTGCAAAAAGTCATGATTTTGACGATGAGGGTAATGAAATCCATACCGATTTTTACCGTGCCATTAAAATCGTCCTCGATGCAGGATATAACGGCTACATCGATGTCGAATACGAAGGTAGTAAACTCAGCGAGGACGACGGTATAATCGCAACGAAAAAGCTTTTAGAACGGGTTCGCAATCAGTTCATACAGGCTTAGTGATCTTAAGATTTTAATATTCTCATTTATATTGTCAGAACCGTTTTGAAATGCAAGTGCACTATAGTTTAGCGCTATTTCGGTAAAGCGGCCCGCCAGCCTGCTTTGAGTTGCTTGGCCAGTTTGATCACTTTAGGGATATTTTCAGGTAGATTGGCGATATTGACATTCTCTTGTGGATCAAGGGTTAGATCGTACAATTCAGTCCCAACGTGATCACCGGCTACCTGTTTGACTTCGTCCCAGTAGTACCATTCTACATAATGATATTTTGTAGTGACCATCGAGTAGCCCATATAACGCTTTTTGTCCAGCGATACTTTCGGCCGACGATGGTATTGACTGAAAACAGCCGATTTCCATGATAGATCGGGATTGTTTAATAACGGTTTAAGGCTGGTGCCTTCAAGGTTCTCCGGAATCTCTAATCCAGCCAGATCGCACAGCGTAGGATAAATATCCACTAATTCCGTTAATTTATCACACGATTGCCCCTTGGCCTGCATGGCCGGTGCGTGAATGATTAGCGGCACACGCGTATCGATATTATAATTGGTCTGCTTGCACCAACTGCCATGCTCACCCAGTTTCCACCCGTGATCACCCCAGACGACTACGATAGTATTCTTTGACAGACCCTGCTCCTTGAGAGAAGCGATCAATTTTCCGAAGCAGGCGTCAACATAACTGACCGATGCATAATAACCGTGCTTGAGAAGACGTGCGGTCTTTTCTGGCAATGACCCAATCGCCGGATGCTTTACATGCTCCAGATCATAACACGAATTTAACTCATATGCCGAATTCATAGCCATGATCGGCGAATCCTTGGGCAAAAACGGATTGGCGGCCGGGGAAATACTGTCCTGGTCGTACAGATCCCAGTACTTTTTCGGCGCTACGAACGGCAGGTGAGGTCGATAATACCCGACAGCCAGGAAGAAGGGCTGATCTTTATTTTTCAATCGCTTAAGCGTCTCGATAGCCAATTCTGTCTGAGCGCCGTCATAAAGTGCTTCGTCGGGCGCATCGGCGCACTCTGTACTCCTGCCGTACGCCCAGCCGCCCCCATAACGATCTGGGTTTTCACGAATACGTTCTGCCCTTACCAGGGCGTGTTCTTTTTTGATTTCTTCATCGTAATAGAAGGTTTCAGCGTCTCTGTCGATCATATCCGGGGTGTTGAATGCTTCGGGTCTCAGATCGGCTTCATCAAAAGAAACGGGGTCCGGCATGTAGTTGTGAAATATTTTGCCCATGGAAACAGTATAGTAGCCGTAAGCATGAAAATGCTGGGGGATGGTTACGACATCGGGCATGTTGACTCTGAATTTGTCTTTCAGGTGCCATACATGCGAGGTGTCCGGCCGCAAGCCAGTCATTACACTGGCCCGGGAAGGGGCGCATACAGCCGCCTGACAGTAACTCTGTCGAAACACCATCGATTGCCTGGAATATTCATCTAAATATGGAGTCCTAATCTCGTTATTTCCATAACACCCTAACGTTGGACGAAGGTCGTCGAAAATGACGAATAAAATATTAGGTCGATTTTTTTCTTTGACACCCGTAACACAACTGGGAACCATACTCGCGATAGTGCCGGCTGCAGCGAGCCTGAGAAAGTCTCTGCGACTGCAATGTCGATTGGTCTTTTTCATTTATACCTCTTTAAGAATATTTCTGCTATGAAAGCTAAAATAAGAATACCACTATATCTTGGTATGAGCAAGAAAGTTCTTACCCAGCTTGACAACATCAAAAGATGTGTTAGGGGTAGTTGAGGTATTAGCAATACTCAGATCAATTTATACACCCTAAACCTTTTTAAACATTGCTGTCAGCAGAACTCATATGTCACTTAAAAAGGGTTCGTCGGAACACAAGCCAATTTAAAAAGACGGCAAGATTGTTAGCAAGCCGATTCTTGGAGGACTGCATCACATATACAGTCGCTTTGCATGAGAGACAGACCAAGGAAGGGGTAGGAACCACTCTCCCAACAGGATCAACGGATTCGGAAAAACAGGCAAAATCATCTGCTGCTGATCTGCTCTTCCCTGCTGGCTGACTATTCCTTTTTGCCTGCACAAGGGTGATCCTCTGCTTCACCGTGACATTCGCGGATCTGCTCCGGCGAACAGTCCTTTGGATTTCCCTTCAAGTTCTCCGGTTTCTGACAGCCTTCTTTGTTTTCTTTGCAGCAACACATTTCTGTCTTCCTTTCTTGACTGGGTAATTATCTAACTTCACTTCTAACACATGGTTAATTGCTTCTTTACACTTAGATAAGGCCTCTTCATTAAGTCGATAATGGACGTAGTAGCCACGTTTCTCATCCATTACAAGGCCGGCTTCTCGCAAAACACGCAAATGCTGTGAGACTGCACTCTGCGTTATATCCAGTTGGTGTGCCAAGGCGTTAACACACAGGCTACGACCGTTGAGAAGTTGGATAATCCTCAGTCGCGCCCCTACCGAGAGAACCTTCAGCCAGCGAGCTAAATTATCTGTTTCTTCATCCATATAAGTATCTGCATATATACTAATATACTTCTGGCCGCTTGTCAAACAATTATTTGAAAAAATTTCTGATCTCAGCCATATGGAAGAAATCTCGTTAAGTTTTTTTAGCAATTTCCAGTCATTCGCAACAGTAACTACACGGGTTAACCGCCCCAAAATGGCGGATCTGTAATCATATGTCTTTGTTGGAATAACACTTATGACAATACGAGAATGACAATAAGTGACGGTTGATAGACGGAATCGAAGCTTCTGCTGGTCAGAATTGAGAACATTTGCCGATATGACCAATGGTCTGAACTCAATCAAAACCAAAACGCTCAAAAACTGTTTGAGCAGGATGATGCCAAGAACGCTCTAGCGAGTTGCTTGAGGGCTGTCCGGAGCAGTGACCACCTTCCGTCTGATATGTTCAATAGAAACCACGTTGTATTGCTAGACAGCTAGTAAAATATTGGCACAATACTCACAATCAACATAAGTTAGGGAGTTGTACCATGGCAGTTCGGAGAGGCAGAATTTGTCCAGCCAGTATGCAAGGGTGAATGTCGCGATGATTACGGCAACCGGGTTAAATGTGACCGCTGCGGTAGCACAGGTTGCGTTTTCGACGATTATGAAGCCATTAATGCGAAGCAACAAGCCAATTTGCATAAGGATCAGGAGTTAGTTACTTCATAAATGAAACATATGCTAAGAAGTCAAGTCCAAGCAAGCCGCTCCACCTACAGCTATCTATGTTTTGCCAAGTATATAAAATACTTTATCTAATATTCTGAGCAGACTATTCTCAACAGTAAATATTTTACTTGTGCTGTTCTGGGTTTGTTTATCTATGGCTATAAGTTCTTTGTAATTTGCTTCAGCCATACTATTCAAAAGGTCACTATAAAAATATATCCATCTTTCATACTCATCTAAATAGCTTAATCTTCCCATCTCAGCTGTGCTTTTTAACATATTAAATGAGGGTACGGATGTTAAATAAATCCGGGGCGTTAATAAGTTCTATTTTATGAGCATGTCACTATAATTACTTGCTGGAGTTAACCTCTAAAGATTTTATTTAGAAGTCCTGCTGCGCTATATTGGGTCAACCTCTGCAGGTAGTTCTGCATAAAACACGTCGTCAAAATATACATGATCGCCGGTACCTAAGCCGTACATTTCCATAAAAATATCGACGGAGGAATTAACCGCGGTAAATTCCGGGATTACCAGCTTCACCCACTGACCGGAAGAGTCCTCCCAAGACAGATAGACATCGTATTCACCGCTGTATTGCATAAGGACGAGGCGACCATAGGAAACCAGACAATCGGCACGTATCCAGAATCGAGCGGCGTATTTCTTTCCGGGAGTAATGGGTATATTCAGTTGGATCCAACGGGCTTTGTTGGTTACACCACTATTGTACTGGATACGAAAGGCTCGATTACCGTCATGACCGCTTCCAAAAGGTGTATCCATGGTATAAGAGCCACCGCCTATGATTTGTGAACTCCATCCAGCCGATTCGCTTTCAGCCCCGGGATTGGTCACCAGATTAGGTCCGATGCCGGGAATATCGGCCGGGTCCACCGATACTGACTTAAACACATCGAAGGCATTGCGTTCGGCCTGTACCGCGTCGATATTAGCCTGTGATCCGCCGGCCGCGGCAACTGCGGCACTGACGAGATAACCTTCCAGGGTTGTCATTTCACTTTCCAACGCCGGCGGGAACAACTGGATCGCTGAAGTGCCCATAGTCAACACCGGGATTTCATTCCGCAAAGTTGTCTCGTAGAGTAGGTGATAGGCTTGCATGGACGTTGCCGCCGGGCCGTACATCTTGCTACAATAATCGTTGAGCAATTCAGAATAGGTTATCGAGGTATCCCAAGCGCAACGCGCTGAAGCATAACTAACCAATCGCATAAACGGCCAATGGGCAGGATTGGTTTCGGCAAATAACCCATGGACACCTAAAGCCAGTAATTCCGGATATTCTTTACAGAGAGTACGGGCAATCGGTGAAGGACAAAATTCACTACCGGAGTAATAATAATATTCATACAAATAAACATATGCTCCTTTACTCATCCACCCCTGTATCTCACTTATCTGGAGAGCATTTGTCGAATCAGTCGGATCGGTCAGTTTTTTCATGAAATTACGTCCGGTCGTGCAATAGACAATTTTGACATTACCGGCAACTTCGACATCGGGCGGCGGCCGGGTAGTGTCATAAGCAAAGGTGCCGATGAAACGATCCGGATGACTGATAGCTATGGCATTAGCGACGGTATTAACCAGGTACATTAGCCGATTGCTGTGAATACCCGTGCCCGCTTGGGCGCCGTCCAGTGAGACACAGTCGATGTTTTCGCACCAACCGAGACTACCATCGTTGGGACAAATCCCAAATATTTTGACCTCCGGATAATCGTTAAAGAAATTCTGTGCCTTGTCGATTATGATCTGAGCTACATCCGGATTCGAAACACACAGTTGAATATTTACACTGCCGGGATTACTACCCGGATCGGGGCAGGTTCGCACTCCGTCAATTTCGGGGAAATACTCGGGATGGGAAGCGCAATAAACACTGGACGGTATCAACCACCAAAAAGAATGGCTGTTAGTGTCGGGCTCAATGCCGCGTTCCGCCAGGCCATTTTTTACAATAGGGGTGGGGACGTGCTGATGCTGAGTCAGCTTGATGTTCTGTCGATTGTGCCCCATGAAATCCACTATCTGCTGATCATAGTCGGGACCATCCAGGGCATGGCCCATATGCCATCCCCGCCGTTCAAAATCAGGTGCATCAGTTTCACATATCCCACTTGCAACCAGTGTTGATTGCTGAGAACCTTCCAGCATAGGACCGCTGTCATAGGCCGGCCAACTGACCTTCAGCACTTTTTCGCAGAAGTCATCCACCGCCCACAAGACCGCCGGCGGCGTTTTACCCACCAATTCGATATCGTCGCCCGAACGGGTAATAACATACGCCTGTTCCGAAGCCGAATCACAAAGTCCCGCAGTGGTAAATTTATCCGCTACGCCCAGGCGAATCTCATTTAACCCTTCGCTGGGACCGGTGACGGGTCGCACTGCGGTTGCCAGTTCAAAGGCATCTTTGAGATGTTCGGCGGCATATAATTCCACTGCGGTGGGTGTTCCGATATTAATAACACAGAAATTACTTGAAACCCCTTCGAACAAAGTAACTCTATCGGCACCGCCGGCAGCCATTGCGTAATCGGCAAGGTCAACATTACCACTGCGATTCAAATCGCTGCAGCCACACCAGAAAGGATTATCACAAGCATTTGCCAGCCAGTTACCGGCCAATTGTGCCAGATAGGTTAAATCAAGCAGACCATAACAGCCATAACAGCAGTCACTGACCAGCCATTCGGTTTGACCTGATGAAGCAATTTTGACGTAATACATCGTTGCCGTACCCGGGGCGGGACTTAACCCTGAGCCAAAACCAATCACAAATTCACAGTTGTCACCTTGCGCCCCACTTCCTGCGGTAATTGTTCCCAGGTAAATATCATCCAATAACATCGTTACTATACCATCAACGCTCCTGAACGAATAAATGTGCGGTGCTGAGCCGTCAAATCCTGTCGGGGCAATATCGCCGCCGTCAGGTATCCGCAGATTGTAATCCCCGATGGTGTCCGGGTGAGCCACGGTTTCGTTATAAAGATGGTTAATGGTAATAATGGAACCCCACCGGGTCGCTTGATTATCCGCCAGGTAAATCGTAGCTCCCATTTTACCGGGCAGAGTCATCTTGACATCTATCCGCCAGTTTCCGTCCGATGGCATCCCGATGGTACCGTTGGTGCGTGTAGCATAATTGAGCGCGCTCGTGAAGTTCAGATTAACATAGCCGTTGTATCGCGTCTCAGTCGGAATACCACCCCACTGCCAAGTGTAAGTGTTTTTAAAGGAAATCTGTCCTGAACCGTTGCCATATTCCTCATTCAGGATGTCCCAGGTGACCGCCCATGAAGCACTGCTTAATGAAGCCACCAATATAAGGAAGAATGTAAATACTCTTTTCTCCAACATAATATTTTCCAGTGAATTTGATAAAGTTTAATTATAAACATATTGAACCGTTTATTTTATGCGGTACGGATAACCTTTATCGAATTGGAAGGTGTAAAGGTCGGCATTTATTATTTCAACATGCAGTTTAGTTGGTTTACCCGCTCGGCTGGAAACATCGCCGTCGGTTTTCCATTGAACAATAGTATTGATGTGGTCGCCGGTGATGGGCAGGCAATCGTCAATTGATCGCCATTTAATCGGCGTGCCTTGTTCATCGAGTAAGCCGACGCGCAGCGAGCCACCGGGAGCAACCTTGACATTTAGTTTGAGGATATTACCCTTAAAAGTAATTGGCGGCGTAATAAAATACCCACCATCGGCACCGGCATGGGCAGAGACATAACCATCCAGCCGGGTAATTACTCGGCTATAGAATCGGCCGTTGCCCGGTTTGATGAGATTTTCCAGTTCGCCTTCGGCGTGGTTTAGCGTTGAGCCGCCGTAATACTGCCAAAGTTCATCACCTACTCGTATTATTCCCTGCCCCATATAGATAGTACCGCAGTCAAATTCACCTTTTTTGCCAAGTGGAATAAAGGGAGTGTTTTGATCGGGGCGGGTCCAGGTTTTGCCGTCTCGACTGACGGCCAATTGGATATCGATCGTCTGCGGTTTATGCTGGAACAGGCTGATAAACATAAAATAGGTGTTGGGTGCATAAGGATATTTCAAGGCGGCTGAATTATAGAGATCGCAGGGCTGCGGATCGTTATCATCAGATTGTAATACTAAACTCAATGATTCAAATTTACTAAAGTTTTTACTTTCCGAGCGGCCCAGCGATCGACCGCGTCCACCTACTCGGCCGAATATTACATACTTTTTGATACTTTCATCCCAAAAACCAGAATACTGGCTGTCGGCAAAGTGACTGACAATCGGCTGTGGATAACGGGTCCAATGCAAACCATCGGCAGAATACATACCGGTAATCGTATGGGCAGAGGCAGTCCAGATTCCCTGGCCGACCGCTTTATAGCGTTGTTCAGGCGGTGCGTTGGGATCTTTAAAAACACAAGTGCCATGCACGCGCGAATGACCTTTTTCCGGGCCGATCAGTCTGAACAGGATGTTATTATCCTTGCTGCCTTTGTACTCAAAAAGCCCCAGGTTTGGTCGAGTCCATTTTATTCCGTCGGTGGATTCGGCATAGCAAAATGAGGTATCGTTAGCTGTGGGCCAGCCGTCAATGTCATAGCACTCATACCACATGCGGTATTTGCCGTTATCTTCCATAACATTGAACCAGTTGGGGGTGGCACTTTCCCATTCCTTTTCGCGTTGCAGATTCTTTTCGCCGGTTTTGGTAGCCGGATTGACTTTTAACTTGACTCCTTTGGCAGACTCAAAGAAAAGCTCATCGATAAGCAATTGTTTGGCACTACCAATGTTGATCGACTTGCTATTACCTGTCGGCTCAACAGCATCAACTTCGAGGCTTGTCAATAAAAACATCGCAATAACCAACAGTAACAAATTTCTTTGCATAGTATGTTCCTTATAAGCTTCTTATAAACTGGCGTCTATCCGTTTACCTTTATCGATTCATTGTTAATTGCTGTAATCTACCATAAATTGGAATGCATAAAGGCTAGAGTCTTTCATTTCTATCTGCAACCGGGTAGGTGTGCCTGCCCGAGCCGAAACATTCGCCCCCATCTGCCACTCGACAGTCTTTTCTATATAGTCGCCTGTAATCGGAAGACATGAATCAGTGGAATAATCCGGGATATCCTTTTCCACTTCGTCTAACAGCCCCACACGAACCATACCGCCAGGTCGAACTTTTACATTGAGTTTCAGCTTATTGCCCCAGAATGTCAACAAGGGTGTTATAAAGTAACCTCCTTCCGGGCCTGCATCGACTGAGACATAGCCGTCCAGTCTGCTAATTACCCGACTGTAACTCCGACCGTAACCCGGTAGAATTAGTTCTTTATAAGTTCCGTTATGTGTCTGAGGCGAGCCGCCGTAATACTGCCACAGCTCATCGCCAATCCTTATAATTCCCTGGCCCATATAAAGTGAGCCACAGTCAAATTCACCTGGTTTACCCAGTGGGATAAAGGGTTTTTCCTGTTCCGGCCAGGTCCAATTTAATCCATCTCTGCTTACGGCCAGGCGAATATCGAGTGTCTGAGGATCTTTCTGAAACAGACTGGTGAACATAAAGTAGGCATTGGCGGCGTAAGGGTATTTCACGGCCGCCGGATTATATAAATCGCTGTTAGGAGGATCATTTTCGTCTGAGTGTAATACCTGGTTCAATGGCGCCAAGCGAGTAAAATCCTTACTTTCCGATCTGCCCACAGACCTTCCGTAACTCCACTGATTTGCTCGACCATAAACCACATACTTGCGGATGCTGCTATCCCAAAAGCCCGAATATTGACTATCGGCAGGCTCATCGATAATCGGCTGAGGATATCGGGTCCAATGCAAGCCATCGGCGGAATACATACCGGCAATTCGATAGGCAGGTTTTTTGTCCGCCCACAGCCCCTGGCCTACTCCCTTATAGCGTTGCTCCGGAGGAGCGCTGGGGTCTTTGAAAACACCTGTGCCATGCACACGGGAATGACAATTCGGCGGACCTATAAGTTTAAACAGGATATTATTCTGCTTATTGCCGTTATATTCAAACAATCCCAGCGAGGGTTTGGTCCATTTAATGCCGTCTTTTGACTCCGCATAACAAAATGAAGTAGTCGGTTTGGTAATTTCGTCCTCGCCGTCATAAGCCTCGTACCACATACGATACTTACCATTATCATCCATTATGCTGAACCAGTTGGGCGTGTAGCATTCCCAGGGCTTATCACGTTGGAGGTTTTTCTCGCCGGTTTTTTGAGCAGGATTGAGTTTTAATTTGACGCCATCAACTTCCTCAAAGAAAAGGTCATCGATAAACAACTGCTTATCAACGCCGACATATATGGTATTCACCCGGATCGAGTCCTCCGGGTCAGCTAAGCCGGTTCCTGTCATCGACAACAGCAATACGCTCAAGATCAATATCCAAATCTTATTCATAATCACATATTGCTCCAGCATATCGCCTGGTCATCTGAAAGCTACTATTTCCAGATTCTGTGAATCTTTGATGACTCCAGCCTGTGTATCTCTACTCTCATCTACCAGGCCTTAAACTGCCTGCTCTATCCAATTATATTCAAAACAAGTTCCCGGTTGAATACACAACCGGGAACTTGTTTATATCGATTGCAGATTACTGGAATAAGCTAATCAAATTCACACTTTCATTAATTCTGAACAAATTGGAAAGCATATAAGCTGGCGTCGGTAATCTCTACTTTCATTTTTGTAGGCATACCATCGCGTGCGGAAACGTCAGAGCCGCTGTTCCAGTTTACCGTCCAAGCGACATCATCTCCGGTGATCGGAACGCAATCGGCAATTGATCGGCCGGCAATCGGATTGTCATTTTCATCCAGCAAACCCACTCGAACACTTCCGCCGGGATTTACTTTAACATTCAGTTGTAATTCATCGCCGGCATAAAGCATTGTAGGCGTAATAAAGTAGCCCGTTTGGGTACCGGCATCGGCTGAAACATAACCATCCAATCGGGTGATTACCCGGCTGTAATTTCTACCGTTACCAGGTAGAATGAGATCTTCGAGCTCCCAACCATCGTGTCCCAGCGGGGAACCACCGTAATACTGCCATAGTTCATCGCCTACTTTGATGATACCTTGTCCCATGTAAATCGTGCCTGCATCATAACTTCCTTCAGTTCCATTGGGAATAAAAGGTGTATCCTGATCAGGTCGGGACCAATTTACACCATCACGACTTACGGCAAGTCTGATATCAATTTTATTAATATCATGCTGGAAAAGGCTGATGAACATGAAATAAATATTTGGTGCGTAGGGATATTTCAAAGCTGCGGAGTTGTATAAATCGCTGTTAGGCGGGTCATTTTCGTCGGCCTGCATAATTAAAGTCAGGGGATCGAAACTGGCAAAGTTATTACTTTCGGAGCGTCCTAATGAGCGTCCTGTACCTCCAAAAGCTCGACCATAGATTACGTACTTGTGCAAGCTATTATCCCAGAAACCGGAGTATTGACTATCCGCAAAAAGATTGCAAATGGGTGCTGGATAGCGTGTCCAATTCAGACCATCGGGAGAGTACATTCCGGTAATCGTATGTGCTGAGGCAGTCCAGATACCCTGGCCAACCGCTTTGTATCTTCTTTCTGATGAGGCCATGGGATCCTTGAATACTCCCGTACCATGTACGCGGGAATGACCTTCCGGGGGACCTATCTGACGGAACAGTATGTTATTTTCCGTGCTACCCTGGTATTCAAACATACCCAGATTGGGTCGGGTCCAATTGATGCCATCTGTTGATGTGGCGTAGCAGAAAGAAGTATCGTCTGAAGTAGGCCAGCCAGGGATGTCATAACACTCGTACCACATTTTGTAAATCCCGTCGTCTTCCATCACGTTGAACCAGTTTAAAGTTGCACTTTCCCAGGGCTCTTCGCGCTGCAAATTGGTTTCTCCGGTCTTAAATGCGGGATTCATGGTAATGGTAACACCGCTGAATTCTTCAAAAAACATCTCATCAATAAATAATTGTTTGTTACTTCCTACATCCAGGCTGTTACAGCCGGGCGTATTTGGTAACGAGCAACTGAGCCATTTATCGGCGAAAGCAGCCAGGTCGTAAAAGCTTATGATACAGTCAGGCACGCCTTCGGGTCCGGAAACATCAAAGGGATCGAAAGGTCCCATTCCGCAATCGTTTTCGCCAATGGACACCGAAAGATTCGGAACCGAAAGACCGTCATATTCCTGGCTGCCGCCGGTTTGAGTAACGGCAAAAGCCAGATCCGCGCTGTGAGGATCAGGTTCTGCACCATCATCGTCAATGGCGGTTACGGTCACTGTCTGAGCGGTATTCCAGTTGGAGGTTGTAAAAGTAAGGGTGGTAATATCAGCTCCATTGACTTTAACCTGGTTCGGATCAACCTCTATATCGGTAATCTCCACCGTTACCGTATCCGTAGGTTGCAGATGAAGCTTTACCGTGAAACTGTCACTGGCGCCGCCCTCGACTACATCAGTTGAATCCCCACTTTCTATGATATCCAAAAATGCCTGATCATTATCAACAATCGTAACGGTAACCTGTTTAGCACCCACATAGTTGGGATCAGTACAGGAAGAAATCAGATTGATCAGCCCCTGTTCGGTGAGATCTTCCGTATCCGGATCGTTTACTGCCGTTACGGTAACTGTCTGGAGTATATTCCAGTTCGAAGGGGTAAAGCTCAACGTTACCGGGTCACCGGGTGCCTCGCTATCCAGGAAGTAATCCGTTACATTATAATTGTCGTTCGGGTCAACCAGGACAGTTACTAAAACATTGGGGTCTTCCGTCATCACAACCGTAAAGGTCGCCGCAGAACCGTTTTCGGTAACCGTAACACTTGTCGGATTAACAACAATATAAGGGAATACATCCTCGTCAATGTACGTATCGGCAAACTTCAGTTCATATACATTTAAAATGCCGTCAAACAGACGGCAGTAAAAATCGTAGTTGTCATTGCGTGCACCGGCTCCCCAGGACACCTGAGTAACGAAAACACCATCGATGAAGACATCCGCGGCAGCGCCGCCGCCAGGTTGGGAGACCGTATATGTATGAAGCTGGGTGCCGTCATAACCGGCAGGCGTCAAATCCATACCCGGGTTATTATAACTACCAACATGACTTGTGACCTGATAATAAGAGCCTGCGGAATTTCTGATGCCATTAAAAATAGGCCAGTTTGAACCCATGGTCGGCATAAAGTAGAGTCCCTCTGGTGTACTCACGACCATTTCAAACGACCAGGGGCCATAGCGATTGAGACCGAGTCCGAGATCCTGCTTGCCGAAATGGCCGCCGGGATAACTACTATTATTACCATCCACTGCCACGTAATCGGCATAAACAGTTTCGATAATGGGGCCGCCCCAGTTGACGTTACCGCAACCGATGTCGGACAGGCTGCCGACCCCGTCACTTCCCAGGTCATATACCAGATCCCACTCCGGGTTGTCGAAAGCCTGCGCGTTTGCAGCACAAATTAAACCAATTCCTAAAATCAATATTAATTTTTTCATTTTTCATTTCTCCACATTGATCACGGGCATAGCTTAGCCCTTTCAATGCAAGCACGAGGGCATATTAAACTATTCTAATTTCTAACTAGTTCATAAACGCAGGCTGAACGACAACCAGCACCCAAAAGGGATCAAACTCCTATATAGCTGTAAACTAAAAGTCGGCGATATTTGCCTTTCCATAAACCATAATAATAACTTCTGCACTCCGTAAGGGCCGGGAAAACAGGATACCAGTAGATAGCCACTCCCTGCTCCGGTATCCCATCTTCCAACAACAAAACCGGCCCAACTATACTATTTTCCAATTATATGTCCTTATGCGCGTTATACTTACTTACGCCGACGCAGGGCAGCCAAGCCACCCAGACTCAGCAGCAGCATCGTAGCCGGCTCGGGAATAATCTTGACATAGTCAAGGTTCGTGTTATTGTAGCCGAACTGGATGTCCATACCGTCACCAATAGCGCCGGCTCCACCCGGCGTAATAATGCCGCAACTAACGCCATTGACGAATAATTCGCCCGCACCTGCTCTGAGCTGGACTA